>JAYTUG010000218.1:0-7905 GCA_043744695.1 Gemmataceae bacterium
CGAAGCGGGAATCGAACTCGTGAAGACGTTGCGTTTCCTCATGGTTTACCCGACAACGATCCGGTTGGCGATCACGGTGAGATTGGCTCGTCGCACTTCGTGCAGAGCCATTTGCTTTCCGTAATAGAACTGCGGATGCAGTTCGCGAACCGGGTGAGGGGCTGGCTTCGAAGTAAAAACCCCTCACCCGCCATGCCGATGCATTCGCATCGGCATGGCGACCTCTCCCCAACGGGGAGCGGTTGGGCGTTTCGTGGCTACTCCGCAGGTGCCTTTGCATTCCTTACATACAGTCGAAGTAACAAGCACCTAATTCACGACGTTGCGAAGCGGCTCGCCGAGCAGAGCGCGCCGGCAGGCCTGGGCACCTTTCACGCGCATGTCGAGCAGGCCCTCCTCGGAATAGAACGCCGAGTGCGGGTTGAGGATCACGCGATCGTGGCAGGGATCGTTCGGGTCGCGCCAGGCGACGAGCAGCGGGTGTTCGTTCGAAGGCGGCTCCTGAGCCAGCACGTCGATGGCGGCACCGGCGAGCTTACCGCTGCGGATCGCGGCCGGGATCGCGGTGGCGTCCACGGTGCCGCCGCGAGCCGTGTTCACGAGGAACGTGCCGTTCTGCATGACGCTCAAGGCGCGGGCATCGACGATGTGCTTCGTCTCCGGCGTCAGCGGGCAGTGAAGGCTCAGGATGAAGGCTTGCTTCAAGAGGTCGTCGAGCTTCTCGACGCGACGGATGCCGAGTGCTTTGTCGTGGCCGTCCGGCTTGAGCGGGTCGTAGAACGCGACGTCCATGCCGAGGGCTTTGGCGCGAATGGCGGCAGCGGTTCCGATGCGGCCGAGGCCGATGATGCCGAAGACGCGGCCGCGCAGTCGCAGAATGGGCGAGCCTTGCATGTAGGCCCACGGCCCGGCTTCCCGTTGCAGGCGGCGGTTAAAGAAGTTGATGCCCCGAGCCAGGGCGAGGGCCATGCCGATGGCCGAGTCCGCGACTTCCTCGGTGCCGTAATCGGGGACGTTGCCGACCGGGATGCCGCGGCTGCGGGCGAAAATGTGATCGACGTTATCGAAGCCGACGCCGCAACGAACGATGAGCTTGCACTGCTTCAAGTTCGCGATCGTGGTCTTCGTGATGGCGATATTGTGGTAGACCATCACGGCATCGGCGTCCTCGATCTTGCCGGAGAGGTCGGCTTCGGTGTTGGCATCGAGGGCGACGATGTCGGCAATGTCGCCGAGGATGTCGCGTTCGGGCTGGAGAGCATCGGTGACGAAATCGGCGACGACGACTCGGGAGCGGGCCATGGAGAGTCCTTGCGGCTAAACGGTAAGGTGGTTGCTAGAATCGAGGCGGTTCCTTGCGGACGATCTCGTTCGCGAAGTCCAACGAATCCAAGGTGCCGGCGTCGGTCCAGTAGCCGTCGAGCACGCTGTAGCCCATGCGGCCTTGCTTCAAGTAGTAGTTGTTCACGTCGGTGATTTCGAGTTCGCCGCGGCGGCTCGGTTTGAGCGTGCGGATCAAGTTGAATACGTCCGGCGGATAGATGTAGATGCCGACGACGGCGAGGTCGCTCTTCGGGTTCTCGGGCTTCTCCTCGATGCTCACGACCTGATCGCCCTTGAGTTCGGCGACGCCGTAGCGGCCGGGATCGGGCACTTGCTTCAAGCCGATCCAGGCCCAGTCCGGTCGGCTGTTCGCCTTCTCGACAAAAGGGATGAGCGGGTCGCGGAAGATGTTGTCGCCGAGCAGCACGCAGGAACGACTGCCCATGCAGAATTGTTCGGCAAGCCCGAGGGCTTGTGCAATGCCGCCAGCCTGATCTTGAACGCGATAGGTGAGGCTGCAGCCGTAGGTGGTGCCGGAGCCGAGCAGTTCGACGAAGTCGCCCATGTGCTCGGTGCCGGAGACGAGCAGCACATCCGAGAGCCCGGCCCCGACGAGCTTCTTGAGCGGGTGGTAAACCATCGGCCACGGGCCGACGGGCAGCAGGTGCTTGTTGGTCACCTTGGTCAGTTCGCCCATGCGGGTTCCCTTCCCGCCGGCTAGGATCACACCGCGAATCGACATTGTTAGGCTCCGTACTGCTTCTCGTAATACTTGAGGTAGTCCTTGTTCATGATCCCGTCGATCCAGCCCGGGTTGTCCTTATACCAGTCGATGGTGTCGCGGATGCCCTTCTCGAAGGTCCACTTCGGCGTCCATCCGAGTTCGCGCTCGGCCTTCGCGCAGTCGATGGCGTAACGGCGGTCGTGGCCGGGGCGGTCCTTCACGTACTTAATCAGCGTGTGCGGCTTGCCCAGGAGATCGAGCAAGGTCTTGGTCAGATCGAGGTTGGTCTTCTCGCAGCGACCACCGAAGTTGTAGACCTCGCCGGGCTTTCCGGAACGCCACGCGGCTTCGACGCCGGTGCAGTGATCGAGCACGTGAATCCAGTCGCGAACCTGCTGCCCATCGCCGTACACCGGCACCGGTTCGTTCCGCATGATGTTGGTGATGAACAGCGGAATCAACTTCTCGGGGAACTGATACGGCCCGTAGTTGTTGGAACAGCGCGTGATGACGGCGGGCATACCGAAGGTGTGCTGGTACGCCTGCACGAGCATGTCCGCACCGGCCTTCGAGGCCGAGTACGGGCTGTTCGGATGGAGCGGCGTTTCTTCGGTGAAGGAACCGGTGTCGCCGAGGCTCCCGTACACCTCGTCCGTCGAGACCTGCACGTATTTCTTCACGTTGAATTCGCGGGCGGCGTCCAGCAGGATTTGCGTGCCGATCACGTTCGTGCGAAGGAATGGCCCCGAATCTTGGATGCTGCGGTCGACGTGGCTCTCGGCCGCAAAGTGGATCACGTCCGTGATGCCCATCTGCATGGCGGCGCGGACCTGCTCGCGGTCCGCGATGTCGCCTTTCACGAACTTGTAGCGCAGTTGGCTCTCGACATCCTTCAAGTTGGCGAGGTTGCCCGCGTAGGTGAGCCCGTCGAAGTTGACGATGCGGACCGTGGGATCGGTGGCGAGCAGGTGTCGAATGAAGTTCGACCCGATGAACCCGCACCCGCCGGTGACGAGCAGTTTGGACATCTGACCTCGCGGTCGAACGGAAAGAGGCGGGCGCGTTCCGGCCCGATGAATGGGATAGGTTTACACGGAAGGGGCTACGGCGTCAAACGGGAGGCAGGAAGTCATGCCGCGAGCATCGCTCGGCGCGACGCTTCGGACGCTTTTTCAGGGAGTTCCATCTCCTCAGCCGCCCTCGCAAGCAGGAGCCAAAAGGAGGAACGACCGGTGGGTGTGCCGAGTTCGGCCAATTCGTCCCAAGCGAGTTCGAGTTCTTTGTGGTCGAGATATTCCAAGAATTGTTCTTCCGCCTCGATTCCCGTGGATGCTACCGTCGGCTTCCGACGAATCTCACCATAGGCGGTTTGAAGGAGACTCGACACCGCGTTCCAAGTTTCGCTGTGAATGGGCATGTTTTCCTCTTACGGATTGCGAACGATTCCGTACGGGTATGCGGTTGCGATTTCGCGACTCGCAGGATCGACGATCACAATCGTTGCCGTGCCGCGTATGCTGCCCTGAAGTCTCATTCGAGGGCCTCGAGCCGGGATCACTCCGCCGGGGAAACTCGCCGGATCATTCGCGATCGTCACGATTCCCGACACGATTTCATCATCTGTGAGGGGCCTCGGGAACTCGGACTTTCCCGAAATGTTCCGCCCCGGACCGTGCCCTCCGCCCGTTGCATCCCCATCGAGAATATGCGCGATTCGGGTAGGCGTTAGCTGGAAAGAAGCCGCAGAGGCTCCGGAATTCATTCTCGCGCCTCATGAAGGGCAAGATAGCAGATGAGGCTACCGAGGTAAACTCGCTTTGCTCACGCCACCTCGCGGATCGGTTGCGTGCCTTCTTCTACCGGGTACTGCGGGCGGCCATTCGGGTCGAACTCGCGGATCGGGTTCAAGTCGATGCCGAGGTTGCGGTACAGCGTCGCGAAAATTTGCTGGTGCGTCACGGGCCGTTCGGTCGCATGTTCGGCGAGGCGGTTCGAAGCGCCGATCACCTGGCCGGTCTTCATGCCGCCGCCCGCCATCAAGGCGCAACTGAGTTGCGGCCAGTGGTCGCGGCTCGCATCCTTGTTGATCCGCGGCGTGCGGCCGAACTCGCCCCACACGAGTACCGTTACGTCCTTGTCCAGCCCGCGATCGTGCAAGTCGCCGACCAGCGCCGTGACCGCGCGATCGAGCAGCGGCATGTCCTTCTTCCCTTGCACGAAGTTCTTGCCGTCCGAACCGTGCCAGTCCCAGCGGGTGAAGTTCATGCTCACCACGCGGGCACCCGCTTCGACGAGCCGGCGGGCCACGCAGAAGTTGCGGACCATGCGTGGGGCACCATCGCGTTCGAACGCGGGATCGTCCACGCCGTAGCGTTCGAGCACCTCGGGCCGTTCCTTCGAGAGGTCGAGTGCGTCCTTCAGTTTGGACGACGTGAGAATGTCGAACGCCTGACGGTTGAACTCGTCCATGCCGTTCATGATGCCGGAACGGTCGACCGTGCGATCGAAGTCGTCGAACGAATGGAGGAGCCCCTTGCGGTCGCGGAGTTGTTCGAGGGTGACGCCCTTGAGGGTCATGTTGTCGGAGCCCATGGCTCCTTTGCCGCCGGCGAGGCGGAAGGGCGAGTGGGCGAGTCCGAGGAAGCCGCCGTCGCCAGGGTAGCCCCACTTCGGCTCGCCGGTGCGATACATGAGCGTGAGGTGGGGCGGCACGGCCGGAATCACCGGCCCTTGCACCTTGGAGACCCACGCACCGAAGGAGGGCGTATAGCCCATCTTCGCGGGTTCGCGGCGAACGCCGGTCATGCATTGGTGGGCATCGTGGTCGCCGGAGGAACCGACGAGCGAACGGACGATGACGAACTTGTCCATCATCTTGGCGAGTTGTGGGAAGTGCTCGCAAATCTGGATGCCGGGCACGTTGGTGTTGATCGGCTTGAACTCGCCGCGCACGGTTTCGGGTGCGTCGGGCTTCATGTCGAACATGTCGAGGTGGGGCGGCCCGCCGGGCAGAAAGATGTTGATCACCGCTTTGTGCGACGTGCGAATACCAGTTTTGGCTTCGGCCGCGAGCAGATGAGGCAGTGCGAGTGCCCCGCCGAAGAGCGTGCCGCCGACGGTGAGGAAATCGCGGCGCGAGACGCCATCGCAAAAGCCGCCGCGAGAATGTGGACGACCGAAAATCGTGAGCATGAAAACCTCGCGGAGGCGGGCGGATCGCTTCAACACCGATACCTTGCATCCTACCCGAGGCTGGCCATGGCTTCCATCACTATTCTCGGCCGGTTTTTCAGAAGCACGCGCCGCACGTACTCCTCTTGGCTTCATCACTCGTGCTGTACGTTGAGAGTGATTCTCAAGCGGCTCGACAAGTTGACGCAGGAAGTGGACGAACTTCGCCGCTCGATCAAGAAGCGATGGACGGGCGCGAGCCGGAAGCGTAAGCGACGAACTGCATGAAAACCGTCGCTCACGCTTCCGGCTCGCAGGGATTACTTCAACAACTTGGCCAGATCGTCCTTGATGGCCGCGGCCCAGATGTCGTAACCCTCGGAGCTCAGGTGCAGGAAGTCCGGCATGATCTTCTTCTCCAGCGTGCCGTCCGAATCCAGGAACTTCTCGCCGATGTCCTTGTAAAAGACGTTCTTGCCGTCATCGAGTTTGGAAATCGTGGCGTTCGCCGACTTCACCTTCTCGCGAATCGAGTCCGTCGGCTTGGCGGACCGCGGGAAGATGCCGAGCACGAGGATCTTCATCTCGGGCTTCTGCTTTCGCAATTCCATCACGATGGCCTTCACGCCGCCGGCGATCTGCTCGGCCGAGTGCCCACCCATGTTGTTGGTGCCGATCATAATGACGGCGGCCTTGGGCTTGAGCGTTTCGAGTTCCTTGCCGTCGGTGATACGCCACAGCACGTGGCCGGTCTGATCGCCGCCGATGCCGAGGTTGACGACCTTGAGCGGGGTGAAGTTGTCCGCCCAGGCTTTCTTGCCCGCGCCTTCCCAGCCCTCCGTAATCGAGTCGCCGAGGAAGATCACGTCGCCTTCCCCCTTCTCGACGATCTTGAGGAACTGCTTGTGGCGAGCAATGTCGCGGTTGAGCAGTTTGACGGCTGGGTTGTCCTTGGGCTCGTCGGCGGCGAGCGGCGCGATGAACGGGATCGCCAGCATCGCGCTGACGATCAGGAGTCGGCGAATCTTCATAGTGTGGCTCCTGCGAACTGGGAGAGAGGCCGGTGAGGCCGAGGGCGGGTCGTGAATTAGTATCCACTCTCGCGGTTCGTGCGGCAACGATTTTCCGGTATCACTTCCCGCCGTCGTATCTCCCCAGGTCAGAACCGATGGCGGAGGAGCGCGACTAGACTGCTCCCAGACCCACGCCATTCAAGATCGCGGTATTCATCGTGCCGTCGTGGATACTGAAGACGCCGGGGAAGCGGGCGTCCCAGGGTTCGTTCGCGATGGGGCAATACTGCCGGCCGTTGGACTCGATCGCCGCGACGCCGGGGATGTGGGCCGCGATGCTCGCCGAGTGAATTAGCGATGCCCCCACGCAAGTGAGATCCTGCACGCAACGGAAGAGACCGTACTTCTGAGCCGCCGCGGCGAGCAAGAGCGTCTGCGTTTGCCCCTTGCACGCCTTGAACGCCACGCCGGTGTAACCCATTTCGCGGGCCAGTTGGAGACTCTCGAGGTCGATGAGCGATTCGTCGATCACGACCGGCTTGAACTTCGCGGCCTCGTGCATCGCGTTCTGCCGGTTCGCCTTCAAGTCGCGGGCCGTCGGCTGCTCGATGTACTGCACGCGTTCGAATGCCGCCGGGGCCTTCTCCTGAAGGTGCCGCAAGAAGTCGAGTAGGTACTGCACATTCTGGCAGCGCTCGTTGAAGTCGAGCGAGTACCACCACGCGTTGACGCCGCGTTGCCTCTGGGCCTGTTCCGCGACCCAGTTCACGGCCACGACGCGATCCACGTCCCAGTTCAAATCGTCCCCGTTGAGCTTGATCTTGAGGTGGGTGAGGCCGTCGCGGGCGATCCAGTCGCCGAGGTGCTCGGGGATGCCGTCGCCGATCGGCTTCTTCACGTCTTCCGGCTCGAGTGGGTCGAGCGCCCCGACCAAATGATAGAGCGGCATCCGCGGCTTCGGTTCCTTCAACACGTACGCATCGAGCGTTTCACCCGCGAACTCGGGTCCGAGGTAGCGACCGAGATCGTGCGGCAGAAACTCGGGGCCGTAGGTGTGGAAGCAGTTGAGCCCGAGCACCTTGCCGTAGGCGTCGTGGATCGCGGCATCGAAGGGGCTCGCGGCCACGAGCGCCGCCAGCACCGGGATCGGCTCGCCGAGGTTCATCTCCTTCTGAACCGGCCCGAGGTGTTCGAGGAAGCGCGGTTCGAGCAGGTGCCCGAGTTCGATGGGGTGGCCGAACTCGGTGCATTCCTGCACGGTTTCCCAGAAGTCGGTCGCGAGTTCCTTCATGATGCTGAGCGTCTGTTCGTAGCCGAGCGTCTTGGAGGGGAAGGCCCAAATGTTGCCGAGCGGCATGGATCCGAAGCCGGTCGCGGTCTTGCCGGACCGCATCTCGACGGTGACCTTCGCGTTCAGCACCGTCACTTTGTCGAGCGCGACGCCGCCGAACTTGATCGGCGTGCGGTAGCGGAAGTCTTCGTACTCGAAGGTCGCGTCCACGATGCGGATGTCGGTTTGCATGTGACTCGTTCTCGGTTATTCGTTATTGGTTATTCATAGGCACGAAGAACGAATAACCAACAACGAACAACCCATGGCGATCCCCGACTGGCAGCTTCCGCAGGGCGTCGACCGCGGCCTGTGGGACTACCTGCACTCCGGCGACATGGTCG
>JAYTUG010000219.1:0-2056 GCA_043744695.1 Gemmataceae bacterium
ATGCCCGCCAGCACCGCGAGAAATAGGACTGCCATCGGTCGGCGAATGGAGGCGTAGCTCCACCCGCGACGGAGTATCCGTCGTGAACGCATGATTGGCTCCTCGAAACTTCGTGAGGTGTGTGAACCTTCAGTCGATGTGCGAACACATTTCTGACGCGAGGCGTTCCGAAAAGTTCCAAGCCGACAGGAAAAGATCTGCGGGCGCGATCACCCTTTGGCCTTCGGTCGCCGATAGAAGCGGTTCGCCAGTAGGCCTTCCAATACGAGCAGCATGAGGACCGCGATCAGAAGCCAGGGGAAGAGTTCGACGGGATGCCGCGAGATCGGGCTCTTCTCCAGAATCTCGGCGAGCGGCACGTTCTTGCCCACGGGAATCACGGTGTCCTTGCCGGTGAGGTCTTCGATTCCCTCGGTTGGTGCCTTGTCCAGCGTACTCTCCTCGGGCGGCACATTGAGGCTGAATCCTTCAGTCCAGGCAGCGGCTTCGGGTGTTGTACTCGCCGCGACCAGTTTGAAGCTGCCGCTGGCGTTGGTCCGAGGTGGTCCGAGCCGCAGTTCCGTTTGACGTTCCGTGAGCCGGACCAGGGCATCGGTTCCCGCGATGCCCGGCCCCGTGAGGATCAGGTTGTCGCGGCGACCGGCCAGCAATTTCGCGAGCGGGACGTTGACCACGGCCCCGCACGGATGGTTGAAGTTCGCGTCCGCCGCCGAGCCTGCCGCGTAGCGGAGCAGCATGTCTGGAAAGGCCACGGCCCAGGCGTTGCCCGTTTGCCAATAGTCGTTCCAATCCGATTCGCCCGGCGGGTCCATCTTCGTCGTGAGCAGCAGCACCTTGCCCTTGAGAAGATTCCGTTCGAGGATCGCGGGATGCCGCTCCGTTCCGGGTGGCACCGTGCTTCCAGCCGGTGTGTCGTAGGTGACAATCACGCTGCTGTCGTTGCCGCGCTTCTCGACGGGCCAGATTTTCCAGGCTCGTCGCGGTATCCGCACCGCGTCCACGTCCGGCTTCTTCTTCCACTCCTTGATCATCGCCAGCATCGGATGCTTCAACTCACTGTCCGCGACCGCATCGTTGGAAGTGAGAACGGACCACGCGAAGCCCTTGGAAGTCTTGGCTTCGATGGGTTTCTCTTTAAGCATGCCCGGCAGGAGCTTGCTCGCGGCTTCGCCGTTGTAAGCATCGAGTGCGAGGCGTTCGTCTCCGGGAATGACGATGAGCTTGCCGCCGCTTTCGACGTACTTCTGAAGCTTGCCCCAAAGCTCCGCCTCGGGCTTGGCGACGCTGAGGAGCGCGACGGCTTCAAAGCCGCTGAGATCGGCAGGCACGGCGTCGGACCTCACCACCTCGCAGGCGAACTCGCGGTTCGCATTGATCGCGAGCCGCCAGTATTGCGCGTCGCCGTAGTCGCCATTGGCCGGGTCGAGCGGGCTCTCGACGATGGTGAGTACCTTACGCGGCTCCGCCACGCGGAACGTGAAGTACCGCTCGTTGTCCGCCATCAGGGCGTCTTTGTTCTCCAGTGCGAATTTGATCTGATGCAAGCCGGGCGCGAGGTCGCGGTAGTCGAAGGTCAGGGTCTGGGTTTGGCCATCGCGAAGGTCCACTTCCTTACGGTGCTTGACGGAAGCCCCCCCAAGGCCTTGGGAGGGCTTTTCACCCGAATCGATTGTCGCGGTGACCACGGCTCGCACATCGAGACCGACCGCAGCCACGGAGATCGTCACGGCGATGGGTTGATTCGCGGGCACGATTTGCGGGCGGTTGTCGTGCATCTCGGCGGAGAGAATTGCCACGTTCACGGGCCGATCCGTGCCGAGATCGACGATGGCGTGCGCGGGGGCCGGCGCGGGGATCGCGTCGCGGAGCTTCTTCAAGTCGTCGAGCCGCGACGCGTCCCAACTCGATGCGGCCCGATCCGTGAACACGGCCACGAGCCGGGGCATCGCTTCGGCGGAATCGGACTGTTCATCCACCGTCTTGAGCAGTTGATACGCATGAACGAGGCTCGCCGAGACGGACTGAGCCCCGCTAAGGGAAGCGGGTTGCTGCCCGG
>JAYTUG010000220.1:0-7890 GCA_043744695.1 Gemmataceae bacterium
CCACTGCGGCGAACTGCTCGCCGCCGTCAACCCCCGCAACAATCTGGCCCACTGCTTCGCCTGCAACAAGAACCTCAACAACATCGACCTGCTCCGCACTCTCGGCCACGACTTCCTCTCCGCCGTCACCATCCTCGAACGATGGCTGAACCACTACCAACGCAATTCGGCGACGTGATTGCCCCGTTCCCCGCCCCATCCCGCCGTGTCGCCGACGGCATCGGAGGCTTCGCGGATGTCTTCTCCAGAATTCACCGGAATTCGGGAAACGGCCTGCTCAAGTACCCGAATTCCTACAGCCCGAATTCGGCAACAAATACGACCACAATTTGGACCGGGACAAGTAGGCATGGGTGGCACCGGCTTCCAGCCGGTGCAGCAACAGGAGAGCTTCTCATGAGACCCGGGCTGTTGACGCGTTCCGGGTAGAAGCCAGAACCACCAACACCGGCTGGAAGCCGGTGCCACCCAGAACCAATTGCCTACTTCAAGAGGCACACCCCTGCGGGCAGGATGTGCCGACTCTCAGAGGCCGAACCACTTCCGCACGTGCGCGGCTCGCGGGTGAGCGAGCCAGTCGAGTACGCTCCCCGACGCTTCCTTCAACTTCATCCGATCGACCAAAGCGGCGTGCTGGCCGCCGGCCAACCCGTCCGCGATGATCGCCGCTCCCTGCGCGGCTTCCTTCACCCAGGCTCCGTCCAAGGATCCGAGTGCAAGCACTTGGTACATCGATCGGGCGAACGGAGCCAAGACCGTAGCGAGATGCAACGAATCGACGAATGCCGGTTCCATCGCGAAGAGCCGGCCCGAAAGCACGATCGTTTCGAAGCGGTCGTACGGTTCGTGCAGTCCACAAAGCCCGCCGACGAGGCGAACCAGCGATTCGATGAAGACCATTCGCCGAGCCTCGGCGTCCGCGACGCTCGCGGCTCCGCCGAGGAAGAGATCGCCCTTTTCGAGCGGCGAAAGCAAGTAGGCCGCCTCGCCATCCCAGAAGCCGCCGGACTTCCATCCGATCGCTCCGGACGTTCCGCCGACGCCGTCGATGATGGCTCCGTGCTCGCTCAGGACGATAGCCGCGGTAAACGCCGTGCCGAGTTCCACGACGCAGATGGGCCCTTCGCGCGTCCAGGTGCTCGCGTTGCGTTCGAGGGCCAGCGCCGCCACGCAGAGTTTGTCGGGCGTACCGAGATCGATGCGGTTATGTTTGCGGTGACTCGGCACGCTCGGCAGATGAATGACGCCGGGGAGAAAGACGACGGGGAGTTTTGAATTGCGAAAGGCTCGGGCCACGGCGGAGAAAGCCGACACACCGGTTGCGGCACCGCGTTCGTCGGGGCGAACGAGAGACATGAGATCGAGTTGCGAATCGGTGCAGTCTGAAGCCTTCACGAGCGGGAGGCCGTAGCCGGAGGGTCCCGCAACGAGATCGAACGGGCTGCGGGCCGCGAGCCACGTCGCGGGTGCCGCGGGGTCGGCTCGCAATTGTTCCGGCTCGAAACGCACCTGCTCGACGACCGCGCCCTCGTCGAGGACGAGCACGTCGAGGGAAGAAGTTCCGGGATCGCAGCCGGCAACGCGTGGCATGATTCAATCAGAATAGCCGCCCGCTCGCTTTCACGCAGTCGCAAAATCGGTCTAATTCTTCTTGGCGGGGGTGGGTGAAACGATGTCCTTGGGCGGATTGGGATCGTGGCGCAAGACGACGGCGTACTTGATCCGCAGGTCGCCGTCCGCGACTTTGTTCGCCGGGATGTTCTTGTCGCGGATGATGTGCGCTTCGATGATCGTT
Organism: Gemmataceae bacterium; assembly: GCA_043744695.1. Taxonomy (GTDB): domain Bacteria; phylum Planctomycetota; class Planctomycetia; order Gemmatales; family Gemmataceae; genus Urbifossiella. Next base: position 1,796 of record JAYTUG010000220.1, read on the forward strand.
CCCGGCACGAGATCGCTCTTGATGGCTTGGTACCCGGGTGCCGCATAGGGCAGATTGAGTTCGTCTTGCTCTTTGGCGGAGTAGAAGCCTCGCTTACCGTCCGGGTTGGTCTTGGGAGGAAGGGTCTTGTTCCGAACGAGGCTCTCCGCCACGTAGGGCAGGTCGTAGTCGTGGTGTTCCCACTTCAACTGCGAGTTCGCGCGGCGCGTGGCGAAGGGGCTGTGGTGGCTGCGCCCGTGGTTGCCGTGAAGCGAAGGCCGGGAACCGCGATTGTTCCCATTCGCAACTACCTGCTGCCAGAACACGCGAACCGTGACTTTGGAATCGTCCGCCTTCACGACCTCGCCCGTCATCATCGTCACCCACTGATAGCCCGCGAAGTCCGGTGCTTTCGGGGCGGCCACCTTGTCGTTGGTCGGTGCGGCCTTTTCCTCTCCGCCCGCAGATTCCGGCAGCAGCGTCAACAGTGCGAAGGAGAAGGGCACGCCGAGGAGAAGCGCTCTCATGTTGGTCTCTCGCTGGCCACGGTGAACGCTCGACGAGCATCCCGAGGCGGGAAAAGGCCTGGAAAGAAGCCTTTCTGAAGACTTTAACACCAAGAAGCAAGTTCAGTTCCGGAGGCGCGATGCGAAATGAGATTTGGGCGAACCGGCGACGTGAGTCGCTGGTTCGCCCAAATCTCGAGGTACTCTGAGGTGAGAATCGGCTTCGTTCAATGCGACTCGTATGGAGCCGAGAGTTCTCGCACCCGATGGATCGCTTCGGCTCGGTCCTTGCAGATCGACCAAAGCTGATCCAGTTTCGTCACGCGGAGGATATCCAACTCAAAGGGCGAAAGATTGCAGAATGCCATGTGCCCATTTCGCTCGGAAATCCGCTTCCAGAGCGTGACGAAGTATCCGATCGCCGTCGATCCGAATTCTTGAGTGCGGTGAAAATCGACGACGAGGTTCGGCGACATCGTTTTGTCGAGCCCTTCGAGAATGCGGCGCGTCTCCTCGCAGAGTCCGTCGAATACCGTTTCGCGCAGATCGAGCATGGGAACGACGACGAGGCATTCTTCGTCCAGCACGAGTTCGAATTGTTTGGTCATTGGTCGATCCTCCGCAAGCGTCATCGCTCATCGCGAGCGGCATTTCATGAGGGCGATCTCGTTGCCCGCTTCGTTGAATCGAACCTCGTCCATAAACGTGCGGATCAAGAGGAGCCCGCGACCGCTCGCTTTCAACACGTTCGCAGGATCGGTCGGATCGAGCAACTTCTCACTGTCGTAGCCATTTCCTTCGTCGCGAACGACGAATTCCATCCGGTCGGGTGTGAATCTCGCTTTCAGATGGACGCGTCGATCTTTATACGGCCACTGTTGCCGGCGTTCGTCGCCCAATCGCCGATACTGGACCCCGTCATCGGTTTCGCGCAACCGCGAACTGAGTTCCAGGTTGCCGTGTTCGATTGCATTCAGCAGCACTTCGTAAAGTACGGTTCCCATGCGGATCGAGTCGTTTGGGTCGACGAGCCCAAATTGAAGCATTCGAGCTTGGAGGTAACCGATCAACGGCAGAATCGTCGTCGTGTCGTTGCCGAGTTCGAACGAGAACTCCGAAGCTTTCAGGCATTCGCGGACGCAGTTGCAATTGGGCTCGCTCGCCGCCCCGTCGTTCAAGGCGATCTCCTCTGCTACCAGTACGGTGGCCATTACCATCTCACCTCGGTCCGAGCGATTGTTAGCCCGACGCATCAGCGAAGGTGAATGAAAACCCTCGCTGACGCGTCGGGCTAATGGGTCTCGAAGCTTTATTACCCCACGAAGACGCCGCCCTTCGAAGTGATGGGGAATGCATAGAAGGCATCGCGCCGCAACCCAGTGAGCGGATCGTAGATGTAAGTTATCGGCAATTGGCCCGCACCGCCGGAAGCGATCACTTCCGCACGGCCGTTGCCATCCACATCGATTGCGGCCACGCGAGCACCGGAGCGGCTCGCCGGGTCGCCGGCGAAGAACGAGGCGAGGAGTTGCGCTCCGCCGCCCGCTGAGAGAATCTGGCCGCTGTAGACTGCGACTCGCGGCCCGCCGCCCTCGCCCGCTCCGAACACCACATCTGCGAAGCCGTCGCCGTTCACGTCGCCGGAGGCGATCCAGAAGCCGTCGCGAAGCTCCGGCGCGAAGCCGAAGAAGTCGTTGACCAACTTGGCTGGAGCGGTCGTGAGAGTGGTGCCATCGTAGATCGCGATGCGCGGCCCGCCGCCCACGCCGGCGGTCACGAGGAGGTCGCGGGTGCCGTCGCGGTTCACGTCGCCGGTCGCGATTCGCAGCCCGCCGCGGAAGGTCGAATCGAGAGCGAAGAAGTTCGCGATCATCGCACCGGTCTTGCCGTCGAAGGCACGAACGATCGGCCCGCCGCCCGCATCCGGGGTCACGATCAGGTCGGCGATGGAGTCGCCGTTCAGGTCTGCCGCCGCGACCCGCAAGCCGCCGCGGAACGATTCTTCAAACGTGAGGAAGCTGCGAACCAGAGCGCCCGTGTTGCCGTCGAATACCTTGAGCAAGGGGCCACCGCCGGGGCCGGGCACCGCGATGATGTCCGGGATACCGTCGCCGGTCACGTCCGCCGTGGTGACGCGAACGCCGCCAGCGAAGTCGCCGAACGGCTTGAAGCGGAAGCGTTCGTTCCCGCCTGCGAAGTCGAAGACGCGAACGAGCCCGCCATCGTCCTGCGACACTTCCACGAACGCGGCGGGCCGCACGCCGGGGTTGAACGACGCGAAGTTCGGCGACGTCGGGAGTACCGGTGCCGTGCTGCCCGCGGTTCCCGAGCTTCCCAGGAAGCCTCGCTTGCTCGGATCGGTCGGAGGGAAGAAGTCGAGCGGCGGCAGCGCTCCCGGAGGGGCGGGCAGCAGGATTTCGCCGAAGTTGAACGGCCCGCGAACCGGGAACGGCGCGAGCAGAATGTTCGTGAAGACGTCGTTGCCCACCGTGGCCGGCGGGCCGCTCGGGTCGCCGTCCTGTTCCCGGCCATCCGCGAAGCCGAGCGGTTGCGTCTCGGTGAGCGAATAGAGCCCCGGCGGGATCGGGTTGTACTCGAAGCGACCGTTGGCATCCGTGCGCACCGTGAAACTGCCGCCGGGGATGTCCGCGGCCGTGAGGGCGCGTTCGAACTGAGTACCGGCGAAGGCCAACCCGCCGATGGTGATCGAGACGTTCAGGATGCCGGGCTCGCCGGTGTCGCGGATGCCGTTCTGATTCAAATCGACGAAGACGAAACCGAACGGGTCGGCGGGCGGCAGTTCGCCGAAGTTGTACGCCGTGCCGTTCTGCGAGACGCCGAGCGTAACCGAAAGTTGGTTCTTCACGGGGATGGTTCCCGAGAGCGAGCCGAGGTTATCCGCACCGTCGTAGAAGCCGTTGGTCAGCGTCGTGGGCAGCGGTGGCTGCGTCTCGGCGATCGTGTACGAACCCGCGCCGAGCCCATCGAACAGGTACGAACCATCCGCGCCCGTCACCGTGGTGCGGGTGATCGGGCGGCCGTCGCGGTCCGTCCCCGTGAGCGTGATGGTGATGCCGGCGATGCCCGTGTCGGGGTTCGCGCCGACGGGCGTGAAGCTTCCATTCAGGTTGAAGTCGCGGTAGACGATGCCGGCCAAGCTGCTGGTCACTTCGCCGAAGTTGTAAGCGGTCGAAGTCGAGCCCGCGCCGATGGGCACGCGAACGATCGAGTCCGACGGCGAGAGGCTTCCCCCCGCCGAGCCGACCGCGTCCGTGCCGTCGTTGAAGGCCATCGGCTGCGTCTCGGTAACGGTATAAGTTCCTGCGGGAAGCCCGGTGAAGGTGTAGTCGCCGTTCGCGTTGGTCGTGATCGTTCGCGTGACGCTGTTCCCGTTCACGTCCGTACCGGTGAGCGTGACGGTGACGCCGTTGATGCCGTTCTCCGAACTATCGCGGAGGCCGCTGTTGTTGGTGTCGGCGAAGACGTTGCCGCTGAGCGCGGCCAGCGTTTCGCCGAAGTCCTGGTTCGTGACACCCGCCGGAGTGAGCGTCACCGGGATGACGTTCGAGGTGCTGCTGCCGAAGGCGGCGGGCTGCGTTTGAACCAGCGTGTAGTTGCCCGGCGGCAGGTTGACGAAGCTGTACGTGCCGTTCGTCGCCGTGATCGTGGTGGCGACGATCGCACCGTTGGAATCGAGCAGCGTGATGGTCGCGCCGCCGACGCCGGTCGTCTCGCCGGGCTGGTGAACGCCATCCGCGTTGGTATCGAGATAAACCGTGCCGCTGATCTGGGCACCGAGTTCGCCGAAGTTGTTGGCGACCGAAGTTCCGCCTGCGGGCAGCACGACATCGAGTCGATCCGTGCCGCCGATGCTGGCTCCGCTTCCCGGCGTGTTCGTCCCCTGGTTGTAGCCGGTCGGTTGCGTTTCCACGACGCGGTACGTCCCCGCCGGGAGATTCGCGAACGAATAGGTGCCGTTCGGTGCCGTGATCTGCGCGGCCAGCACGTTCCCGTTGCCATCGAGCAGCGTGACGGTGATTCCCGAGAGCGGAGGATCGCCGGCATCCAGCGCGGTGCTCGCATTTCGATCGAAGTAGACCGTGCCGCCGATGGTGCCCGGCGTCTCGCCGAAGTTGATCCCCGTCACGCCCGCTGGCGGCACGAGTACGTTCACCGCGTTGGTCGCGTTCTCCGGCCCGGTCGCATACTGCGGCGGTTGGCCTTCGCTCACCGTGTACGTGAGCCCCGGAATGATGCCGGGGAACACGTAGTTCCCGTTCGCATCCGTGACCGTGACGACCGGCGGAATGTTGCCGCCCGAGAAGGTCGAGACGGTGACGCCGGGGATGCCGGGCTCGCCGGAATCCTGGACGCCGTTGCCGTTGGAATCGAGATAAACGGTGCCCGCGATGAACGTGGTGCCCGGCGGGGTGTTCGGTGCGAGTTCGCCGAACGTGTACCCGGCGATGTCCACGCCCGCCGCCAGCGGGATGTTACTGATCTGATCATTCACACTGGTGTTACCTCCGATTGGGCCGGCAGCTTCAAGCCCGTCGAGGAACGGCGACGGCTGCGTCGGTTCCACCACGCGGTAGAAGCCGGTCGGTAGCAACGCGAACGAGTAATTCCCGTTCGCGTCGGTCGTCGTGCTTGCGAAACCGATGACATCGTCGGCGGTGCCGAAGGTGCCGTCGGGTCCGGCGGAGTCGAGCCGCACGGGAACGCTGCCGATGCCGGACTCGCCGACCTGTCGCGTGCCGTTGCCGTTGGCATCGACGTAGACCGAGCCGCCGATCGAACTCAGCGTGTCGCCGAAGTTTTGATTCGCGATTGGTGTCGTCGCCACGGTGATGGGCCGCGTGTTCGGCGCGAACGGGCCGCTCGGCGGGTTGCCGTAACCAGTCGGTTGAAGCTCGACGAGCGTGTACGTTCCCGGCGGCACGTTCGGGAAGGTGTAGTTCCCGAACGCATCCGTCGTGGTCGTGGCAACGACGTTGCCGTTGGGGTCGAGCAAACGGACGCTCACGCCGGCGATGCCGGGCTCGGTTCCCTGGTTCGTGCCGTCCTTGTTGTCGTCGCGGAAGACGGTGCCCGAAACGGGTACGCCGACTTCGCCGAAGTTGTATCCGGAAGCCGAGACCCCGGCTCCGAGCGGGATGGCCGCGATCGAATCCGGCGGCGAAAGCGTGCCGCCCACCGTGCCCACCGATTCGAGCCCGTCCGTGTAGCCGGCGGGCTGCGTCTCGTTCAGGATGTACGTTCCCGCGGGCAGATCCGTGAACTGGTAGTTCCCAGATGAGTCCGTGTTCGTCGAGAACCTCACCGCGTTGCCATTCGCATCGGTGCCGGTGAGTGTGACGGGCACACCGGCGAGGCCGGGTTCACCCGCTTGCCGCGTGCCATCGCGGTTCTGATCGAAGTAGACCGTGCCGCTGAGCCCACCGAGCGTTTCCCCAAAGTTCTGATTGCCGAGCCCGGCGAGTGGAACCGTGACGCTCAGCAGGTTCGGCGTACTCGATCCGTAGTTGAGCGGCTGCGTCTCGCGGATGGTGTAGTTGCCGGGCGCGATTCCGGTGAAGATGTAGCGGCCGTCCGCGGCGGTGGTCGTGG
>JAYTUG010000221.1:0-28975 GCA_043744695.1 Gemmataceae bacterium
TTGGCACCTGATTGGAGTTGGGGCGATTGGGGAATGCGGGTTTCGAGATGGAGTCTATCAGATCAAGCAGCTGGACTGCAAACCATGTACTGCACCCCGCTCGTCGCGCGCGGGTTGACAGCTCTTCTCCTATACAGCACGCTCTTAGATGTTCCGCATGATGACCTGAAGCTTGAGTGCATCGATACTCATGAAACGCAGATAGAATTCCCATTCGAGGAAGCAGTCAATCCGCAGCTCAAGATCGCGCTTGATCGGCTTCGGAGCAAATTGGCCGAGATCAAGATGGGGCACGGAAATCCGAACCCCGGCCTGACCATCCAGAGTCTCGGGGAAATGACCCTGCGGATGGTGTCGAGAGCGCCCAGCAAGCACCCACCGACGAGCTAATCCCCCGTGGGGACCCAGAGCCGAGCGAGCCTCCGACGCCGGCGGAAAGCAAGTGACGTCGCAACCGTTGAAAGGTAACATTATGCTTTCCGCTGTTGACAATTATGAACCACTTGCATAACATCAGAATAACTGCTGCGAGAAGAGGTGCCGACCATGGCTGAAAACGAGGGATCGATTAGGACAACAATCTCCATTTGTGCCCGGCTTAAATCCCGTATGAAACGGGTAAAAGAGCCCGTTAACTGGTCCAAAATTGCATGCCGAGCCTTCGAGGACAAGCTTGCTGAAATTGCAGCAAAGAAAGAAAAGAAGACCATGAGCGATGTCGTGGAGCGGTTACGAGCTTCATCTCGAAGCCACCAGGGGGAAACTTTCATGGATGGTTATGAAACGGGGAATCGATGGGGAGAAACGTTAGCGTCATTTGCCGAGCTGAAACGCCTGGCGAACTTTCAAGACTCCAGAAGGGCACAGTCGCGAGATGCGTGGGAACTCTGGTTCAGCCCTCACGGCGACCATCTACCCTGGATCACTCTGGTGGGAGTAATTCAAGATGATAAGAATCCTCATCCTGTCACCACTGCCCAACCGTTCTGGAGGTCTGTGTTCGGTGAACATTCCTCAAAAGCGGGTGAGGGAGCTTTCCTTCGTGGTTTCGTAGAAGGTGCCGTTGACCTATGGTTGCGGGTCGAAAAGAAGCTCTGAATACTACTCCATCATTCCCGTTCGCATTCAAAGTCATGGTGGGTTGGCCCGCTGTCGCCCACCACCTCTTCATACGCCTCTTCCAATTCCAGCATCACGAGCGGGCCGAGAAGTGCCAGCGGTACGGTGGGGATCGGCGAGAACTCACCGCCGGTAGGCCTTGGACACCTGCAAGCCGTCCTTCGCCTTGTATTCCCAGACCACATCGCCGGAGGGGTCGACCTCGAAGGCGCGGTTTTGGTTCGAGGAAGCAATGAGCGTGTTGCCGTTCGGCAGGCGCTGAACCGAGGTGGGAAGGTTCGTTGCGTACTTCCAGCCGGCCTTGCCGGTCTTGAGATCGTACTCGGCCACTTTGTCGGATTCGCAGATGAGAATCGAATCGTCGCCGATGTTGTCCATGTTCACGATGAAGCCATTGTTTTGGAGCTTGCCCACGGTGATTCCCTTGCCGACGAGCTTGCCCTTGGGATCGAGGCGGAAGCAGTTCGCACCCGCCTGCTCCATGGTGATGATGATCGTATCGCCGTTGGGAAGTCGGCGGCCGGCGAGGACGTCCGCGATGGGCTGACCGGCCGGATTGAGGCGCGAGTACATCCAGGTTTGCGCGCCTTCTTTGTCGAACTCGTAGACGAATTGACGGCAGATCACGACCAGCCCGCCATTCGGCAGCGGTTGGGCCGCGAGCGGTTGGTTCAAGTTTCGCGTCTTGAGAATCGTGCCGTTCGTGTCGCGATCCGTGACCTGGTTGTAGTTCTCGACCATGAGAATCTTGCCGTCCGGCTGCACGCGGGCGTCCCACGGATTGCGGCTATTCGTGAATTGCCACTTCTCCTTGAGATCGGGTCCGAGCGAAGCCACGCGGCTCATGCCCGTGCCGCTCCGATAATCGTTCTCGACGAGATCGGTGAAGCCGAGCACGCGCGGTTTGTAGGCCAGCTTCACGAGGTCCACGGCTCCGCCTTTCTTCTCCCACCACGCAGTCCAGGCGTCCTTGGCCTTGGCGAGGTTCTCGGGTTTGCCGAAGCGGCCGCCTTCGGGATGTTCGCCGGCCAGTTGAAGGAGGAGGTCTTCGAGTTGCCAGATGCGGCCGCGCGAAAGTTGCGGGATCATCGCGAGCATGTCGGGAAGGAATTCCTTCTCGCGGGTCGTGTGCAGCAGCGACCAGAGCCCGCGGAACTTCGTCTCGGGGTCGGCGTCCTTGCGGACGGCGGCTTTCAGTTGTTCGTACGAGTCCTTGATGCGGATGCGTTCCGTGGCGGGTCCACCTTCGATCAGCGCGATGTAGGCGGCACTTCGGCGAACCGCGGAAGGGTCCGTCAGTGCCGCGACGATTGCGGGGTCGGCCTTGCCGTTCGGCGCGGCCAGTGCCACGAGTGCCCTGCGGATGTCCTCAGAAAGTGCTTCGGAATCGGAGAGTGGTAGGAACGCGAGCAGCGCGCTGGCCGCTTCGGGCGGCTTCAACTTCACGACGGCTCGAACCGCGGCCGCGGAAACCGCCGCGTGAGGAACCTTCTCCATGCGCTTGAGTACGCGACCCGCCTGATAGGCAATCTCGGGATCGGGATCCTTCTCGGCCGTCTTGAGAAGGCCGATCGCGGCGGGGCCGAAGAGTTCCAGTTCTTCGCCGGCCTTGATGCGGTCGTCGAAGAGATCGCCGCCGAGCTTCTTGATGATGGTCTGAATCTTCCCTTGATCGGCGTCGGAAACGGTCCGCAGTTTGAGGTAGCCGATGAGCTTGGCTCCGTCGGTGGCCGAGAGCCCGGCGGATTTGAGTGCCTCGTCATCGCTAATTGCGGGAGTCGTGGTCGTTGGTACTGCGGTCGTGCCGCCGCCCGGAAGGGCGGGCTGAAGGATCAGCGCTTGCTTCTGAGCCGCGACCGGAGCCAGAACGAGGAGCAACGCCAGGGGAGCGAGATGGAAATAGGACCGCGACATTGGCGAACTCCGAAAACTGGGGACTTCTGACACTTTACGCTACCTCAGGCCTGGGAGGAAAGGCTTTTCCCTCGGCTTGACGCTGCGCGACTCCGATGGCATAGCATCGGTTCGGGGGAACGCTCGATGGTCCTGCGTGTGCGAATGCTGTTGGCGACGGCTCTCGGCTTGGCCGCGATCGGCGGCTGCGCGACCGCGCCGCCCGTCGATAATCCCCTCCTCGTACGCAATGAAGTGATCGAGAATCCGATTCTCGTGTCTCCCGGCACGCCCACCGGCCTCTCGTATCGCGAAGTCTTCGAGAAGTGCATCGACGTGGTCGACGACTACTATCTGATTCTCGTGGCGAACCCGTATGAAGGGAAGATCGTCACCAAGCCGCGAATCGCACCGGGGTACGAACAGTTCTGGCGAGCGGGCAATCCGGACCCGCGAAGCCGTCTCATGGCCACGTTTCAAACCGTTCGCCAGACGGCCGTCGTCGAAATCCGCACCGGCGAGCGCGGCGGCTACTTCGTCTATGTGACCGTCGAGAAAGATCAGGAAGACTTGCCCCGCCCGAGCCGACAAACGGTCGGTAGTGCCGTGTTCCAGGAAGCACCCACCGTCGATCGGAATCTCGAGGTTGTCGGCCCGGCTCCGGCTTCGGCCTCCGGCTTGAACTGGTTTCCCATCGGCCGCGATTACGCGCTGGAACAGCAACTCCTCAAACGCATTCGCGAGTGCCGCTAATCGCGCTGCTCACCGATCTCGAAGATCGCGGGTTACTCGAAAACACGTTGGTGGTGATGGTGGGCGAATTCGGTCGGGCACCGCGAGTGAGCGGCGAAGGCCGCGACCACTGGCCCGCGTGCTACTCGGCACTCCTGGCCGGCGGCGGCATTCGCGGGGGAGCCGTCTACGGTGCCTCCGACAAGAACGGTGCCTATGTGAAGGACAACCCGGTGAAGCCGGAAGATTTCGGCGCGGCGCTGTTCCACGCGTTGGGAGTGCCGCCCGAGACGCGCCTCAGCCCGGACGGCTTCACACTTCCCGCCAGCGCGGGCCAGCCGGTACTCGACCTGTTCGGTTGAGGCTTCGTTCCTCGCCATTCTCGCGAATTCGGCATAGCATGTCGCCACACCATCACCCGAGGTTTCCCACGATGTTCCGCGCTCTCCCCGCTCTGGTCGTTGCTTTTGGAGTCGCCATGAGTTCGCCGCCCGTTGCCGCGCAGCCGAAGGCCAAGACCGGCCCTGCCTTCGCCGAGACGCTCTTCGGCAAGATGCCCGAAATCAAGGACGAGAAGAAGAAGGGCGGAGGCGAACGCGTGACCGAGTACACGCTGACCAACCGCAACGGCATGATCGTGAAGTGCATCGAGTACGGGGCGATCATCACTCAGATTCACGTGCCGGACAAGGACGGCAAGTTCGCGGACGTGGCGCTCGGCTTCGACAAACTCGAAGACTATTTGAAGGGCCATCCGTACTTCGGGGCGAACGCGGGCCGCTGTGCCAACCGCATCGCCAAGGGCAAGTTCAAGATCGACGGCACCGAGTACACGCTCGCCACGAACAACGACGCCAACCACCTCCACGGCGGCAAGGAAGGCTTCGACAAGAAGTACTGGAAGGGCGAACCGTTTCTCGGTGCCACCGGCCCCGGCGTCAAGTTCACCTACCGCAGCCCGGACAAAGAAGAAGGTTACCCCGGCAACCTCTCCGTGAGCTTGAGCTACACCCTCACCGACAATAATGAGATCGTCGTCGACTACCGCGCGACCACGGACAAGGCCACGGTCTGCAACCTGGCGCACCACAGTTACTTCAACCTCGCCGGGCACAATAGCGGCGACATCCTCGGCCACGTCGTCCAGATCGGCGCGAAGGACTACACGCCGGGCGACGAGTCGCTCGTGCCGACGGGTAAGATCGCGCCCGTCGCGGGAACGCCGTTCGACTTCAGTAAGGAGAAGGTGATCGGCAAAGATCTGGAGAAGGCGGGCGGCAAGCCGGTCGGCTACGACCTGAACTACGTGTTGGACAAGGGCAGCAGCGAGCGGCCGGAGATCGCGGCGGCGGTGTTCGAGCCGAAGAGCGGTCGCACGCTGATCGTACTCACCACCGAACCCGGCCTCCAGTTCTACACCGGCAACTTCCTCGACGGCACGAACATCGGCAAGGGCGGCGCCGTATACAAGCAGCACAACGCTTTCTGCATGGAGCCGCAGAAGTTCCCGGACTCGGTGAACAAGCCCGACTGGGAGGCGAAGTCGAACGTCGTGCTGCGCCCCGGCGAAACCTACAAGCAGACGACGGTGTACAAATTCGGCGTGGTGAAGTAGCGTCCGACACCTTCTAGCAACCGGCCTCTACGGCCCACTCGAAGTCGTTCAACTTGGGGCGTGAATCGGGCCTAAGTAGACGTGTTCTCCGCCCGGCTGAAAGGCCGGGCGGCGGCGTTTCGCCATGGTCGGATGCGTTTAACGATCACAATACCTCCGTATACTTGGGACAACCGGACGATTCTGGGCGTGGGTGGCGACGACGAGGAGATCGAACGCGGCGTGCACCTCCGTGGCGAGCGTTACGACGTGGACCAAGAGAACCATCGAGATTATCGCGTTCCTCGAGAGCGTTACGTCCACAATGGCGGTCTAATTTGGTCGAAAGTCGCCTTCGCTGAATGGTACAGTAACGTTGATCCAAGATGGACCGACAGCAGGAGCCCTTATGCAGCTTACAAGGTGCAACAACTGCGGCGCTGTTCTAAATGAAAGTCCGGAACTACCTGTCGAGGAGCGAAAGCCCTGCCCGAACTGTGGCTCGTCGACGCGGACGTACGACATCGCGATCACGGAAAGTGCTGGTGCCACAGATTTCGCATTCGTCACAGTTACCAATCCGGTCGTAGACTCGAGCGCGAAGCTGTTGCGTAGCCCTAGTCTGGAGCAAGTGGAATCTCTGCCGCGGTGGGCAAGGGTTGCCTTCGCGGCCCGGTGCGCACGACGAGTTGCTCCGCTCTTCCGCAAGTTCTGGCCCGATGCTCCGTTAGAGTTCGATGCGAAACTTGAAATGGCCGTCAGCACCGCTGAGAAATCTGCCGGACAGGCTGGAAGAGACATCAACGGTGGTGAAGTCACCACGCCCGCGAGTGCAATAATCTGCGCGAACTACGCCTGCGATGCAGTAATGGCCGCGTTAAGGGATCGAGACCGTGTTAAAACCGTCCTAGAGGCGGTCCCACGTGCGATTGTGGCATTTACAAAGCAGGCCAACGAAGCCGAGACACTGCCGGTGATCCCCGTAATCGCGCACAATGCTGCGCTCGCCATCGCCCAGTCTAACGCGGAGGGTTCGCAGGACTACAAACAAGCAATACAAACGGCCGAAGCAGCAATTCGGCATGACTTCCAGTCGTTGTTGGAACTCGCCAACGCCGAGAAATGGGACGACGCTACTCCAGTTGGTCCAGATCGCTTTGGCCCTTTGTGGGTCACACACTCCGAGCTACCAGAGCGCAATACGTCGGAGATCGCGCTGCCTGATCTGGAGTTATACATCGACCCAGGTGAGGCAGATGCGGAGGTTGTTGCGGACGTGCTTATCGCCCTCAGTGAACTCAACAAGGCCGCTGGGGGACTAGGGCTGAGCTACAAGATCACAGGAACAGCAGTGTCGGCTGCACAGGAGGTGCGCCGATGAGTTTCATTTACGATGCTTGCGTCTACCTGATTAGGAAGTCCGCAAGCGCTGTTGCAGGCTCAAAGGAAGTTAGCGTCGGCATCGCCATCGCGATGATTTCTCTCGCAGATTCACTTCGCGTCATGGTTGACGCAACCATACTTACCGACATACGCAAGTATAAAGATGGCCTTTTCCGGCGATTCGAAGCTGGCACTAAGAAACTGGAGGCAGAGGCTGAGCAAGAAGCGGCAAAGGCAGTTGACCTTGCCAATAAGGCAACGCTGTCAAGTCGAAAGGACACCCTCGCCAAACTCGAAAAGGACGCTCTACGCGCTCAGCTAGCAAAAACGCAAGCCGAAACAGACGCGATTAAAATGGACGCAGAGACGCGTCGCATGCAGGCAATCGCCGAAGCTGAAGCGAATCTCCTCGACAAGCTCTCAATTCTACGTCAACACGGTGGCGAGATCTTCGTAAACAAGAAGAACCTTCAAGAAATCATCAACAATGGTCGTCAGCCGTACCAGTTCACATACCCATGCTACTTCGGGCTAATGCTGGATCGAGAGCGGCTGCTTCTTGTGAAGTTGGATAGCATCCACGCTGTCAACGCTACAGCATTGGTCATGTTCACTGACCAAGACCGTGCGAAAGCTTATTACAAGGAAAGGTGGCAGGAAAGTCCTCCTCCTCAAATCCCACTTATCCCCGTCGCGACACCTACCGATCTGCTTCAGCTATTGCAATCGGCCGTCGATTCATTTACCCAACATGGGCTGACACACATCGCGGTCAATCCATTAGGCAAGATGGTCGCTGAAATCTCCATAACCTCTGCTATCGAGTCGCTTAGCGAGGTAGATTGTGGCGACGAGGGAGACAGTGCGGAGTAGATCGTTTCATTCATTTCACGTTTGCCCCTTCGAGCAAAGATAGTTTGTAGCGCGACACCACCAGTTTCGGGCCGGTGGCGTCCGACACAACCTCGTCATAAGGGGACAAGGCCATGCCGCCACTATCTACCACCATCAAGTACCGACTCGCACGCTACGAAGCTATCCGCCACCCGGCGGGTCGGCTACGGTTGAACTGCGTCGGTACGGTTCGCGATCTAGGTCGGCTTGGCGTTAGGCTTCAAAATGGGCTTCGGCTCCGCGTTCACGATGAGGAACTCGAAGCCGATGGCGAAGTGAGCTATTCATCGGACGAGCAAATCTGGGTCTCTAAGATCGACTGGAACGCTATCCGCCAGTTCGCGGGTTGAGCTTTCGTCGCCGAATTGTGCTGCAATCCACCTCCAATTACCGCAACCTCTACAACCTGCCTAACCAGTCTCAGCGAAGGAGCTACAAACCGCGGCGACATCTACTTCGGCCCGAGGATTGCTTCGATTCCGGTCGTCGCCCGCATGCTGGAGAACGATCGTGAAACAACTATTCGCCACCTGCGTCGTCCTCGCGTCCTTCGGTTGCGCCTCGGAACAAGTACAGCCTCACGTTGCGCCTTCTCCCGAAGCGAACCGCGATCAGCTTCCTCCACCGGTCGTGGAGCGGATTCGCGATCGCCTCGCTCCTTCCCCGAGCGAGTCGCTTTCGCAATCCACCGAAATTCTGAAGGAGCTTTCGAACATACCCGCCAAGGGAATTCCGCCCGCACTCCTGGCCGACGCTCAAGGGATCGCGATCATTCCGCACGTGATCAAGGCCGGATTCGTCGTGGCGGGAAGCGGAGGTCATGGACTGGTGATGGCTCGCGGAGTGGACGGGAAGTGGAGCGACCCCGTGTTTCTCAACTTCGGCGGCGGCTCGGTCGGCTTCCAAGTGGGCGTCGAGTCGACCGACGTAGTTCTGGTGTTTCGGGAACGCAAAAGCCTCGACCGGCTGCTTGAAGGAAAGGGCAAGTTGACCCTCGGCGTCGATGCGGGTGTTGCGGCCGGTCCGGTCGGTCGCCAGGCCGCGGCGGGCACCGACGCGAAACTGCAAACCGGAATTCTCTCCTACTCGCGGAGCCGCGGTCTCTTCGCCGGTGTTGCGTTGGACGGGTCGATTCTCAATCCCGACGATCATTCGAATGCGACATTCGCAGCGGATCAGCGACCTGAGACTGCGAAGCAAGTCGCGGCTCTCAAAGCCGTTCTCGATGCGATGAGCACGGTTACCAAGTAGCCGCATTTCGCAAGCCGACGCGAGTCGCGGCGAACCCGCGACTGCGTCGTGAACTACACGCGTTCGATGAGCGATTGCGTCTTCACCACCGCGAACTCATCCGGGAACGTGTGAAAGGCCAAGATAGAGAGGCACTTCGGCAACGCTTCCACGATCACGACGCCGAGCGGCGTGAGCCGAAAGCGGTTCTCCGGTCGAAAGTGATACAGCAAGCCCTTCCGTTCACCTTCCCGAAGCAACTCATCGTGAACCCGTTCGAAATGCTCGGCGGGTAGCGTCTCGACTTGCGTACTCACCTGGTAGCGGAGGCCCTGGGTCAGTTCGCAGCGGCCGCCGCGGGTGCCGCCGAACCGATGGGCGAGTCGCTTTCCGCGCGAAGGTAGGAGTTGCTCGGATGTCGCGGTCACTTCCGTGAGGCGTTGGGAATCGTGAGACCACTCGAGGACGTGGCCGGTGGATGTGATGTGGACGTCGAGGCGGTAGCCGCACTTCTCGACTCGGCGCGAAGCGACCGTATCGAAGAGTTCGGGATGGAGGGGCCGATCGTAGAGGCGGAAGACGAGTTCCGCGACTCGTGGCCGGAGTAAGAGTAAGCCCATACGGGAAGTATAGGGCGAGGATTGAGAGAGGTGCGGCGCAAAAAGTACGGGAGGCCGATGGGGCCTCCCGCGTGGTTATCACTACCGAGTCCGCTGGCTCAGTCGCCAGTCTTGGGCTTCGGCTTCACTTCCGGCTTGACTTCCGGCTTCACTTCCGGCTTCGGCATCACGACGGGCGGTGGGGGAACCACCGAGCCACCGCTGTGACTGCCGACGCATCCGGCGGGTACGCCACAATGATCGCAGGTCTGAACCGGCGTGCCGCTGCAGCCGCCCTTGTTCTTGTGGAGGCCGAGGAAGCCACCGCCGTTGCAGCCGTTTGAACTGCCGTTGCAGCCGCCCTTGTCCTTGTGGCCGAGGAACCCGCCCTTGGCCTTGCCGCTGCAACCTGAAGACGCCACGACACCCGAACAGCCGCCATCGCAGCCGCCCTTGTGCTTCCCAAACGAGGCGGTGTCCCCGGAGGGGAGCATCGCAGCCATCAACACCATGCTGTACATCGTTGAAGAACCTCCCGTGTGTGATGAACCGTCACCCTGAAACGATCTCTGGGGCATTTCAGTTTGGTAAGCTAGGCAAGCCTCGCAAACTGTGTAGGGAATTTAAGGCGATTACCGGAGTGAGTCAACGGTAAAACTGCGTAGTTTAGCGAAGCGGGATGAGCTGAGCCGGAATGACCGGAACTACTCCTTTCTCGAAGCCCAACGAGCCGCGCCAACAATTCGCCCGCGGTTCGCATTGAATCCGGCAGAGAGCAACCGGATTCGACGATCGGGGTCGATCCGTTCGGATGCGACGAGCCTTCCGGCCACGCGAATCAAGTCATGTGCCCGAACCCGTTGACCCCTCGGCATCCGGACAAAACCCGGCCCAACTCCATTGGGTCGGGTAAGGTAAAGGAACACGCGTTGTGTACCTGCGAGATTCGTCATGGATCGAGACGCTCCTCCCGCTATCGATGTCGTTCCGCCCATCGAGTGGCAAACGACTCGAAAAGTCGGTCTGATCGGTTTGGGCCTCTGCGGTGCGGCGGCTGCACTCGGGCTCGTCGCCACCGCGGTCGGCGACCCGCCTGCGGTGCTGCACACGCTGCGGCTCCTCCTGGTCTTGGCCGGTGCCATCGCCTCGGGTCTCGCGATCTCCTTTCGTCCTGAACTCGCCAAAATCTGGCTCCTGGGTGCCGCGACGGCCCTACTCGGCGTCTTCGGAACGCCCGCTCACTGGGATTCGTTCCAGATTCTGTTCATCGTCCTGGCTGGCGTCGCGCTCTTGCGGGCCGCGCTCGCGGTATTCTCGACGAGAGTTCGACTCGCCCTGGTTTCGGCGTTCATCGTGCTCCACTTCTTCGGCATCCTGCTCGCCACCACTTCTCCGGGCCCGACGCCGTGGATGGTCGATCAACTCTATCGGCGGCTCTACGAACCGTACCTGCAGTTCGTGTACCTGCGAAACGCCTACCACTTCTACTCGCCGGAGCCTGGACCCGCGTCGATCATGGTTTGCCTGTTGAAGACCGAGGATGGTGAAGAAGTGAGTGCCGACGGAATTCGGCGGAAGAAGTATCGCATGGAATGGCAGATCACGCCGCGACGGCCCGAACACGTGAAGGATCCGTTGGGCGTAACGTACTATCGCCGGCTCTCGCTCACCGATCAGATTTCCCGTGCCTACCCGGACCTGATGAATTCGGAGAGCTTCGAAAAGAGCGAGATTCGCACCCGCCGCTACCGCCTGGCGATTCCCGGAAACGATCCGTACATCCCGATGCATCCGAACGAGCCGGACTACCTCGAGTATCGGCTGCCGGATCAACTCGTGAGCCGCTACCTACTACCCTCCTACGCGCAGCACATCTTGATGGACCTACCGGAGCAGGATCGCACCAAGACGACGGTCAAGATTTACCGCATCGAGCACCGCACGCTCACGGTCGGAGCCTACATCGGAATCTCGAATCCAGGGCACAAGCCCGGCGACCCGTACTACCCCACGACGTACTGGCCTTACTTCCTCGGCGAATTCGGATTCGTGAAGGATCCGAAAGACCCCAGCAAAGACTGGCACGTTGAACTGCTCGATCCGCAAGCCGAGATGCTCTACTGGTTGGTGCCGATCCTGGAGCGGCAGGGCGGCGGAGTTCCCGGCGACGCCAAGAAGAAAGATTACATCGACTTCATGTCCATACACGCGGGTCACGAGTTCGATTGGAGCAAGCTGCGATGAGCACGACGCCCCCCGACGACCGGAAGTTCCTGCAGCGCTGGCGCGAGTTCTGGTTCGCTCCCGGCGACCCGACCACGCTCGGGTTCATCCGCATCGTCACCGGCATCCTGGTGTTCTACACGCACTTGGCCTACAGCCTGGACTTGCAAGAGTTCTTCGGCAAATTCGGATGGTACGGCACCGAGTACATCGAGCGCGAACGCAAGGAATTCCCCTGGCACTTCACCTCGTTCTGGAACTGGGATGAATCGGCGGACGCGCTCACGCGCGCCCCGGATTTCCCCCATCGCCGTCAGGCCGTGATCCAGTTCATCCGCGACCTACCCGCCACCGCCGGCGAGCGAAATCGCTCGGTGAACTACTTGAAGCGGATCTCGGAGGAAGAGAATCACTACACGAGCCGCAACTCCCTCAACCTCGCGCTGCGGCTCTACGGCGTCGGCGAGAACCAGCGCGAACTGATGCTGACCACGGGCCTGATCAAGGGCAAGCAGTGGTACGTCGTCGATCGCGGGGGTTTGGAGTACCGCGACGAACAGCCGGCCGATGCGAAGTCCGAGCCGATCTTTCCGGAGGCGCTGCTCCTGGCCTCGCCGGATATGCGAACGAAGAACGCTGCCGATCTTCGTTCGCTGATGGCCGTGTTGCCGAAGAGCCCGCAAGACGCGCAGTACGTGATCGGGCACCTCTTGGACATGGATCAGGCCCATCGAATCGCGTTCGTCGGGTTCCTGACGACCTTGCCCGACGACGAAGCCGAGCGAGCCCGGCTCATCGAGTACCTCGACTATTGGAACAACGATTCCCGCAAGATGAACCGCCGCGGGCACCCGATCGTTTCCGTCTGGTTCCACGTCACGAATCCCACGCAGATGGCGTTCGTTCACGGTACCGTGCTGCTCATCATCGCGCTCTTCACGGTGGGGTTCTGCACGCGGGTCACCTCGGTCCTCGCGTGGATTGCCGTGCTCGGGTACATCCATCGCACGAACCAGATTCTGTTCGGCATGGACACGATGATGAACATCCTGCTCATCTACCTGATGATCGGGAACAGCGGCGCGGCGCTCTCGGTGGATCGGCTGATTGCCCGCTACCGCGCCGCACGAGCGAGCTTCCGCCGGACGGGAACCCTCGACGAACCGACGCGGGTCTTTCTCGACCGGGCACCGGCCTCGGCGGGAGCGAACTTCGGCATCCGCCTCATCCAGGTTCACTTCTGCTTCATCTACTTGGCTGCGGGCCTCTCCAAACTCAAGGGGCCGGGATGGTGGAACGGCACCGCCTTTTGGGATGTGATGATCAACCCCGAATTCACCCTGATGAAGTATGCCTGGTTCGAGGAAATGGTGCGCGGGGTGGTTTCGATCAAACCCGTCTATTACGGCATCACCATGCTCGGCGTCTGGTTCACCTGGGGCCTCGAGATTTGCTTCCCGTTCCTGGTCTGGACGCGGATGCGGCCGCTCATGCTCTGGATGGCCGTCATGCTCCACGCTGGCATCGGCGTACTCATGGGGCTGAATCTGTTCGAACTGCTGATGCTGACGATGCTGCTCGTGTACTTCCCGCCGGGGGTGATTCGCGATCGCTTGCGCGGCCTGCCGAAGCTACCGCGACTCGGGTATGGCTTCGATGCCACTAACGAGCAATCGGCCGCGGCAGCTGCCCGCGTGGCAGCATTCGATATCGATGGACAAGTGAACTTCGAATCGGGGAAGAAAGCCGAGCCACCGACAGCCTCCACGCTCTTCGCGCAGTTGCGGCTGCTGAACCCCTTCAGCTTCCTCCTCTGGCTTCCGGGGCTCGGAACGCTGATCGGGAGACGGTTCGCACCGGGCATCGCTCACACTCCGAAATAGGGACTCGTTCTCTATTCTAATTTCATGAGCATCGAGTGGACGGACACCGATCCGAAGACGGGCGAGAAGCGCTACGTCTGCGCCGAGAAGTTCGCACGGCAGTGGCGCTTCAAGGTGCGATTTCGTCGGCGAACGGACTGGCGGCAAAACGCGGCGGCCACCCGCGAGATGCTGGAAACGCTGCTCGACGCGCTCGAACGACGCTACCACCGACGCGAAGGCGTTTCGGACGAAGACTTGGCGGACCTCAAGAAGGTGATCCGCACTTTCCGCGACCCGCCCGCCGAGCCGGTTGAGGAGAAGTGAGACCGTCATGCCGTACACGCCCATTGTCGCCACGCTCGGCTACGTCTTCTCGGCCGACGGTTCCCGCGTACTGATGATTCACCGCAATGCCCGCCCGAACGATTCGCACCTCGGAAAGTACAACGGCCTCGGCGGCAAGCTCGATCGGAATGAAGACGTGGTCGCGGGGATGCGCCGCGAGTTGCTCGAAGAAGCCGGGATCGTCTGCGAGTCGATGCAGTTGGCGGGAACCATCTCCTGGCCGGGCTTCGGCAAGCAGGGCGAAGACTGGTTCGGCTTCCTCTTCCGCATCGATCGCTTCAGCGGCACTGTCCGAGAATCGAACCCGGAGGGCACCTTGCTCTGGGTCGCGGTGAGTGACGTGCTGGCGTTGCCGCTTTGGGAGGGGGACCAGCACTTCCTGCCGTTGATCTTCGACCGCACCTCGCCGCAGTTTCACGGGGTCATGCCGTACTCGGAAGGCCGTCCCGTTTCGTGGAACTACTCCACGCTCGGGGCCGAGTAGGATACCTCTTTCAATTTTGGGCGGATTCCATGTCGACTACGCTGCTTCCGATTGGTTTTCTCGGTGCCGGTCAGATGGCCAGCGCTTTGGCAACGGGTTGGTTGCGAGCCGGGCTGCTCGATCCGGTTCGTTCCGGAGCCGCCGACCCGTTTGCTTCAGCCCGCGACAAGTTCACGCAGGCCACGGGCTTGAAGAGTTATGCCACAAACCGCGAGGTCGTCGAGGCGTGCGAGGTGCTCGTACTCGCCGTGAAGCCGCAGGTGATGGCTGCTGTGCTGGCTGAACTTCGACCGCTGTTGAAGCCTCGACATCTCGTGATTTCGATTGCCGCAGGCGTGACGCTTCAAACGTTGGGTGAAGCACTCGGTGCCTCGGTGCGGCTGGTTCGCGTGATGCCGAACACGCCGTGCTTGGTCGGTGCTTCAGCCAGTGGTTATGCCGCGGGAAGTGCCGCGACTCCGGACGATGTCGCGCTCGTGGGCCAACTCTTCGGTGCGGTGGGCAAGGCTTTCGCGCTGCCCGAGCATCTGCTCGACGCCGTCACGGGGCTCAGCGGCAGCGGCCCGGCCTTCATCTACGTTTTGATCGAAGCTTTGGCCGATGGCGGTGTGCGGGTCGGGCTTCCTCGCGATGTCGCTCAAACGCTCGCGGCTCAGACCGTGTTCGGCGCCGCGAAGATGGTGTTGGAAACCGGGCAGCATCCGGCCGCGCTCAAGGACGCTGTTGCCAGCCCCGGCGGCACCACCATCGCGGGACTGCATGCGTTAGAGAAGGCCGGCTTCCGCGCAGGGGTGATGGACGCCATTCAAGCTGCTACCGAGCGATCGAAGGAACTCGGAACGCAGAAATGATCTGGAGGTGCGCCCATGCCCGATAATGCCGAGAATGAGACTGTTGCCGAAATTCTCAAGCGAAAGCTTGGTAAGATCAAGAACGCGTCGCTCGATCCAGGTTCCCCATCGTGGGACGAAATCCGAGGTGAAACGTGGGCAAGCATCAAACGAAAAGCCCGGCAACGAAAAACGGGGTATCACACCTTCCGAAAGTTGCTGAGCGACCCGCGCTTCGACAAGCCATCCCGGCCGAACCGTTCGCAAAGTTGATGGAAATCATTCGAGCACTTAAGGAAGCGCAGATCCACTACCGTGTGGATCAGAATCGATACGATGGTATCTCCATCGAGGCAACTGTGCCGGGCGAACGTTGGGAGATCGACGTTCTCGAAGACGGCGAGGTTGACTTCGAGCGCTTCGTCAGCAACGGCAGCGTCCACGGCGAAGAAGAAATGACGGCGGAAATTCGCAAGTGGAAAGAGATCGAGGAGAACTCCGCGCAATGACTGCTCCCGCTTCCGAACTCGTCCTCATCTTCGACTTCGGCTCGCAGTTCGGGCAACTCATCGCCCGGCGCGTTCGCGAACTCAACGTCTTCTGCCAGGTCGTGCGCCACGACATCTCGGCCGAGCGCGTCCGCGAGTTGAACCCCAAGGGGATCATCTTTTCCGGCGGGCCGATGAGCGTTTACGAACCCGGCGCTCCGAAGTGCGACCCGCAACTCTTCGACCTCGACATTCCCGTACTCGGCATCTGCTACGGAATGCAACTCGCCTGCCACATCCTCGGCAGCTCGGTCGGCGGCGGGGCCCACACCCGCGAGTACGGCCGAGCGACGCTGAACGTCTCCGATCCGAATAGCATCTTCAAAGGCTACCCGAAGGAATCGACCGTCTGGATGAGCCACGGCGACCAGGTCCAAACCGTGTCGGGAGACTTCCTCCCGCTTGCCGCGACCGACACCTGCCCGGTTGCCGCGGTGAAGCATCGCACGCGGCCCGTCTTCGGCATCCAGTTCCATCCGGAAGTGAGCCACACGCCGCACGGCGGGCTGATCCTCGGCAACTTCCTCCGCGATGTGTGCGGCTGCCAGGGCCTCTGGAAAATGCAGACGTTCATCGACCGCACCATCGAAGACATTCGCGCCAAGGTCGGCACCGATCGCGTGATCTGCGGGCTCTCCGGCGGCGTCGATTCCAGCGTCTGCGCCGCACTGCTGCTCAAAGCCATCGGCCCGCAGGTCGCCTGCATCTACGTCGACAACGGCCTGATGCGCGAAGGCGAAACCGAGGTCGTGAAGCACACCTTCCGCGACTGGTTCAAGGCCGACCTCATCGCCGTCGATGCCCGCGAACGCTTCCTCACGGCTCTCGCCGGCGTCACCGATCCGCAAGAGAAGCGCAAGATCATCGGCCACGTCTTCATCGATTGCTTCAAGCACGAAGCGAAGTCCATTCCCAACGCGAAGTTCCTCGCTCAGGGCACGTTGTACCCGGACGTGATCGAGAGTGGCGGTGCGGCCGACGGACCGGCGGCCACCATCAAACTGCATCACAATGTGGGCGGGCTCCCCGCCGAACTCGGCTTCGATCTCATCGAACCGCTCCGCGATCTGTTCAAAGATGAAGTCCGCAAGCTCGGCCTCGAACTCGGCCTTCCTGCGGACGTGATCTGGCGGCACCCGTTCCCCGGCCCCGGCCTCGCGGTCCGCTGCCTCAGTGCCATCACCGAGGAGAAACTCGTCACGCTTCGCCACGCCGATCGGATCTTCATCGAGGAGCTGCACAAGTCCGGCTGGTACCGCAAGACGGCCCAGGCTTTTGCGGTGCTGTTGCCGGTGCAATCGGTCGGCGTGATGGGCGATGGCCGCACCTACGAGAACGTCGTTGCTCTTCGCTGCGTGCAGACGGACGACTTCATGACGGCGGATTGGTCGCGGCTTCCCGAGGATTTGCTGGCCCGCGTGGCGACGGCGATCATCAACAAGGTGAAGGGCGTGAACCGCGTCGTCTACGACATCAGCAGCAAGCCCCCCGCCACGATCGAATGGGAGTGAAATGTGCGAAGGCGAGAGAGTCTTTCCCACGTTTGCGGTTCTCAAACAGAGCCTACTCCTGTCCCTTCCACCGATCCGGTGCCAGGGCATCGCCGCCAGATGACTCCTCTTTAACCGGATCGTACATGCTCACGGACATTTCCCCTCCGGAGCCGCACCATGAGCGATTTCGAACTCCGCACGCTGCCGATCGAGCAACTCCAACCCGCTGGGTACAACCCGCGTAAGGTGCTTGCGCCCAAGTCTCCCGCGTATCGGAAGCTGAAGGCGAGCCTTGCCGAGTTCGGCCTCGTCGAACCGCTGATTTGGAACGAACTCACGGGCCGAATCGTGGGGGGCCACGCTCGGCTCCGCATCCTGAAGGAACTCGGCCATACCGAGGTGCCGGTGTCCGTGGTTCGCCTCGACGAACTCCGCGAAAAGGCACTGAACATCGTGTTGAACAATCAGGAGGCGCAGGGCCGGTACGATCCGTCCAAGCTCGCGGCACTGCTCGAGGAGTTGCAGGAGTTGCCGGAACTGGAGATGACGGGCTTCGACGAGAAGACCCTCGCCGCGCTTCGGCTCGAACCCGCGCCCGAGGAACCGCTGGAGGAACTCGATGCGGATCGCGTCGAGATCACGCTGGTGACGGATGCCGCGGTTTATTCGCAACTCGCACCGCGGCTCGAAGCGATGATCGGCGAATTCGACCTCACCGCCCACGTGAAGCGAGGCTAGCGCCGGAGCAGTCGCCACGTGAGGACGAGGCCGAAGGCGCCCATCACGAGGTCCGCGAGCCAGCAGCCGAGCCCGAGCGGCATCTTGCCGTCCTTGGCGAGGTTGGTGCCCGCGAAGAGGAGCGGGTAGTAGACGAACACGGTGGGCAGAAAGCAGATGACGAAGGTGCTGAGGTAGTCGGCCCGCGTGGCCCAGATGCCGACGGGGCAGCCGATGAGTGCGAAGACGAAGCAGCCGAAGGCGAGGGCCGGTCGCATGTAGTACTCCGCCCGAACGTTCGCGACCAGCCGGGTCGCGTTCTCAATTTGCGATTTGTAGTGGGCATCCTGAGCGAGAGCGATATTGCGAAGGTCGCCCTCCGGAATCAGACCCGCCCGGCGGCGAGCCTCGTCGCGTTCCGCAAGCTTCTTCTTCCGCTCGCCTTCGAGATACTCAACTCGTGGACCGAGTTCGTCCCAGAGCAAGGCGGAAGGCCGCGTTCGGGCATCGCCCGCGTTAAAGTTCTCCGGCAACTTCACCGGCAGCGGCGCGTTCAACGCGCTCGTGCCCTGCGTGGTCGGGTTGTACACCACAAAGCGATCCGGGTCGATGTACATGATGCCCTCGACGGCATCGACTCGCAGTTGAGCCACGCGAGCGCGAAACACGTAGTCGTAACCGTTCGTCACTTCCGTACCGGTCTGCTTGTCCTTCAACTTCGTCTTCTGCTTCAGCACCACATCGATTAGTCGCCGGCCTTGCACGTCGCGGACGTACATCACGAAGTCGGAATTCGGGTGGCGCAGCGAGCGTTCGCGCCGCAGCGTGTTGTAGAGCGCTTCTTCGGGATCCTTGAGGAGTTCTTCCTGAAGTTGCTGCTGCGTCTGGGGAATGATCGAGTGGTAGAGCCCGCCAGTGATGGCCGTGGTGATGAGCCCGAGCAAGATCGCGGGCTGCAAGATGGTGAAGAGGTGGACTCCCGCGCCTTTCACGGCCACGATCTCGTTGTCGTGGGCCAGCCTGCCGTAGACCACGCACGACGCGAAGAGCGTGGTCGCGGGGATGGTGTACGGCAGCGTGCTCGGAACGAAGAGCGGCACGGCCGCGATGATCTGAGACGGCGATAGCCCGAGCTGCATCGCTTGCTGGATGATCCCGGCGAGCAAGAACAGGCCGGTGAGGCTGCCGAGCGTCAGGAGGAAGACCTTCACCAGTTCGATGAAGATCATTCGGTTGAGCGTGCTGCCGAAAAGCATGGGGAACCCTTCGTGCCACCGAGCGGCTACTTCTTCCCGGTTCGATTTCTGAGCCGATCCGTGATCGCCTTGATCGGCTCCGTGATCGCGGGCACGGGTTCCGGCTTATACTTCATCACGCCGTTCTCGCGCGTCATCTTGATCTTGAACAAACTGCGGCTGAGGAACGCGCTCACGTCGCCTACGGGAGTGTTCACGAGTCGGGCGAGAATCTCCGAACCCAGCGTGTAGATCTCGAACTTCACGTATTCGCCGCTGATGTCGATCTCGCCCGATCCACCGACGCAGATGGCCTTACCGATGAGATCGAGTTGGTCGACCTTGATGCGGTCGCCGTGGACGTGGAAGGTGGCGTGAGCTTCCTCGAAAGCGGTCTTATCCGGGGCTTGCAGCTTGAGCACTTTCACCAGATCGAGCATGACCGGCAAGTTGTACATGCGGCCGGTCGGGACGTCGATTTTCCCGAGCCCTTCGAGTGCCCAGAGCCCGGTCTTGGGGTCTTGTCGGTTGTAGAGTCGCACTTGCGCCTGCGCGATTCCCTTGAGGTCGGCGTCGGCCGCGATGCGATGGTGGCGGGCCAGTTCCTCGAGTTGCACGTCGGTCGCGGTGAGCCAAACTTCGTAGCGCACCGGTTCGGTGAGTACCACGCGGGCTTCGCCGCCAACGGCACCGTGAAACAGCGTGCCGGCCACGCCCGTGAATTCCAGTTCGCTCGGCAGGAACTTCCCGGGTGAAGCGAGGTCGGGCTGTTGGGGAATGCTGCGGACCTGCCCTTGCACGTCGCTGAAGGGTTGTTTGGCGATGGTGCCGCGATCGAGGAAGACGTTGCCGCGCACGAGGCCGATGTGGGTGCCTTCGTAGCGGCCTCGGCACGCGACGGCTCCGAACAAATCTTCCCACGGCACGCCGGTCTCGATCGATGCTCCCGCGAGCTTCAACTCCGCGTCCCAATAAATCACCGGATCGGGCTTCGTCGGTCCGGGCAGCGCGGTGGGCGGCAGGAAAGAAGGCAACATCTGGGGCGGGGCGAATGCTATCGGAGACTGCGCGCGAGCCACGACGTGCGGCGCGGGACGCGCGCCGATGGGATTCAGCGGCACCAGCGGAGAGGGTTCCGGAGGCACCGAGGAAGCGGCCGGTGTCAGCACCACCAGATGCTTCACCGTCAGCTCGGAGGGGCCCTTCAGTTGTAAGTCTTCGATGGCGGAGCGGAGCTTCCCAGGGAACGCCTTCAAGAGTGCCGAGTCGGGAACGAACGGTTTCAACTCGAGGCCGCCGAGATTCGCCCAGACTACGCCTTCCGGATAAAAGCGGACCTCGCCGGCCGAGAGCTTCAATCGCGATTCGCCGTGCCGCCCCGCGAAGTGCGCCAGATCGACCCGCCCGTTCTTGTACTCCAACCAGCCCGCGAGTTCGGTGATCTCGTACGGGAAGAACGAAGGCGTGACGGTCGGGCCGAAGAAGTTGAACGTGAGCTTCAGGTCCGAAGCGGGATGGAACGGCGGGTCGAAATCGGGTCGCGATGGCGTCGGCCTGCGATCGAGAATTTCCACATCGGCCGCGAACGTGATGTTCCCGCGCGGCGAAAAGGACGTCCAGACTTCCGAGAGCTTCAGAGCCGCGAGCGCGGACTTGAGATCTTCATCCGCCGGGCACGTGTTGCCGCCGACGTGAAACATCAGCTTGCGATCGGATGTGCCGGGCACGCTTCGCTTCGTACCGTTGAGCCAGACCGTCGAGCCAGCGTGGAGGCCCGTGAACCCGTCCAAGATCAGTTCGTCGCGATCGTCGAGCGATTGAATCGCTTCCCCCGGCTTAACGGGCCGCGTCTCGTCGGTCGCCACGGTCCGCACCACGACCTGCCCCTTCACCTTCTCCACCGGATACGGGAAGTGGGAGAAGTTCAGCTTCACGTCTCGCAGTTCGACGCGGAACTCGTTCTCGCAGAGGTTGACTCCGGCTTGCTGAACGAGCTTCGCAGAGAGATCGGCCCGGCCGGTGGCGTGGAACTCGCGAATGAGATTCGGATACTTCCCCGGCAAGGCCGCGATGAGCGCCTCGTCGAGTGGCAGGTTGATCCCGGCCAGGCGCAGATCGATGGCGGGATCGGGCCACTCGCCCGCGATCTTGCCGTTGAGCGTGATCGGTTGCCCCGCGACCTTACCGCGAAGATCGACCAGCGTGATCGGACCCTCGGCGTGCGTCACCGTCTTCTTCACCGAACCCTGAACCTCGGTGACCGGATACTTCAACTTTTCGTACGTCACGGCGATAGACTGCGGGCGGACATCGTATTCGCGCCGCCAGCCCTGTGCCTCGCGGGTGAACTTGTACCCGAATTCGATACTGCCAGTCGGCGCGAGCATCTTCTTCGCTTTCTCGCCCTTCTCGCCGACGCGCTGGAAGAAGGCATCGTCGAGCGGAATGCCGGACACCGAGACCTCGAGTTTCTGTAAGTGCGCTTCTAACTGAGCGAGTTGATCGCCTTCGCTTCTGGGTGGCACCGTGCTTCCAGCGCTTCCGGGTGGCACCGTGCTTCCAGCCGGTGTTCGACTCAATGCACCGGCTGGAAGCACGGTGCTACCCTGGCCCCGCGTCTCGAGTGCCACCTTCACCTGGGCCGGGCCGAGGCGGGCGGTCGCTTCCTCGATCTTGAGTTTCCCATCCGTGCTGCGGAACTTCACGGCAATCTTCTCGACGGGCCCAGGCAGATCCTTGTGCTCGAGTTTGCCGTCCTTGATTTCCACCCGCACGTCGTGGTGCCACGCAGGAGTCGCATCGGGCACGAACGTGAGGTCGGCCTTGATGCTCGCATTCGCCGTGAGCTTACCGAGGTGGGTTGCTAACTGCGGAGCGAACCGATCCGCGGCATACGGGAGCACCTCGCCGATCGGGAACTCGGGCATCTCGAAACCGACGGTTGCGTGGCGCGTGATGCGGTTCAAGCGGGCCCGAATCTGAACCGGCCCGTAACCGTAAGCCGTGGCATCTGCCGTGATCGTGAGAATGGGAAGCGGATCGTTGAGCAGCGTGAACCGCGTATCCGTGAGGCGAATTTCCGGGATGCCCTCCGGCGAATGATCGACGATCGTCAGGGTGGCACCCTTCGCCAAGAACGTGGGAACGGGGCGGTCTGCCGGACCCGAACGCAGGATGTCCACGAGGTTCCAAACCCCCGCTTCATTCCGTTCCAGTCGCAACTCCGGGTTCTCCAACTCGATCTTCCGAATGACGAGCCGGCCGCGGTTGAGTTGTTCCTTGTCGTGATAAAGAACCGCGGAGGGCGAGGAAAAAAAAGGCTGATCCGCTGGGGTTCCACGTCGAACGAGCTTTAAATCGCGAACGGCGATGCCGCCGAGGATTCGCATGTGCGCCGAACCGACGTACACGTCCACGCCCTCGAACTGATCGCTGAGGCTGGCGATGACCTGCTCGCGAATCCGTTCCGGGCTCACCCAGGAATTGGCCAACCAGCCGAGCGCGACGAGGCCCGCCACCCCGGCCAGGATGAACCCGCGAATCAACCAGTTCCGGACGAACAGCCGCATACCCGCCCCGCCGGCGCGGCCGAACCCCAAGCGCAGGGGAGTCCGGCGAGCGGCGGGATATTACGGAGGAGCCGGGTTTTGGTCAATTGGAGTGTTCGGGCCGGGTTCGTTCGCCGAAAGGCTTGCTCGGAAGCGAGTTGTGGTACATCGTGAAAAAGTGAGCGAGCCGCGTTGCGCAATCGCTTGGCGCGGCTCGCCGATCCGACGGCGATTAAGACACGTCGCCTTGATCCGGAGCGACGTTGTTCCCGGCACCTACACCGAAGCCGGTCGTGAACCACGGCGGCGGCACTACCAACCGCGACGGAGCGACGATGTTGCTCTACGCAGCGTTCCTCACTTACGCTGGGGGAGGGGGCGGCACTACCAACGTCGACGGAGCGACGTTGTTGCCAGCACCCACGCCGAAGCCAGTGCGCAGGTTCTCATCGGCGAAGAAAATCGACTCGATCGGCAGGCCCGTGACCGGGTTGATGACGATCTCGCGCGGTCCGCCGCCGGGCGCGGCCACGACGATCAGTTCGTCGATGCCGTCGCCATTCGTATCCGCCATCGCGAAGCGGAGGCCAACCCGCAGGCTGAAATCTTCCGCGAAGAACGAGTTGACCTTCTGCAGCGACGACCCGAGGTAGACGAACGATTGCGAGGTGGCACCGCGAACGAGTGGCCCGGCCACAATGTCCGCGAATCGGTCGCCGTCGAGGTTGCCCACCGCGAGGAACACGCCATCGGCATAATTCTCACCGTAGACGGTGAAACTGGCGAAGACCGCCTCCTGAGAAATCAATGCAGTGGTCGGATCCTTCAACCCGAACTTCGTTCCGTCGATGACTTTGACGAGGCTGCCGGAGTTGGGTCCGGGACCGGTGACGATATCGAGCTTGCCATCGCCGTTGACGTCGCCGACGGCCACGGTCACACCGGTGCGAAGGGTGGGATCGTAGGCAAAGAAGTCGGCGAGAATGGAGCCGTCTTTGCCGCTGAACACGCGAACGTGGGGGGCACCACCTTCGCCGGCCCCCGTGACGATGTCGCTGTAACCGTCGCCGTTCATGTCGCCGGTGGCGATGTAAACGCCACCTCGAAAGGTCTTTTCGTCGTAAGCGAAGAAGTTGTACAAGACCGCTCCATTCGACCCGCTGATGACGCGGATGTGCGGGCCGCCGCGATCGCCGGCACTGAAGATGAAGTCGAGTACGCCATCGCGGTTCACATCGCCCACGGCCACGCGAGTCTCGCCATCGAACTCGGGATAAGGATCGATCACCTGCGATTCCCCTTCCCCGTGCTGCACCACGACGAAGTTCGGGCTCGTGAGCACGATGGTCGCAGGTCGATTCCGATTTGGAAGCTGGAACTCGAAGGCACCGAGATCGACCGTCCCGTTGCTGACGCGATTGAACCCAGCGCCGCGCTGGTCGTTGGCCAAAGCTCCCGCGTTCACGGGATCCACCGCGGCCGCATTCGATCCGGCATCGAGCGCCTCGCTATTCGCGGTCAGGGCAAGCGTCGGGGTTGGGCCGCCATTGTTGGCAAGCGTGCCGCTGACCACCGGCCGAGTCGCGGTGATGACGCCGCTGGAGTTCGTCGTCCCACTTGAGTTTACAAACCCCCCGATATTGGTGATGTTCGGTGCTGAAGCATCGATGGTCGCGAGGAACGCGCCCCCGCTGACCCGGCCGCTATTGAAAACGGCGTTGTGAACCTCGTCGGTGTTAGATCCGAAGGGTAGACCAACTCCCGGTAGCACGATCGGGTTCAAGAAGATCGAATTCCTCAAGATCGCGGTGGCGTCCTGTCCGGCTGGCACCCCTTCCGTAACGTCGTGAGCGAGATTGTAGATGGAGTTACCGAAGGCGCCAGCGAAAAGAGTGCCAGCTCGATTTGCTGCGAAGGTGCTGTTCACGACAGTTACGCTGCCGTTCAGGTTGAACAGCCCGCCTCCATACCCACTTCCTGACCCGTCGAACGCATTAGGAATGCCACCGCCGAGGGCCGTGTTACCGGTGATCGTGCTGTTGACGATGTTCACGGTGCCGAGCAGGTTGAAGATCGCACCGCCCATGCCAGCCCCAGGGCCGCTTCCGAAGGATGTGGCATCAAGGCCGCCGAAACCGCCGATACCCTGGCTACCCGAGCTGGCTCGGCCGCCGCCGCCGCCGAATCCACCGGCCCCCCCCCCACCGCCGCCAGCCCCACCACCGCCGCCGAATCCGCCAGCGCCGCCCTTGCCGGAGGAGGAGTTCGCACTGCCACCGCCGCCGAACCCGCCGGCGACTCCCGATAGCTCCCCGTTGATCCCGCCGTTCGGGCCACCGCCATTCTGCCCGTTCGTGGATTCGCCGAGGCCGCCACCGCCGCCCGGAGCGAAGTTGCTGCTGAAGTTCGACCCGTTGCCGCCGTTCGCACGATTCCCCACGAGCGTGCTGCTGCGAATGGTGAGGGTGCCTTGATTGAAGATCGCGCCGCCGAGGCCAGCAGCCCCGCCACCGCCGTTGAACCCGTTGCCCCCGCGAGCGGACCCGCCGTTGAGTTCGAGGTTCTCGAGTGTCAGGTTCCCCGCGTGCTTCACGAAGAAGAACCGGAAATCACTGGCCTCGACACCGCGCGTAATAGACTGGCCCGAACCGATGATGGTGATCGGCGTGGTGATGTTGAAGGCGGTCGGTCCAACCTCGCCGCTATCTAATCCGGTGTCCGCCAGCGCTGAGTCGAGCGCGATCGTGCCCTTCGCAAGCCCCGAAGCAAAGGTGATGGTGTCCGCTTCCGGGTCCGCCTCCGCCGCGGTAATCGCCTCGCGCAGCGAAATCACTCCGTCGTCCGGGTTGATCTCGTCGAGCAGCGTCGTGACGGTCGAAGACGTGGGCGTGGTGCGGTCTTCGAGTTGTTCGAAGTTGAGGCGCGAACGAAGGCGCTTGCGGGGTGGCAACTTCATGAGCGGCTCCGGTTCATACTGGCTGGTGGACTTCGGCGCGAAGCCGAGGTGTTATAGAACAATCGAGTGGGCAGAGCCGATGCTACAGTCCCTCCGCGATCCGGCCAGAACGGAAACGGCCCGAGGCCCGCGCAAGCGTCGCAACTTCTCCAGGTTCCCAGGTTCAAGCGAACCTGGGAGCGCGGGCGTCCCGCCCGCTCCGCCGAGACGGCCTCGCTCCCAGGTGGAGTACCTAAATGATGACCCATCGAGACGCGCTGGAAGTGGTCGCCGCGAATCGCGGGGATCGGGTCGTGGTCGCGACGATGGGTTCCGTCGGCCTCTGGCCGGCGATCTCGGATTCGCCGCGCGACTTCCACTATCTCCCCTCCAGCATGGGCCAGGGCGTGCCTCTCGCTCTGGGGCTGTGCCTGGCAAAACCGGGGCTCGGTGTGGTCGTGCTCACCGGCGACGGCGGCCTACTCATGAACCTCGGCTGCCTCGTCACCGTCGCCCAGCACCACGTGCCGCTCGCCATCGTGCTCGTCGACAACGGACTCTATGAAGTCACAGGCGGGCAGTCTGTTCCCGGTGCGGGGCGAACGGACTTCGCGATGCTGGCTCGCGGAGCCGGCATCGACCGCGTTCAAACTTTCCAAGCGCGCGAAGAATGGGCGGCCGGTGCCGCGGAAAGCCTCGCGAGCCCCGAGCCCACGTTCTCCTGGCTGAAGGTTGAAGGCGTGAAAGGCCAGGCGACCCCCTCGGCACCACAGCCCATGGCCGAACAAATCGCGAGGCTGCGAGCCGCGATCGCACTGTAAGCGCTGGCCGGTGATGTGGTATGCTACCATACCTCTCCCTGCCGCCTCCGAGGCCGCTTGCGTGCTTTCGACGAATCCCACCTTCGACCAACTCTTCGCTCTCTTCCCCGATTCGAGCGATCGGCCCACGGCCACCATCATTCCTGCGGATGAACTCCCGCAACCCTATCGACGGCTGCTCGTTCACAATCACCACATGACCGTCACGGTCGAAGCTCACTACGGCGGCGCGGTCGATGTCCAAGTCTTGGCCTGCCTCCGGAATGGAGACGAGTACGCCCGCAAAATTCTGCTCAAGCTCCACGAGGGCGGAAAGCCCGTGCAGTTCGGCCTCGTGCGGATCGACCTCGGCGTATGCCCTGAAGATGTTCGGGCTCAGATTGTCGAAGGGAAGACTCCGCTGGGTCGAGTCTTGATTCAACGCGACATGCTCCGCCGCATCGAGCCGACGGCCTACTTGAAAGTGAAGCTCGGCCCAACGATGGCCGAGTGGTTGGGCACGACTTCAGGAACGGAGACGTTCGGCCGTCTTGGCGTGATCTACACTGGCGACCAACCCGCCGTGGAAGTACTCGAGATTCTCGCGCCGGTAGCGTTCTACCCCTGAACGACGGCATCGGGTGCGGTGCCGTTGCCAGCGCGACGGGGAAGTTTGACCACCAGAACGGAACACGGCGACTCGCGCATTACCTTCTCGGCGACGCTGCCCATGCGGAGGCGGTCTTCGCCCGTGCGGCCGTGGGTGCCGATCACGATCAGATCGATGCCGGCTTCGGCGGAGTAGTTCGCGATCTCGGTGGCCGGGTCGCCTTCGAGCAACTGGTGGCGAACGGCGATTCGCGGGTTGCCGGGCCGCACTTGTTCGAGTTGTTCGCGCCAGTAGGCGCGGTCGCCGCCGGCGGCGTCCTTCGAACCGGGCTCGTAGACGTAGACCACGGTGAGGCTCGCGCCGTGCGTTTCGGCTAGCCCCACGGCGTGGAAGTACGCCTGATTCGAATAGGTGGAGAAATCGGTGGGGTAGAGAATGGTGCGAATGGGGATCATGGCCAGGCTCGCGCCGGAGAGGGAAACGGGCTCGCAGCGCTATCATGGTAGCATTCGGACCGGGTCGCTGCCAAGCCTGAGAAGTGGAATCGAGGTTTTGGCAGAACTGCTGTCCGGGCGAAAGCGATGTCCAGACGAACCGGCGACGTGAGTCGACTTACGCCGGTTCGCCAAAATTCCGCGAGGTCAGTGGTCCCGCTCCTTAACTTGATTGCGATTCCACTTGGGAATGAGCACGACCAAGTTCTGCGAACCGTTCGGCACGCACTGGCAACTCAGCCGGGATTCGGGAGTGAGGGCCGGTGCCTTGTCGAGTTCGTCTTCTTCATCTTCGGTCGCCTTCGAACACGACTCCGCGCCCTTCTGCACGTAGACGTGGCAGGTAGAGCAGGCACAAACTCCGCCGCACGAATGGTTGATCGAAACCCCGGCCTCGGTCGCGATGTCCAGTATGCTCCCTTCGAGGCCGAGGTGCCCGAGCGGAAACGTGGCGGGATCGATGGCCACTTCAGTCTGCTCGCCAGACTCTTCGTCGATGAACGTGATGTGGAAGGGCCGGCTCGGTGGCGGTGCCGCGGACTTGGCGATGTAAGGGTTGACGCCGGCCATGACCGTATGCTTTCTTTTCGGAGCCTGTGCGTTCGTGCTAACGGAATTGTAGGCATCGGCCGCGGAAGAAACACCGCGCAATCAGCGCATGAAGAGGAAGTAGCCGACGAGCCCCGAGAGTGCCGCGATTACCACGAGCAGGATCGGAGTCCAGTCGAAGGGCTCCTTCGCTCGCGGATTGCGTTCTCGTTGCGGCGACGTTCGGGTCTTCGAGGGCGAAGCCGGCCGCGGAGTGGGGCTCGCCGTATCGTAGCCGGTGGTTTCCGCCTGCGAATCGTGCTGGGCGTTCGGAGTGGGAATTGTGACCTGTTGAGCGGCGTAAAGGCCCGAAGCTGGCGTGGAGCGCGCGGGCGTCGTCCGAGGCCGGTTCGAGAAGTTCCCCGAAGCCGACGGCGGCATCGCACCGAGATCGGCACTGGCGTCTGGAACCGCTTTTGCACGTCCCGGCATCGCCATCGGAGCCGGAGCCACCACCAGATCGCGGAACTCCGGCACGCTGCCGATCGGCACGAACTGCCCCGTCTTGGTCCGGCCGACGAGAATCGTTCCCGCGTCGCCGAGCAAGCTTTCCTTGAGCGCCTTGCGAATCCCTTCGGTCGCTCCCTTCACGGTATGCGTCTGCCCCGTTTCGTCCTTGTACACCATGTACCAGACATCGCTGCGGCCCGGCGGTGGAGCGGTGGACGAGGGTGTGGCGGAAGGCCGACTCTGGCCCGTGATGTCTTCGAGGAACTCGCGGCAACTCGAGGGCCGCTGGTTCGGCTCCGCGCTCATCGCACGCCGAATCGCCCAGTCCACGCGATCGGATATCGCCCGGTTCAATTCCTTCGGAGC
>JAYTUG010000222.1:0-28900 GCA_043744695.1 Gemmataceae bacterium
CTGCCAACGTTGACCAACGCCCTGCGAACCTACACCACCACCGGCACATTGCCCCCGCTGCCGGAGACTGTGAATTCAGCAGGCTGAAGCGTTACGGAACGCTCGCTTTCCGCGATCCAATCGACATGGCTGAGAAGTTGTTCACGGCGGTCGGCTTCCGGGTGGACATCGAAGAAGTGTTGCATCCGGACGGTCGAGTTCTTGTGTTTCACATTCCCTCTCGACCTCGCGGAACCGCGTATCACCTCGAGGGCACCTATCTCATGCGATCCGGCGAAGAACTCGTACCGATGAGCGAGGATCGCCTTCGGGCCATCTTCGGCGAAGGGCAGCCGGATTGGTTGGAAGAACCCGCGCGAATTGGATTGACTGCCGAACAGGTCGTCGAGCTGATGGATACACAGGCCTTTTTCACTCTGATGGAGAAGCCCTACCCGACCACGCAGAAGGCTGTACTGGAACAGTTGCTAGCCGAGCGCCTGGTCGATCAGGCACCCGAAGGATATTCCATTCGCCGGATGGGCGCGATCCTGTTGGCCCGAAGGCTGACGGACTTTCAGGACGTTTCGAGAAAAGCCGCGAGGATTGTCGTCTATCCCTTCAACTCGAAATTGAAGACGAAATTGGATCAGACGTGGGAAAGCGGCTATGCCGCTGGGTTTCGTCCGCTCGTTGCGTTCGTCATGGGACAACTTCCTCAAAACGAAGTCGT
This sequence comes from Gemmataceae bacterium, assembly GCA_043744695.1. GTDB lineage: Bacteria > Planctomycetota > Planctomycetia > Gemmatales > Gemmataceae > Urbifossiella. The sequence continues at coordinate 713 of JAYTUG010000222.1, forward strand.
GGAAGAAGCGATCCGGCGGAAGGTCAAACTGCTTCCCGAGATTGTGGTCCGCGAAGTTGTCGCCAACGCCTTGATCCACCAGGATTTCACTATCTCGGGCACGTCCTTGATGATCGAAGTCTACGCCAATCGGGTCGAGATTTCGAATCCCGGCAAGCCCATCGTACCCATCGAGCGCTTCATCGACGGCTATCAATCCCGAAACGAACGGCTTGCCGATCTCATGCGCCGAATGCACATCTGCGAAGAGAAAAGTAGTGGCATCGACCAGGTGATCGACGCGGCTGAGGCCTACCAACTTCCCGCCCCTGAATTCATTGCCGAGCACCAACGAACCTGTGTGGTGATCCACGGGCACCGACCTTTCAAGAACATGGACCGTGAAGCTCGCATTCGCGCCTGCTACCAGCACTGCGTTTTGCGATACGTCATGCGCGAGTCCATGACCAACCAGACGCTGCGGAAACGGTTTCACCTTGCGGAGAACAAAAGCGCGACCGTTTCCCAAGTCATTTCCGCGGCGATCGAAGCGGGGCGGATCAAACCGGATCATGAAGCAGGTGCCTCGCGAAAGCTGGCTCGCTACCAACCTCACTGGGCATGACTTATTACTTGTTTACTATTTTATTTGATGGCGACTTATCCAGATTTCTAACCGCAAAATTCCATAAAACATGGGCTTTTCTTATTTAAGCGTTACCCCCCAGCGGCAATTTCTTAAGCAGCCAAACGCGAGGCTTCGCCCTCAACTGGCATCTCCAAACCAACCTTCTTTTCTCGTCCGACCAGACTCAACCCGTGAGCCCAAAGGCCGATCGTGGCAAGCGTTCCGAAGCCGGCCCCACGCAGCCACTCGAACGGCGGGCCCGGTAGGGCTGGGATCGCCGTCACGATTCCCCAGGCGGCCAGGATCAGCGTGGTCCGCCGATCCGCGCCGATTTCACCCGGTCGCCCCTTCACGCTCCGCAGCCAGATGCCACACACGAGCGGCATCACCATCGCGTAATAGTGCAGGTGCGAGATCGGCGTGATCAGCATCATCATCACGCACAAGCTGCCGAGCAGGATGAGTTGATCGGCGGGTTCCGGCGTTTGCCGGCGGCGAGCCACGAGCAACGTGAAGCCCAGCATCAGGGCAGCGCTGCCGAGATGGGCCCACTTCGCGATGGGGGAAACGACATCGGGGCGGGTCGCGCGGTCCGGGTACATCCAGGTGTGGACCGCGGCTTGAACGGACTGCGAATGCGTGGCGTTCGCGCCGTGAAGTTCCTGTTGACGCGAGTGGTCGGCGTCCTTCGAGAGCACGGGAGCGAGTACGAGTTCGGCCGTCTGGCGATTCAGGTCCATCGCGCCGGGCAAGCCCCAGATCGCTGCGGGCAGCGCAACGAGCAGCAGTGCCGCCGCGACAATTCCACCGGCCACGGCCCGGGTATCGCGACGAACGATCGGATAGAGCACGAGCAACGCGGGAATGATTTTGAGAACGGCGGCGGACGCGAGCCACGCGCCCGAAGCGAGTCGCCGATTTCGCATGGCCGCGATGAACCCCGCAGCCACGAGTGCGATCACCACCGTGTTCACCTGGCCCCGGCTGATCGTCAGGATCACACCTCCGAGGCAGACGTACAGCGGAGCGAGCCGGGCGTACCACCAGCGCCGCGTTCCGCGAATCGCATCGGGCAGCACCACGGACGCAAGTGCGTGAACCGTGTAGAGCGAGCAGCCGAGCCCGATGAGGTACCAGAGGCTCGCGGAAAGCCAAAACGGCAAATAGCCTTCGCGGGAGGCGAACGGGTACGGGTCGGCGAGCGGCACCATCACGATCGCGAAAGCCGGCGGATAGATGTAGTGCCACCCGTTGTTGTCCGTGATGGCGTACAGATCCGCACCGGCTCGCACGGCCCACGCGGCCCGGGCATAAACTTGCAAGTCCGTCTTCGGGTTGCTCATGAATGCGGAGCGCATCACGGTCATGACGCCGAGGCCGAGGAACAGCACGGCGAGCAATGCGAGCCCGAGTTTCTCGCGCGGACCGAGGCGGGCGCTGCCGGGTTGTTCGAGCATGGTGGAATCCGTTCCAGAAAACGCAATCGGGCGGGCAGTGTAATCGGGGTCGGGAACGGAGGGGAAGGGGAAAAAGGAGAGTCGAGGTGGTTTTCACCTCTCTCCCGGCTTTTGCGAGGGAGAGGTCGCGATGCCGATGGTCGCGATCAACTGGCCGAAACGCAGTTCCGCGCATCGAGCGCAAACTTCATCGAGCGAGCCCAGAAGCCGATCCCACAAATCTGCCGTCGTCATACTGCAGGGTGTAACCACTCTCTCTGGTGGTGATGGCGGGGTTTAGGTAAGAGGGGGTGAAATGCAACCTACGGTATCACGACTCGCGTCTGCCAGCACCCCTTTTTGGTACCGCCCCTCCGTAAGTAATGGAACGCACTCACTTCAACGCCTCCTTGACCACCCTTCCATGCACGTCGGTAAGGCGGAAGTCGCGGCCGGCGTAGCGGAAGGTGAACTTCTCGTGGTCGAAGCCGAGGAGGTGCAGCATCGTGGCGTGCAGGTCGTGAACGTGAACGGGGTTCTCGACGGCCTTGAAGCCGAACTCGTCGGTGGCACCGATGGTCTGGCCGCCCTTCACGCCGCCGCCCGCCATCCACATCGAGAAGCCCCAATGGTTGTGGTCGCGGCCATTCACCTTGCCCTGGTTCGAGCCCGGCGTCGGAAGCTCGACGACGGGGGTGCGGCCGAACTCGCCGCCCCAGACGATCAGCGTGCTGTCGAAGAGCCCGAGCCGCTTCAGGTCCGAGATCAGTGCCGCGATCGGCTTGTCGATTTGGCCCGCGAGCCGGCGATGTTCCTTCTCCAGGTCGTCGTGGCTATCCCAGGGTTGAACCGGGGCGTGCGAGACCTGCACGAAGCGGACGCCGCGTTCGACCAAGCGGCGAGCGAGAAGCAGCGAACGGGCCTGTTCGCCGGGGCCGTAAGAATCGAGGACGGTTTTCGTTTCCTTCGTGAGGTCGAACGCCTCGGCGGCTTCGGTCTGCATCCGGTAGGCGAGTTCGAAGGAGCGGATGCGGGCTTCGAGTTGTGGGTCGTTGGGCCGCGCTTCCTGGTGGGCCGCGTTCAGCTTCGCGAGCAGGTCGAGTTGCTTCCGCTGGTCGGATGGGGTCGTACTCTTGCTGCGAATGTGCTCGATGAGGCGATCCACCTCGGTGTTCTTCGTGTCGATGTAAGTACCTTGGAAGATGCCGGGGAGGAACGCGGATTGCCAGTTCTGCGATTCGAGAAGCGGCATGCCGGACGGGCACATGGTGATGTACGCGGGCAGGTTTTGGTTCTCGGTGCCGAGGCCGTAGGCGACCCAGCTACCGACGCTCGGGCGGATGAGCCGCGCTTCGCCGGTGTTCATCAAGAGGAACGACGGCTCGTGGTTCGGCACGTCGGCGTGCATCGATCGGATCACGCAAATGTCGTCGATGTGTGCGGCCGTGTTCGCGAAGAGTTCGCTGACTTCGATCCCGCTTTTGCCGTACTTCTTGAACTTGAACGGCGAGGGAAACGCGGCCCCGGTGCGGCGTTCGGTGGCGAGGTTCTTCGTCGGCAGCGGCTTGCCCGCGTACTTGTCCAGCATCGGCTTCGGATCGAAGGTATCGACCTGGCTCGGCCCGCCGTTAGCGAACAGGTGAATGACGCGCTTCGCCTTCGGCGCGAAGTGCGGCAACCGCGGCGCGAGCGGGTTCACCGGGTCGATGGCCGCTTCGCCCAGCAGCGGCGCGAGGCCGATGAGGCCCATGCCCATGCCGCAGCGGGTCAGCATCTCGCGGCGAGAAATCGGGTGGAGCATGTCACTTGCCTTTGCGTTTGCGGTGTTTCGTGCGGCGGGCCTTCAACTCGGCAACGAACGCGGCGTGTTCGGGTGAAGCGAGTCCGCGGTTCAGCAGTTGAATCCAGTGACGCACGACAGGCCGGAAGAACCGAGGTGCCGATAGCCAGAGCCCCGGGAACGCGACCGACTTCAGCACGCCCTGCTCGCCGGGCTTCTGCTCGACGAATCCTTTCCCCTCGCGAATGAACCAGCGTAGTCTCTTCTCGCGGACGAGAACGACGAGGTACTCGCAAGCTCCGGCTTCTTCGTACAGATCCAGCTTCTCGCCGAGATCGATTGAAGCCGAACTGTGCGCGACTTCCGCCACGAGTTCGGGAGCGCCGTGAATGTACCCTTTGTCGTCCATTCGCGTTCGGCCCCCAACCTCGGGCGACAGCAAGAGGGCTGCGTCCGGTTGCGGTTCGCCCGAGTTCTCGAGAATGTTCGTGGGGTTGTCGTAGACGTCGACTCCAGGCGTCGCATCCATGTACAAGATCATCCAGGCAATGAGTTTTGCATGAGGGGCCGCATGAAATACGGAGACGGGTGATGCCACGAAGACGGTCCCTCCAATGAGTTCCGCTTTGAATCCTTCCGGCGTCAGCTTGTAAAGCTCGTGGAACGTCGGCTGATCCATCGTCGCGCCATTCTCCAGCAGGAACACGGCCTCTGCTGGGGTCGGTTTCTTCGACTTCTTGATGGCCAGCACACTCATCGCACATCTCCTTCAATCCACGAATGCGAACTCATTGCTCAATAATAGCACTTGGGCGAACTGCTCCCACGGGCCGAAGTCGCCCGTCGCCGGCATGGTTCCGATGAACGCCTTGGCGAGCGCGAGTTCCTCGCGGCTCGGATTGCGGCTCAACGCCGCCCGGTACAACTTCGTCGCCTTGTCTTCGGTCGTCTTCGCCGATTTCACCTCGACTCGATTCGCCAACGCCTTCGCCTGTTCGACCACGAACGGGCTGTTCAACAAGAACAACGCCTGCTGCGGCACGGTGGTTTGGAATCGCTGCGGGCTGTGCTGATCCGGGCTGGCCACGTCGAAGGAACGAAGGGTGCCGGGCAGGTTCGAGCGATCGATGACGCCGTACACGGATCGACGAACAGTGAACGGCGCCTTGAACAGATCGACGGGCCGACCGCCAATGGTGGCGTCGAGCCGGCCCGTGGTGAAGAGCAGCGAATCGCGCAGCGCCTCGAAGTCTTGCCGGCGGCGATTCTGATGCGCGAGCAACCGGTTCTCCGGGTCGGCAGCGAACCCCTGCGACGAGATCGCGCTCGACTGCTGATACGTTGCCGAGAGCATCATCGTCTTGTGCAATTTCTTCACGCTCCAGCCATCACGAACGAAGCGCGTTGCGAGCCAGTCGAGGAGTTCCGGGTGCGTCGGCGGATCGGAGCGGACGCCGAAATCGCTGGGCGTGCGAACGAGGCCCTGGCCGAAGTGCCCGATCCAGGCGCGGTTCACGAACACGCGGGCCGTGAGTGGGTTCTCGGGGCTCGCGATGGCCTTCGCCAATTCGAGACGGCCGCTGCCTTGAGTGAACGGCTTGCGGCTCGGGCCGGCGAGAATCTCGGGGAACTGACGCGGCACGGCGGGGCCGCGGTTGCCGGGGTTGCCGCGTAGGAACACGACCGGTTCCTGCGGGCTCGGCGTGTCGTTGAGAACGTGGGCACGCGGCGGAGCCGCGGGGTTGGACGCTTTAAACGCGTCGATCTTCTTGCGAAGCGCGGCGAGTGCATCGCGGTCGAGCCGATGCTGAATCTTGTCTGCGTCGACCAGCGCGATGTCCACCGGGCCACCGGTGCCGAGGATTGCCTTGAACGCGGGATCGTCTTTGGCTTCGACGATGGCCTTCGCCACGGCTTCCGCCGCGAGGCGGAACGTCTTTGGCTTCGCTTCGTTCAGAGCCTTCACCACTGCCGGATGGACTGGTTTCTTGGGGTCGTTCAGGATTGCCGGGGCCTTTGCTTCAAAGTCCGCAGCCGGGATCGCGTGCAGTTCCACCAGCGGAGTGAAGACCGGCGAATGAGTCTTGGTCTGCTCGGTGAAGAACGCTTTCCACTTGTTGAAAACGAACGGCGAGAGATCGCGCTCGCGGACGAACGCACCGATTTCACCGGCAGGCTTGGCCTTCGCATCGAGCACCGCTCGCAAGTAATCCGCGATGGAGCCGGCGGACTTCAAACGCGCCACGGCGGCGGTATGGCGACGGGTCGCGTCGGTCACATACTCGGCTTCGCGCTTCGCCAGGTCTTTCTCGAACGCTTCCACCTCCGGCGTCCGCTTCACCTCGCCGATCAGCGGCAGTTCCTTCGGTTCCACCGAACTCGCGAACACGCCGTAGAGCGAGTAATAATCCTTGATCGGAATCGGGTCGAACTTGTGATCGTGGCAGCGGGCGCACGACATCGTGAGGCCCATGAGCCCGCGGCTCACCACATCGATGCGGTCGTCGATGATGTCCGGCGTGCTGTTGAGGAAGCGCCGGCCGAGCGTGAGGTATCCCATCGCCGCGAGCGGTTGCCTGTCGTCCCCGAGCGGCAGCTTATCCGCAGCGAGTTGCTCGATGATGAAGCGGTCGAACGGCTTGTCTTCGTTGAACGAGCGGATCACGTAATCGCGGTAGGTGTAGGCGTACGGGAAGGTGCGTTCTTCCTGGAACACGTAACCTTTCGTGTCCGCGTAGCGAGCGACATCGAGCCAGTATCGACCCCAGCGTTCGCCGTACTGCGGGCTGGCGAGCAGCTTGTCCAGCACCTTCTCGAAGGCTTGAGGCGTGGCGTCCTTCTCGAACGCCTCGATTTCGTCGGCCGTCGGTGGCAGGCCGATCAGGTCGAAGTAAGCTCGGCGAATCAGCGTCCGCTTGTCCGCCGGCATCGCAAGTGACAGGCCCTTGTCACTGAGTTTGGCGAGAACGAAGTTATCGATCGGGCTCTGGACCCGAGCATCGCGGCTCGCCGGCACCAGTGGGTTCTTAACGGGCTGGTACGCCCAGTGCTTACGCGGGTCGGCCCCGTTCTTCGCCAGGTCCGCGGGATACGGCGCTCCAAACTTCACCCATTCCGTGAGAGTCGCCACGGCTACGGCCGCGAGCGGTTCCTTCGGCGGCATCGCATGTTCGCCCATTCGCTTCACGGAAACAATGAGTCGGCTCTTCGCGGGGTCTCCGGGCACGATCACCGGGCCGTCGTCGGCACCGGCCTTGGCCCCCGCCGCCGTGTCGAGCCGCAACCCCGCGCTTTGCTTCTTCTCGCCGTGGCACGAATAGCACTTCTCGGCCAACACGGGGCGAACCTTCTTCTCGAAGAATTCGACCTGTTCGGGCGTGAGTTTCGTTGGTGCGGGATCGGCGGCGAAGGCGGGAAGCGCGGCCAGAAACAAAGGAACTACGGCAAACCACCGCATCGGCGAATCCTCGGAGTCAGGCGTATCCTGTATTGTACCCCGCGATTCGGCCCGAAGATTCGTTTCCGCTTGCTCGCACTTCGAATCGCATCTAAACTAAATGAAGAAGTACCCGCCTGGTTGCGCTTCCCGCTCAACTCCTGCCGCGTGAGATCGTTCATGCTCCGATTCGCCGTTGCGGTTTCCGCGTTCGTCGCGTTCGGTTCGTCGGCCCGAGCCGACTCGCCTTCATTCTTGAACGAAGTGATGCCACTGCTTACGAAAGCGGGTTGCAATCAGGGTTCGTGCCACGGTAAGGGTGCCGGCCAAAACGGCTTCCGCCTCTCGCTTCGCGGCTACGCCCCCGATCAGGACCACCGCTCGATCACCCGCGAATTCGATGGCCGAAGGCTGCATCCGAGCAAGCCGGAAGACAGCTTACTTCTGATGAAGGCGACGGCTCAGGCTTCACACGAAGGCGGTCGGCTCTTCAGCGTGAATAGCCCCGAGTACAAGTTGCTTTTGAACTGGGTGAGGGCTGGGTTCCCCGGACCGGACAAGAACGACCTGAAGGTCTCGAAGCTGGAACTCTCGCCGAACGCGAAAGTCCTCAAGCCCGGCGAGGAAGTGCAGATCGTCGCGACGGCCACGTTCAGCGATGGGTCCAAGAAGGACGTCACCTGGTTCACGAAGTTCGATTCCAACGATGCGGCCTACGTCGAGGTTTCGCCCTCGGGCAAGGCCAAAGCACTCCGCAACGGTGCGACCGCGGTGCGGGCGATGTTCCAAATTGAAGTCGCTGTCGCGGCGTTCGACATGCCCTTCGATCGGCCCGTCGATGCGAAGCGGTTTGAAGCGAAGAACAACTTCGTGGACGAACACGTCTTCGCGAAGTTGCGCGAACTGCGGATCGAGCCTTCGGACTTTTGTACTGATGCCGAGTTCCTGCGCCGGGCCATGCTCGATACGTGCGGCGTGCTTCCAACGGAAGCTGAAGTAAAGGCCTTCCTCGCGGACGCCGATCCGAAAAAGCGTGAGAAACTGGTCGATGCACTGCTCGCGCGGCCCGAGTTCAACGACTACTGGGCACTGCAACTCGGCGACCTCTTCCAGAACCGCAAGGAACGCGACCACGATGTGCGCGGCGTCAAGGGCGTGCGGCAGTTTCACGTCTGGCTGCGAGAACAAGTTGCCTCAAATCGACCCTGGGATGCGCTGGCCCGCGAGGTGCTCACCGCCAAGGGCTCGAACGCGCAGAACCCCGCAGTCGGCTACTACATCGTCACGGTCGGCGAGCAGCGTCACGGCGAAAACTCCGAGGTCGGCGAGTCCGTAGCCCAGGCTTTACTCGGCACCCGCATCGGCTGCGCCAAGTGCCATAACCACCCGCTCGAACGCTTCACGCAAGACGATTACTACCATTTCGCCGCGTACTTCAGCCGCATGAAGTTCGACCGCAAGGATCCGAAGTCCGGGCTTCCCACGATGCTCGCGGTCGGCCATCCGGACGAAAATCAAAACAAGAATCCGGTCGGGGTCACGCAGCCGCGGACGGGCCTGTTCATGAAGGCCCAGCCGCTGGACCGCACGGCCACGAACGTGTTGCCGAGCGACGACCCGCGAGTCGTGCTGGCGAAGTGGATCACCGATCCGAGCAACGAATTCTTCGCGGGGGCGATGGTGAACCGCGTCTGGAAGCACTACCTAAGCGTGGGCCTCGTCGAACCGGTAGACGATCTGCGGGCCACGAACCCGCCCACAAATCCGGCACTCTGGGCGGCACTGAAGAAGGAGTTCGTAAACCACAAGTTCGACCTGCGGCATCTGATGAAGTCGATTCTCACGTCGCGAACGTATCAACTCTCTGCCAGCACGCGTCCCGGCAACGAAGCCGACGCCCGCTTCTACTCGCACTATTACGCTCGCCGCCTGCCTGCCGAGGTGATGCTCGACGCGATTTGCGACGCGACCGGCGTGCCCGAAAAATTCGACGGCTACCCGCTCGGCGTCCGGGCCGTTCAGGTGCCCGATCCCACGGCGGCCTCGTACTTCCTTCAAGCCTTCGGCCGCTCCGAACGGGTGACCGCATGCGCCTGCGAACGCATGGGCGATGTCACGCTGCCGCAGGTGCTGCACCTCCAGTGCGGCACCCTCCTCACGGCGAAAATTCCCCAGGCGAGCGGTTGGCTTGAGAAGGCCATGGCCACCGAGAAAGACGACGCGAAGCTGCTCGAGGCACTCTTCCTGCGAACGTATTCGCGCTTGCCGACGGACCCGGAGCGCGAGGTGGTGAAGAGCCTCCGTAAGGACGACGTCAAGCGCGAAGACCTGTACCGCGACCTCTTCTGGGCATTACTCAACAGCAAAGAGTTCCTGTTCAATCGGTAGGAGAGCGTGCGAGAACGCCTCGCTTCGCTTCCTCAGGCAGGAGTTGGGTTACAAAATTGGATTACTTCTTCCCGATGCACCAGAGGTGCTTCTCACCGCGGTGGAAGATGTCGCCGTCGGAGAACGCGGGCGAGGCGTAGACCTTCTCGCCGAGCGCGTTCTTCGAGAGTACGTCGAGTTCGCCATCCGCCTTCACCACGAACGTCACGCCCGCATCGTTCGTGAAGTAGACGCGACCCTCAGCAGCAACGGCGGAGGCGTGGTAGCCGGTCGCGCCGCCGAGTTTCTCCTTCCAGTATTCCTTGCCCGTCTTCACGTCCCAGCAACTGGCGAAGCCGAGTTGGTCGTCCACGACGAAGAGCTTGCCGCCGTGAGCCACGGGGCTGGGCACGTAGCCGCCTTCGTTTTTCTTGGACCACTTCACGTGCGTCTTGGTCACGTCGCCGCTGCCCGAGGGATCGATGGCCATGACCCAGTGGACGGGGAAGCCCGCCGTCATGAGCAGGACGCCTTCGTGGAGTACCATGCTGGAGACGAACTGTTCGGTGGGCCCCTGGATGATCCAGAGTTGCTTGCCGGTGTCCGGGTCGTAGCTGGCGACGCAGATGCTGCCGGTGAGTACGAGTTGCTTCTTGCCGGCGACTTCGATAACCACCGGCGGGCAGTACGACCGCAGCTTATTGGGCCGATCCGTTCGCCACTTCTCTTCGCCCGTATTCTTGTTCAAAGCCACGATGAAGGCCTTGGCATCCTGGTCGCCGTTGAGGATGAGCAGATCCTTGTAGAGCATGGGGGCGACGCCGAAGCCGTGGACCGAGTGGAACTCGCCGGGCGTCTTCTCCCAGAGCAGTTTGCCGGAGTAGTCGTAGCAGAAGACGCGCATCTTCGGCTCGTCGAGGAACGTGACGAAGACGCGTTCGCCGTCGCAGGCTGGCGTGGAACTCGCGAAGCTGTTCTCGCCGTGCTTGCGTTCGAGCTTGGAGGTGAGCACGACCTGTTCCCAGAGAATCTTTCCGCTCGTGCGATCGACGCAATAGAGCACGCGCTTCTTCTCGGCCTCGATGCAGGCGGTCACGAACACCTTCCCCTTGCTGACGACGGGAGACGAGTGCCCGGTGCCGGGAATGAGGGTCTTCCACTTCACGTTCTCGGTGGCGCTCCAGGTGATGGGGTAGCCGGTGTCGGTCGCGGTGCCGTCGGCGCGCGGGCCGCGCCAACCGGGCCAGTCTTCCGCGAAAGCGACACCACTGAGAAGCAGAAACGCGAGAGGGGCTGCGAGCTTGGGCATTTAGGTGAACTCCGAAGGCGGGGAGAACGGGCAGGCAGTGACATTGAACCACAGGCGAGGTGAAGAAGAAAGAGCCTACGGTGCCTTTCGTCGCGGGCCGCATAGGGCTTCGGCCGTGAGCGGGTCTTCGGGCCACGCGTGCTTCGGGTAGCGGCCACGGAGTTCCTTCCGCACCTGCTGGTAAGCGTTCGCCCAGAAGCTGGCGAGGTCGTCGGTCACCTGTTGGGGGCGGTGGTTTGGCGCGAGCAAATGAAGTAGCACCTTCACGCGGCCACCGGCGACGCGCGGCGTCTCGGCGAGCCCGAACAGTTCCTGAATGCGCGCCGCGAGTACCGGCGGCCGGCCTTCCTCGTAATCGATGCGGATGAGGCTGCCGCTCGGAACCTCGAGCCGATCGGGTGCCTCGCGATCCAGCAGCCGCGACTGCTCGAAGCTGAGTTGCCCCTTCAAGAGATCGAGCCAAGGGCCGGTGCGAAGTTCGGCCAGCGATCGGCGACCGCGAGCGAGATGTTCCAAAAGTCCGAGCAGGTCCACGGCATCGAACGCCGGAAAGTTCGACTCCGGCAACCAACTTTTCAAGCAGCGAACCCGCGCACGAAACCGGCCAGCCTCCGAATCCGCGGGCGGAAGCACTTTCTCCAATCGTTCCGACGCCGCGAGTGCGAGTACCCGTGCGGCCTCGGCTTCATCCGCGATGTGGGCATTGTTCTCTTCGAGAATCAGATCGTCGAATCGAATGCGCTTGCGGGCCGCGAGGCGCTCCGTCTGGTCGTCGAACTCAACTTCGATTTTTGAAGTGATGCGGTTCGAGGGAAGCCAGTCGCGTTTCACGGCGGAGGCCATTCGCACGAAGGAATCGACGCCGCCCGCCTCGACATCGACGCACACGAACAACTCGGGCTCGACGACGCCACTCGTGGGAGCGAGTTTGACGCCGCGGCCGCCGAGCATCAGGGCGCGAGTGGAGTTCGGTTCGCGCCGCCGAGCGAGTCGATCCGGATACGCGGCGAACACGGCGCGGAGGAGGGAATCCGGGCGAACGGGGAGCGTGAGCCCCCTGTTCTCCTCACGAACTGAGGGCTCACGCCCTCCGCTCACCAATACACGCACGAGTTGACCGCGCGCTTCCAACACCGCAAACGCGCCGCCTCGATGCAGCGTTCCCAATGATGAATCGAGCCGCTTAGTACGTTCAAAGGTTTCCATCACTTCGACTCGATCCAGTAGATCGGAGTCGGTGGAAGGTGCCGAGCGGGGTCCGGAATCGAAATCGCGCAAGAATGGATCGCGTTCCGAGAGCAGTGCTGCCGCGAGGGCGGCCCGATGGGCGATGCCGAGCCGCTGACCTTCGAGCAGCAATCGTGCGATTCGCGGATGAACGGGAAGCCGAGCCGCGGACTGCCCGAGTTCGTTAAGCGAGCTGCGTTCAAACAACTCGAGTTGTTCCAGCAACCGCAGCGATTGTTGAACCGCCTCGGGTCGAGGTGGATCGAGCCACGGGAACTTCAAGACGTCGGCTTCGCCGAGCGCGAGCAGGTGCAGGATCGCCCCACACAGATCGACGCGGCGAATCTCGGGTTCGGTTTGTTCGGGTCGGCTGCGGTGTCCTGGTTCGTCCCAAAGGCGGATGCAGATGCCCGGCTGATTTCGCCCTGCCCGACCCGCCCGCTGATCGGCCGAGGCCCGCGAGATGGGAACGAGTCGCAGGCGATCCATGCCGACCGACTGTTCGAACTCCATTTGCCGGGCGAGGCCGGAGTCGATCACGACTGTGACGCCCTCGACCGTGACGGATGTCTCCGCGACATTGGTGGCGAGCACGACCTTGCGACTGGCAAGTTTTTGCAAGGCGCGGTCTTGCTGTTCGGGGGGCAGGTCGCCGTGAAGGGGGAGGATTTCGGCGGCGAGGGCTCCGAGTTCCTCAGCGGTTTGACGAATCTCGCGGAGTCCGGGCAGGAACGCGAGCACGTCGCCCTCGGTTTCATCGAGCGCGTCGCGAACGGCGTCCGCCACGGCGAGTGACAGCGGAGTGTCACTGCGGCGCGGGCGGTACTTCACCTCCACGGGAAAGCTGCGGCCGGCACTGTCAACGACCGGGCAGTTGCCGAAGTAGGCGGAGGCCGGGCCCGGGTCGATCGTCGCGGACATCACGACCGCCATCAGATCGGGCCTCACGTTCTCGCGGATGAGCTTGACCATGCCGAGGGCGAGGTCGGCGTCCAGTCCGCGCTCGTGGAACTCGTCGAAGACGACGCACGAAATGCCTTCCAGGAAGGGGTTATCGTGAAGCATGCGCAGCAAGATGCCGGGGGTGACGACGAGGACCCGCGTTCGCGGGCCGGCCTTGCGGTCGAAGCGGACCTGGTAGCCGAAGCGTTCGCCGAGTGGCGAGTGGTCTTCGTGGGCCATGCGACGAGCGGCAGCACGGGCGGCCACGCGTCGCGGTTCCAACATCGCGATGGTGCCCGGCACGAGGTCGATGATTGCCGGTGGAACGCGGGTCGTTTTGCCGGCACCGGTCGGCGCGCGGAGGATCGCCGCACCGCTCGTTCGCAACGCGGCAAGCAACTCCGGCAACGCGGCATCGATCGGCAGCGGATCCAGCATAAGAGCAGTTTAGAAGCCCACCCATTACCAGGGGTGGGCTTTGTCTGCGAACGGAGATACACTTCCACTCGTTGCGTGCTTCGACCGGAGGTATCCCACGGGTGATTCGCTGCTGGCTGCTCGCCGTTCTCATTCTGCTCGCGCCGCTGCCTGCACTGGCGCAGGAGAAGAAGCCGCTGCGCTGGGGCACCGACCCGACCGGCGGGGCTCCGTATGTGTATCAGGGTGCCGGCGGGCAGTTCATCGGCTTTGAAGTCGACCTCGCCGAGTACCTAGCCGCAAAGCTCGGCCGCGTTTCGGTCATGAAGAAAGGCGACTGGGACAAGCTGCCCGAACTGCTCGGCAAGCCCAACGACGAGAACGGCATCGACATCGTCCTCAATGGCTACGAACTCACCGAAGTCCTCGAGAAGAAGTACCCCTCCACGATTCCTTACTACATCTACCGGCTCTCGCTCGTCATTCACAAGGATGACGGCGAGGAGATCGTGGGCTGGACGGACCTGAAGCGGCCGAAGGAAGGAAGCGTCAAACGAACCGTCGGCGTTCTCGGCGGATCGTCTTCGCACGACTACATGAAGAGCGATCGATTCGGAGACGCCATCGACTTGAAGATCAATCCCGATGTGGCGACGGTCATCGGGCTCGTGGAACAAAAGCGGCTCGACGCCACGGTGCAGGACACTCCCGCGGCGCAGTTCTACGTGAAGCAAAGTAAGCAGTTAATGCTCGCCGACGAACCGCGGAAGCCTGGCTTCTACGTGATTCTCACCCGGGCCAACGATGTTGAACTTCGAGAACAACTCAATGCCGCGCTGCGTGAGGGCATTCGAGACGGCACGCTTCAAGCGATTTACCGGAAGTACGGAGTCTGGAACACCGATCAGGAGCGACTGCGGTATTGGACGGAGCAGCCGTGGCCGCCGCCGTTTGAAGTGGGAGCAACCGAACAGGAAGAGGCGAAACCCAAGGCCGACTGGGGCCGGATGATCGGTGAGTTACTTCGTGCGGCCGGGATGACCGTGTTCCTCTCGCTCACGTCGTTCCCATTGGCGATGCTCATCGGTTTGCTCGTGGCGCTCGGCCGCGTGTACGGCCCGCGCTGGCTCGCGATTCCGCTCGGCATCTACATCGAGTTCCTCCGCGGCACGCCGCTGCTCCTTCAACTTTATTTCGTCTTCTATCTGCTGCCGGGAGTCGTGCCTTGGCTCGCGCTTTCGCCATTGCAGGCGGGTATCCTCGGGCTGGCGATCAACTACTCGGCCTACGAAGCGGAGAACTACCGGGCCGGGTTGCTCGCAGTTCCGCGCGGGCAAATGGAAGCGGCTCTGGCGCTGGGCATGTCGCCCTTCACGGCGATCTATACCGTGATTGTGCCTCAGGCCATTCGCATCGTCATTCCCCCGGTCACGAACGACTTTATCGCGCTGTTCAAGGATACATCGGTGTGTTCGGTGATACTCATCACGGAACTGACGCGGAAGTACAACGAGCTTTACAATTTCAACCGCGACTACATCGCGGAGTTGGCGTTCATCACGGCAGGCATGTATCTGATGATGAGCTACCCGATGGCGATCTTCGCGCGGTGGCTGGAGAATCGCGTGGGAGGAGTTCAAACCCAACGATGATCCGCGTTTCCAACATCGTGAAGTACCACGGGCCGAACCGCATCCTCGATGGCGTGAGCGTCGAGTTCGGGAAGGCGCAGGTGGTCGGCATCGTCGGGCCGTCCGGCAGCGGGAAGAGTACGCTGTTGCGTTGCATCAACGGGCTCGAACGGTTTCAGGAAGGCGAAGTCGCCGTCGGCGAATTGAAGTTCACCGGAATGCCGCCGCGCAAAGATTTGCTTCTGAAGCTGCGCCGAACTGTGGGGATGGTGTTTCAATCGTTCAACCTGTTCCCGCACATGAGCGTGCTGGCGAACGTGATGAGCGGGCCGATCCACGCCCTCGGCCGACCGAAGCTCGAAGCGGAAGCGACGGCCCGCGCACTGCTCGATCGCGTGGGCCTCGCCGCGAAGGCCGACGCCCGACCGGCGCAGCTTTCCGGTGGGCAACAACAGCGTGTTGCCATCGCCCGCGCCCTTGCGGTTAACCCGGCAGCAATCCTCTTCGACGAACCGACCAGCGCCCTCGATCCGAAGATGTCCGCCGAGGTGATGCGCGTCATCGACGATCTCTCGAACGACGAACAGTTTCGCACGACGATGGTGATCGTGACGCACGACATTGCGGCCCTTCGCCGCGTGGCCGATTCGGTGGTGGTGCTGGAAGCCGGGAAGGCGATTTACGCGGGCCCGTTCGAAGGTGCCCCGCCCGGATACCTGGAGTGAAGGAAACGATCATGTCACAACAATTGATCCGCGTCGGGCACAGCCCAGACCCGGACGACGCGTTCATGTTCCACGCCCTGGCGAACGACAAGATTCCCACCGGGAACCTGAAGTTCGTCCACGAGTTGCAGGACATCGAGACGCTGAATCGCCGAGCGCTCAAGGGCGAACTCGAAGTGACGGCCGTGAGCATTCACGCCTACAGCTTCCTTCTGGAGAAGTACGCACTGCTGCCTACGGGTTGCAGCATGGGCGACCACTACGGCCCGATGATCGTGGCCCGCAAGCCGCTGACCATCGGCGACCTGCCCAGCGTGAAGATTGCCGTCCCCGGCACGCTCACGACGGCGTTCCTCACCTTGAAGTTGCTGTTCGAATCGATCGGGGCCAGCGATAAGCTCACCTTCGACGTCATCCCCTTCGACGAGATCATTCCCGCGCTCGAGGCCGGGAAGTACGATGCCGGGCTGATCATTCACGAAGGCCAACTCACGTTCCAGAATCAGGGGCTTCACCTCGTCGTCGATCTCGGCGTCTGGTGGCAGGATCGGACCGGTCTGCCGCTGCCGCTCGGTGGCAACGTCGTTCGCAAGGACTTGGGCAAGCCGGTGATGGCCGAGGTGAGCCGACTCATTCGGCAGAGCATCCAATACGGGCTCGACCATCGCCGCGAGGCTTTGGACTACGCGTTGAAATATGCCCGCGACATGGACGTGAGCCTCGCCGACAAGTTCGTCGGGATGTACGTCAACGACTGGACGCTGGACTACGGCGACCGCGGTCGGGCCGCCATTCGCAAGCTGTTGGACGAAGGCCACCGCGCGGGGATCATCCCATCGCCGGTCGAGGTGGAATTCGTGGAATAACCATGGAATCGCTGGTCACCTTCACGACCCCGCCGAGTTCGTGCAGTTACCTGCCCGAGCGGAACGCGCGGATGCGCTACGAGATCGTCGGGCAGATCACCTCAGCCGAGTATCAGGAGCGGCTCGAAACGGGCTGGCGGCGGTTCGGCTTCTCGCTCTTTCGCCCCGAATGCGAAACGTGCCGTGCATGCCAGTCGATTCGCGTTCCCGTTTCTACGTTCAAGCCCGACCGCAGCCAGAAGCGAGCCTGGGCCGCGAACGAATCCGCGGTACGGCTCGAAATCGGCACGCCTGCCGTCACCCGCGAAAAGCTCAAGCTGTACGATCGCTTCCACGCGTTTCAGGCCGAGAACAAGGGCTGGCCCGAACACGGGCCCAAAGACGCCGATGGCTACATCGAGTCGTTCGTCGAGAACCCGTTCGCAACCGAAGAATGGTGCTACTATGTGGGCGAGCGACTCGTCGGCGTGGGCTACGTGGACCGCCTCCCGGCCGGTCTCTCGGCCATCTACTTCTTCTACGAGCCGGACGAACGCGACCGCTCGCTCGGAACGTTCAACGTACTCGCGACGATTCGGAACGCCCGTTTGTCGAGGTTGTCTCACGTCTATCTTGGCTACTACGTGGAGGGTTGCCGATCGCTGGAGTACAAGGGGCGGTTCCGACCGAACGAAGCACTGAGCCCTGCGGGCGAGTGGGGGGAGTTTCAAAGTTGACAAAGCCCCCGGACCGCCGTCCGGGGGCTTTACAGTTCCTACGATAACACTTCGAACCGAACCGCGGACGCGAAGCGTTCGTATTCACACTGTAACCATTCGTGCGCGTCCCTCAGACTTGCGGGATTCCGGAGAGTGCCATGGCCGAGGATGTCGTCGTTGAAACCCGGAGCCTGACGAAGGTTTACCGCGATTTCTGGGGCCGTAAGAAGAAGACCGCACTCAACGCCCTCGACCTCAAAATCAAAAAGGGCGAAATCTTCGGGCTCCTCGGACCCAACGGATCGGGTAAGACCACGACCATCAAGCTGCTGCTCGGTTTGCTCTTTCCCACCGGCGGCGACGCATTCGTGTTCGGCGAACCGGCGGCGAAGGTCGAAAAGAACGAACGCATCGGGTACCTGCCGGAAGAATCGTACCTGTACCGGTTCTTGAACGCCGAGGAAACGCTGGATTTCTACGGTCGTCTGTTCAACATGGATGCCGCGACCCGCAACCGTCGCGCCGCCGACCTCATCGAACGGGTCGGCCTCGGAGCCGACAAGAAGCGCATCCTCAAGGAATACTCCAAGGGCATGCGGCAGCGCATTGGCCTCGCACAAGCCCTCATCAACGATCCCGAACTCGTCATTCTCGACGAGCCGACCTCGGGCCTCGATCCGCTCGGTACCGCCTGGATGAAAAAGCTCATCCTCGACCTGCGCAATCAGGGTAAGACCGTATTGATGTGCAGCCATCGCCTCGACGACGTGCAAGATGTCTGCGACCGGATCGCAATCCTGTACAACGGCGACCTTCAGGAACTCGGTACGGTCAGCAAGTTGGTGGAAGACGCGGCTCGACTCGAAGTGCGAGCGAAGAAGGTGAAGGAATCGCCGGAGTTGCGGGCGGAACTCGAGGCGGTCATCCGCAAGCACGGCGGCGAACTCGAATCGATCGGCCACCCGACCACGACGCTGGAAGAACTCTTCCTGCGCATTGTCGAAGAGTCCAAGTCGCGGCCCGGTCGCCGCTACCAGGCACCCGTCGAAGCAAACTAATTTTGCCGCTTGCGGCTTCGCGATAGAAACGATCGACGCCATCGCTAAGCCGCAAGCGGCTGAGTACTCGAGGTTTCCTCCATGACGGGGCTGTTCGGCATACTTCAACTGGATCGCGGCGACCCGCTCGGGTACGCGAACACCCTCGGCCTCATCCAGGTCTGGCTCCAAGATGCCGGCGGCTTCGCGGCCCTCGGGCTCATCGTGTACTTGCTCTACGCCATGTCGGTGCCCACTAGCAAATCGCAATCGGAACGGCTCCGCGTGCCGGTCTCGACCTGGATGCTCGCCATGGGCGTTCTCAGCCTCGTCTGCTACGGCGGCGTGCTCGCGTTAATCATTATGAACAAGGGTGCGCCACCGGAGCTTCCCATGCCGCCCTTGGGGGCGATCGTAAAGCCCGAACCGTCCGTCTGGCATCGCGAATTGCGACCCTTGCTGCTGATGATCGCCGGGCTCTTCGCGCTGCTCGGCATCTGCGAGCCGTTCTTCCGCGACCTCGTGAAAGTGAAGGGGCGGCGCATCTGGGCGCTCGCCCGGCTCGGCTTCAAGGAAGCGGTTCGCTCGCGGTTGCTGTGGCTCGCTTTGCTCGTCCTACCGCTGTTCATGTTCCGGAACGTGTGGATGGCCGGCGTGCGACCCGCGGACGAGTTCCGAACGCTCGTGTCCGTTGCCGCGCTCACGATCACGCTTCTGGTACTCTTCACGGCCCTGATCCTCACGTCGTTCAGCATCCCGAACGACATCAAGAATTACACCATCCACACGGTCGTCACGAAGCCTGTGGAACGATTCGAGGTCGTACTCGGTCGCTTCATGGGATACGTGGGCCTCACCACGGTTGCTCTGGTGGGAATGACCGCGATCAGCTTGATACTGATCAATACCTCGACCATCGATCCCAAGGCGGAAGCCGAATCGGCGACGGCCCGCGTACCGGTGCGTGGCAAGCTCGAATTCGCGAGCCGCAAGGCGGATTTCGACGGCACTAACGTGGGCCGCGAGTTCGACTATCGCCGCTACATCGCGGGGCATGAAGACTCCCCGCAACGGGCCATCTGGCACTACTACGAGATTCCGTCTTCGGTTAAGACGCCGGCTGGCGATGTGGTTCCCGTCGAGTTCACGTTCGATGTGTATAAGCTGACGAAGGGCGTCGAGAACCAGGGTGTGGACGTGACGTTTCGCATCGTAACGCACAACAGCCCGCAGGCACTCCCACGCCAAGATCAGCGCGGCGAATGGAACTGGGCGGACAAGTCCGGGGAAGAGCGCGGCAAAGGCGAGGACCGCAAGCGAGCCTACATCGCCGACTTGGGGTTGCTACCCACCGGAGCCTCGGTCGCCAAGCCGGGCACGCCGGGCTGGGCCTCGATGAACGAACTGGCCCAGAAACACGGCTACTACGAAACGCGAAAAGAGGTCTTCGACTACGCCGTCACGGGCATCCAGATTCCGGCGGGCCTCTTCCGAAACGCAAGCCAAGGCGATCCCGGTATCGAAGAATCGAAAGACGGAAACAAGCGTACGAGGCCTCGCCTTTCGATCTACGTGAAGTGCGAAAGCGGCGGACAAATGCTCGGCATGGCCGAACCCGACCTCTACATCCTCGAAGCCAATCAGCCTTTCACGATCAACTTCCTCAAGGGCATGGTCGGCGTCTGGTGCCGCCTCTGCATCGTGATCGGGCTCGCCATCGCCTGCAGTACTTACTTGAGCGGCGTGCTCAGCCTCCTCCTCACCTCCATGATCTTCTTGCTGGGCTACGCCACGGACCACTTGAACGAACTGGCGGCGAGTCGCAATGTCGGCGGCGGCCCGTTCCAGACCATGTCGCAACTGATGAAAGCCGAGACGCCCACGACTCCCTTCGGCGAGTCGTCCGGAGCCAAGGTCGTTCTCGTCGCCGACAAAGTCTGGGCTTGGGTGGTTCGACGAATCCAAAACGTGATCCCGGACGTCGAATCGTTCACGTGGACGAACTTCGTCTCGGAAGGCTTCAACGTGAACACCGAGTACCTCGTAATTAACCTGTTGATGCTCGCGGGTTATTTGTTCCCGTGGGCCGTGCTGGCGTACTACCTGATGAAGTCGCGCGAAGTGGCGTCCTGATGTCCTGCCGCTTGCGGCTTCGCGATTGTTCGATCGTTCAGCGAGGAACACCATGAATCCTTTACAGAAGGCCGCGGTTCGGCGCAAGGCGTTCTACCTCGCCGCGATCCTGGCCCTGTTCACCCTCAGCATTTTCTATCGGGGTCTGGAAGCCAAGACTCCAGACGGCTCTCCGTACGTCTGGATGCCGTTCGGCCGCGACGACCGCACGGCCTCGGCCTCGCCGCTCAACCGCGGCGGCGACGCTCTCTCGCGCCAGACGATCGTCAGCCAATCGCGCCGGCTCGAACTCCGCGAACTGGACGAAGGCGATCCCGAAATCGCGGGCGAGGCCGTTCGACTCGGCCTCGTCGGTTCCCGAGGCTTCGCCGTCACCTTCCTCTGGTACGCGGCCATCGAAAAGCAAAAGCGCAACGACTTCCACGAATTCGAACGGCTCGTCAAGGCCGTGACCACGCTCCAACCGCACTTCATCACGCCCTGGATCTTCCAAAGCTGGAACATCGCCTACAACGTGTCGGTCGAAATGCAGTCGCTGGGCGACATGTACTTCTACATCGCTCGCGGCATCGACTTACTCGCCGAGGGCGAACGCCGCAATCGGCGATCCCCGGACATGCGATTCCAAATCGCCTTCTACTACCAGAACAAATTCGGCGTCGCGGATCAGGTGCAAACCCTGCGGTGCTTGTTCCAGTTGAGTTGCATCCCGCCGGACGAGCGCAGCCCCGAGGCGCTGCTGAATCCGGACGGTTCGGTGAATCTGGAAGCGTTCAAGAAGTTCTGCCAGGAACATCCGATGCTCGTGCGTCGCCTTCGCGGAGACGAACGCCAGGATAAGGAGAAGAAGAGCTCGGCCGAAATGCTGTGGACGAGAACGCCCAAGAAAGTGGTGGACTTCCTGACGGAGAACCGCTCGATTCCGAGCCGCTACAAGAACGCGACGGAGTTGAACCCGCCGGATCGCCAGTTCCCCGTGCTGCCGCCTCAGTTCAACGAAGGCCCCAATGAGATGCATCCGCGCTCCTCGGCCACGGACCTGACCGAATCGTTCAGCGGATACCTCGCGGCTCGCGCCTGGTACAAGTATTCGAATCTGCTCGTGCCTCCGAATCCGCGGGATGCGGCCAACAATCCCATCCCGACGTCCGTTGCGGAGGATTACGACCAGTTCAAGTACCGAATCCCGCGATCGCCGGTGCTGATCCTGTTCCGGCAAGGTGCTCCGCGATCTCAGTCGTATCAGGCCGAAATGATGCAAAAGGATGGCTGGTTCGACTCGGAAGGCTGGGAGGTGGACGCGGGTATCGACGAAACGAATGCATGGTTCGTGGAGAACGTGGGCGGCGTGAGGCGGAAGCCGGCCGTGCCCGTGGTTGTGGGTGCTGGCAATGCGTGGTCGCAGCGCGAATGGCAGAAGGCGTTCGACATCTGGTCCGCGCACGGCTACGAATACGGACTCTCGCTGCGTCCGAATCAGATCAACCAATACCGGCTCGACGCGGGGCTTCCGCCGGGCCTCGAGAACGTCGGCATGCCTCCCGAGCCGACGGCGGAACAAATGGCGAACGAGTCGTACTCGCGCCGCTTTCGCGCCCACCTGGCGCTCTACTACTACTACTCGAACCGAGCGCTCACGAACTTCCCGTACTACCTTGCCATGTCGGAGGGCGAACAGCAAAAAAACACCGTTGAAGCACGGAAGCTACTCTGGAAGGCCGATCAGGAGCGGCGGCTGGGCAACCCACTGCCAGCGGGCCGGCTCTATGTGAAAGGCCTCCTCCTTTGGAAGGAAGTGCTCGCCAGCAATCCGAACTTCCATCGCACCGAGCGCCTCATGCAGATCGAGGAGAACACGTTCGAGTACGAACTCGACTACCTCCGTCTGATCGCGACCACCGATCCGGCGGTTCGCAAGTTGGCGCGCGAAGACTATGCCAAGGAGTTCGATCTCGCCATTCGGGCCGTGGTGCCGGTGGGAATGCCCGTGCCCGTTGCCGAGTCGATCCCCGAGGCGTACCGCGATTACTGGTTCGCGAAAACGGCGGAGAAGCACTTCTCGATCTTCTCGGGAAACGTGACGGCTCAAGACGTGCGTCCCGGCGACCCGCGCATCGACACGCCCTGGATCTCAAACTTCGCTCGGGAATCGATTCTGCAGCGTCAGGGCGTGATCCGGCCTCCAACGGCTCCAACGGTTCCGGGCGGGCCTCCCGTAGAGGCTCCGCCGCCGGGGCCCTCTGGGCCGATGTAGCTCTTGCTCGGGGCGCGCGAGTTCGTAGTGAAAACTCCACCGCACACCCCGAGTCTCCCATGCCCACCATCGCGCTGGCGATTCTCGCCCATCCGGACGATGCCGAGTTCCTATGTGCCGGCACCCTGGCCCGACTCCGACTGGAGAAGGGCTGGACCCTCCACATCGCCACCATGACTCCCGGCGACTGCGGATCCGCGGAACACGGCCCAGACGAGATTGCAAACATCCGCCGCGACGAGGGAATGGCCGCTGCGGCCACCATCGGCGCGACGTATCACTGCCTGGAAGAGCGCGATCTCCGCGTGATCTACGGCGAATCCGCGCTCGAAAAAGTGACCCGACTTTTGAACGAAGTCGCCCCGCAAGTCGTCTTCACGCACAGCCCGGACGACTACCACCTCGATCACGAACAGACGAGCAAGCTCGTGCGAGCGGCCACGTTTGCCGCACCGATCGGGAACTTCCTCCACAATCGCCCCGGCGCGAGCGAATGCTTCCCGCCCCTCGATCGCATCCCGCACCTCTTCTACTGCGACCCACTCGAAGGGAAGGATGCCTTCGGCAAGCCGATCCCGGCCGGGTTCCACATCGACATCACCACGGTCATCGAAGACAAGTCGCGGATGCTTGCGTGCCACGAAAGCCAACGTGCGTGGCTCCGGAAGCACCACGGCGTCGACAACCTCGTGGACTCGATGAAGGAGTGGGGCGCGACCCAGGGGCAAGCCGCCGGCGTGCGATTCGCGGAAGGCTTTCGCCAGCACCTCGGCCACAGCTATCCGCAAGACAACCTTCTCGTAACGCTACTCGGCAAGCCATAATTCGAACGCGAAGGAGCAACGATGATCGGACTGGGCCTTCAGGAAATCCTGCTGCTATGCGTGCTCTTCGCGCTCCCCGTCGCGGTGGGCGCGATCGTACTCGCGACGATGAAAGCGAACAGGAAGAAGCGCGAATTGGAAGACGACGAGGACTGAACTTAACGGAACAACTTGGCGACCGCGATCGTGCCGAGTTTCTTCCCGCCGACCACGACAGGCACTTCATCTTTCATGGTGTAGGTCGCGATCTTGCGGTAGCTGGGTTTCCTCCCGCCCCGCGGTTGGGTGTACACTTCGATGGTGCGAGCGTTCACATCGAGGATCCAGTATTGCGGTATCGCTTCGCCGGCGTAGAGCGGCAATTTGACGCTGCGATCGAATTCGAGCGACGCGTCGGACACCTCAATCACGAACAAAATATCTTCGGGTCCGGGATGGCGTTCGCCGTAGTCTTCGTCCGTTCCGGCGGCAAGAACCGCATCCGGTTCCGGCTCGCTGTCCGAAAGAGTGATCGGAAGCTGGATGCGGACAACAACGTCCAATCCCAAGAGCGCCAGGAGTTGTTTCATCACTCGACTGATGGCACACGCCTGAGGTGGGTTGATGGTTTCCTTCTCCAGGATGCATCCGTGGATGAGTTCGCACCGATCCTCCTTCCCGATCGTTCCATCCTCTTGCATGTCGTGGTATTGCTCGACGGTGATTCGGTGGAGGGGCCGCCCGAACGCCGTGATGGTTTCCATCGCGGCGCGAGTCGGTTTGGGCGGACGAGTTGTATGGGCTGCGGAGAACATGCGGGAATCCTACCGCGTTGTCGTATCGAAAGGAAGCGGGCGAAGCCTCACACGCCCGCGGCCTTCTTCAACGCCTCGGCTTTGTCCGTCTTTTCCCAGGTGAACTGAGGCAGTTCGCGGCCGAAGTGCCCGTGGCGGGCCGTCTCGCGATAGATCGGCCGGCGCAGGTCGAGCGTGCCGATGATGCCCTTTGGCGTCAGTTCGAAGTGCGAGCGGATCAGGTCGATTAACTTCGACTCGGGCACCTTCGCGGTGCCGTTGGTTTGCACCCAGATGTTGAGCGGGTCCGGATAGCCGATGGCGTAGCTGAGTTGCACCTCGCACTGGCTGGCGAGGCCGGCCTTCACGATGTTCTTGGCGATGTAACGGGCGATGTACGCGGCACTGCGGTCCACCTTGGTGGGATCCTTGCCACTGAAGGCACCGCCGCCGTGGCGGCCGCGACCGCCGTAGGTGTCCACGATGATTTTGCGGCCGGTGAGGCCGCAATCGCCGTGCGGGCCTCCGGTCAGGAAGCAACCCGTCGGATTGATGTGGCAGGCAATGTCGTTGGCACCGAGCTTCTGGCCCTTGGCACCGGGCACGATCATCGCGAGGTTGCCCTTCACGAGGTCCGCGCGATCCGCCATGAGTACGGGTTTGATCAGCTTCTCGATCACTTCCTGCCGGGCTTCGTCCGTGAAGTAATCGCCGCCGTTCTTGGTCTGCATGACGGAACGGTCGTGCTGCGTACTCAGCACGACGGTGTGGATGCGGTTGGGAGTGCCGTCCGCGTTGTATTCGACCGTGACTTGGCTTTTGGCATCGGGTCGGAGCCACTTCAATTTGCCGTTCTTGCGAAGCTCGGCGTGTTGAGCAACGAGCCGGTGTGAGAGATCGATGGGAAGCGGCATGAGCGTGGGGGTTTCGTCGCAGGCGAAACCGAACATGAGGCCTTGATCGCCGGCCCCGCCCACGTCCACGCCCTGGCTGATGTGCGGGCTCTGCGCGTGAATGCGGCAATCGACCTGGCACGCATCCGCCGTGAAGCCGATCTCGTCGCGTTCGGCCTGATCCTTCGCCACGTAGCCGATCTCGCGGATCACATCGCGGACGAGCTTGTCCACGGCTTCGCGCGTGAGGTTCGCCTTGGTCGTGATTTCCCCCGCCACCACGGCGAGGTCCGTGGTCACGAGCGTTTCGCACGCCACGCGGCTCATCGGATCGGCCGTCAGGCAGAAATCGAGGACGGCATCGCTGATCTGGTCCGCCACCTTGTCCGGGTGGCCCATCGACACCGATTCACTCGTGAATAAATAGCGTTCGGCCACGGCAGTCTTCTCCGTTGGGATGCATTCCGATTTAAATTGTGCGGATTGTTATAAGGCGGAGGCGAGATGAGGTCGAGAGCAAGTCGCCGCTTGCGGCTTCGCGAAGCCGCAAGCGGCAAACTCCTTACTTCCCAGCAACGGTGGTCGAGGCCCCCAGGGCCGCAATCATCTTCGGGAAGGATTCGCTGATCTGAGCGCCGGCTTCCACCACCACACGCTTCTCTTCCACGATCGACTTCCCTTCGATCAGGATCTCGGCCCGTACGTCGTAGAAGTACTTCTGCCCGACCTCCAGTGCCGGCGTGAAGAACGAGCGGTCGGTACCTTCACCAGGCGTCTTCTGCCCGTCGACGAACAGAACCGCGCCTGCCGGCAGGTTGAACTTCAAGGTCGCGCCCTTCTGGCCTTCGATCTTGGACTGAGGAATTTCGACCGGAGGAGCGGTGTTCGTGCCGGGAACGTAGTAGAAGGGCGCGGCACCGGTGTGAATCGGGGTGGCATAGCTTGGGTAGAAGTAGGTGCTCGGCCCGTAACCGTAGGCGGAACCGGTACCGGCGCAGGATCCCCAGCAACCTGCCGTAAAGCCGGAGCACGACCCGCCGCAGCATCCATAGCTCTGAGCGGCGTGATGGCGATGGAACAGTCCGCCGCCGTGGCAGGAGGAATAAGCCATGCCGCCGCCGCAGCCGTGGCACGAGGACATGACAACTCCGCCGCCGCAGCCGTGGCAGCTTTGCTTGTGGCCGAGGAACCCGGCGCGGCCGCCGCAGCAGCCGTGGCAACTGGCAACGGCATAACCGGTGCAACCCGTGCAACCGGCACATCCCACGAACATGACCGGCGGCGCGGCCATCATCGCCCCCGGCTGATCGGCTCCGGTAGCCCCCGGCCCCGTCCCGATCGCGGCCATTAACACGATGCTGTACATATCCAATCTCCTGGGTGCGTAGCGTGTGGTGAAGCGGAAATCGCCCGCTAAGAAGATGGTAGATTTGGGCGGTTAAAGCGTCAAAGGCAATCTGCGGAATCTGGGAAGAGTTGGGAGCGAAGGAGACGGTTTGTGCGGGCTTCATTTCCCACGCGGTCCGGGCATCGCCATTCGCGGTGGGTCGCGGAGCATCGGCGGTTGTCGAACTTCGGATCGCCAGCGCTTCACGGAACCGTCGCGGGACACGGTGAGGAGCGTGTTGCCGTCGGTGGTGAACTGCACTTGCAACAGGTGGTCGGCGTGGCCGGTGAGGGTGAGGCGTTCCTGGCCCGTGATCGGATCCCAGAGCACGACCGTGCGGTCGACGCCGCCCGAGGCGAGGGTGCGTCCGCCCGGTGTGAAACTGAGGCTGGTGACCGCGCCGGTGTGGCCGACCAGATCGGTCTGATGGGCGAGTCGACCGACCGGGTCCATTCGCCAAACGCGGATCAGCCCCCCCTCGTCTCCAGCCGCGAGCATGGAGCCGTCCGGATCGAAGGCGAGGGTCCGCCGCACCTGCCATTCGGGTCGCATCTCAACATCGGCGAGTTCGTTCCCGGTCAGGTCGATGACTTTGACTCGACTGCCGACGCCGATCGCGATGCGGTCGCCGTGAGGGTGAAACGCCAGTGCGTGTGCCTCGGCGGTGGCGTGGATCAGTTTGCTCTGCACGACGCGTTCGACCTTGGGAGAAGGAGCAAACGGAAACTCGCGGGCATTCCAAAGTCGGACCCCTTCTTCGTCGAGTGTCACCAGTTGAAGACCGTCCGGAGCAATCGCGATGGCCCGGATCGCTTTCAGCACGGGGATCGCGATCGGCGTGGTCATGAGTAAGGCGGCGGCGGTGGGATCCTGACCCTTGGGGCGGAGCCCGATGAGCCGCCAGAGCAGGAGGCAGTCTCTGCACCCGGCGTAGAGCGCGCGGCCATCCGGTGCGGCGGCGACCACGGGCACGCCCGTGTAGGTCGGCGCGGCGATCGGGACTTGCCAGAAATAGAGCGACCCCGGCCGCAGTTCGCGCCGACCGGCCACGACATCCGCCATGCGAACGGAGAGGCGACCGGAACCCTCCGCGAACGCGAATGCATGACCGTGAGCATCGAGTGAAGCGGAAGCGAGCAGGCCATCGCGGGTCGAGAGCACGTTGGCGGATTCGTTCGGGCGTATGCCCGTTAGCCAAACGCGGGCGAGGCCATCGCCGCCGGCCGAGATGACGGTCTTGCGGTCGGTGCCGAACGCGACGCCGTTCACGTCTCGATCGTGACCCCGCAGCGTGGCGCGTTCGCGGCCTTCTTCCAGATCCCAGAGCCGCACGGTCTTATCCGCGCCGCCGCTGGCGAGCATGGTTCCATCCGGGCTGACGGCCAGCGATTGAATCGCGTCCGTGTGGCCGATCAGCCGGCGCTCTTCCTTCCAGGTCTGCGTGTC
>JAYTUG010000223.1:0-7842 GCA_043744695.1 Gemmataceae bacterium
GCACCCGGGGCACGTGGCTCCGTCCATGACCTGATGCTAGCGACTCGGGCCGCGTTCAGCTGCGCCAGTTTCGCAACGCGGGACGGAGTGGGGGCGCTAAACAAGTACGAGTTGGGAAGCTATTCTTAAGGCCGTTGCAGATGCTGGATGGATCATTACAGCGTCTTGGCCGATTGATACTGAAATGGAAACACGCGTTTCTGCCCAAGGGCAAGCTCGCCTCGCTTCCTCCGTTCACCTCGTCTGCCGCCCCCGAATCGGCAACGAAGTCGGCGACTGGCGGGACGTACTCAATGAACTTCCTATCCGCATGCACGAATGGATGCCGCGGTTGGCCAGCGAAGGCGTTGTCGGGGCGGATGCCATCTTCGCTTGCCTCGGACCGGCGCTCGAAATCTTCTCCCGCTACTCACGGGTCGAGAAGGCCAACGGCGATGTCGTGCCGCTCAAGGAATATCTCGAACAGGTCTGGGCGGCGGTGTTGAAGGAAGCCCTGTCGGTGATCTTCCGCGACGCGGACGCCACTGGGCTGGAGCCGGACGCCCGCCTCACAGCGATGTGGCTCTGGACCGTCGGCGGCGGCAAAGCCGTGGCCCCGTCCAAGAACGGCGGATCGGCCGACGACGCATCGGACGAGGTGGAGGACGAAGACGAGAAGCCCGCAGCGAAGGCCGCCGCCTCGGGCTTCGGCTTGGAGTTCGACGCGGCCCGCAAGATCGCCCAGGGGCTGGGCATCCATCTGGAGAAGTCCGAGTCGATTGTCGAGGTGAAGGGGGATAAGGCCCGCCTCTTGGCCGTCAGCGAACGAACGAAGCACCTCTTCGGCAAGGACACGGAGACCGGCCCCACGACCAAGAAGGCCAAGAAGCCGAAGCAAGGCACGCTCTTTGAAGTGCTGGACGAGGCCGAGGAAGCCGTGGGTGGCTGGAAGGAACTGAAGGGGCCGCCGCCCGGCACGACGATCCTCGACCGCCTGCATCAGTCGATGATCCTCTTCGGTGCCCAGCGCGGCGAACTTTTGAAACGATTCCTGGTGGAAGACGGCGTCGGCAAGGACGCCCGCTTCTGGAAGCTGGCCCAATCGCTGGCCGCCCTCTACCCGACCGGCACCGACGAGCGCCGCCGGGTCGAAGGCGTGCTGGCCCGGAAGAAGGGTTTGGGGTTGTAAGCCCGATGAGCGAGCCTCTCTTCCCTCAGTGGCAGTCGGCGTTCTTGCAGCACGTGCAAGACCCGGCCACGGCCACGCCGCTGAAGGAGGCTTCGATCAACGGCCAACTCGCGGACTGGACAACGTGCCTGACGACGGCGGTGGTTCGTTCGTGCGAGGCCCTCGGATGGCAAGCCGCCGGGAAGGGACACCCGCTGGCCCTTTTGCCGCAAGCGGGCCAGGAATACCTCGGCATCGATGTGATGGCATTCGCGGGAACGCCGTCCGTCCGTTGGCCGTTCCCGATTGCGGCGTTCGAGTTGGAGAACCACGCGAAGGACGACCGCGTGGCTTACTCGCTCTGGAAGGTACTCTGCCTTCGTGTGCAACTGCGGGTGGTCTTCGCCTATCGGCCCGATTGGGAACGGAGCCGGCAATCGGTCAACGCCATCGGTCAGGATGTGATCGGCGCTTTGAAACCGGAGCAGCGGACGGCTCTGAAGGGGCAAACGGTGCTGGTCGTCGGCAATCGCGGTGAGGGCGAGACCTTCCCGTGGGGCTACTTTAAATTCTGGATGCTGGATGCCAACCTCGGCCGCTTCGAGAAAATCTGAGCGGCCGTCAATCGCTTGGGACCGGAAGAAGGCTTCAGAGTTATAATGAGTTTCGGCAATCAGGAGGTTCGAGATGGCAAACGTCACGTTACAGATCCCCGATGAAGTGCTGGAGTCGCTGCGACTGCGGGGGCATGAGCCTTGCGAAACCGTGCGTCAGGCCGCGGCGTTCTCCCTGTGCAGCCGCGGCGAGTTGGCGACAAGCTTGGCCGCGCGATTGGCCGGCTTGACCTACGCCGACTTCCTGGATGCGGCTTGTCGGGCGGAGGTGGAGTTGTTTTCCGTCGATTTCGACGAACTTCAGGAGGCGATTTCCCTTGGTCAAACTTTGGGTCGTCAACGCATACCCGGTGATTCTGCTGGCACGAGCGGGCCTGTTCGACTTGTTGCGCCAGCTGGGTCCACCCGTGGTGATTCCTGAAGCGGCCGTTTGGGAAATCCAGCGCAAAGGGTCTGCCGATCCCGCGGTTCGGGCGCTTGCCCAAGCGTCTTGGCTCCCGGTTGTCGATCCGGGGCCAACACCGGCCCACCTGGCGGCGCTCGGACTCGGCGCGGGTGAGACAGCCGTGCTCAACTATGCGTTCGCGAATCCGGAGAGCGGCGTCATTTTGGACGATCGCCTCGCCCGGGTGGCCGCTGCCTCGCTTGGGTTGACCCATCAAGGCACGCTGGCTGTCATCGTGTTCGCCAAGACGTTGGGATTGATACCCGCGGCACGCCCCGTTGTTGAACATCTGCGCCAGCACGGCATGCGTTTGTCCGATATGGTCATGAACCGCGCCCTGGCACAAGTCGGCGAATAACCGGGAGATTCCATTGGCCAAGCTGAAGCCCTGGTACGACGTGGTCGAACTGCGCGAAGACCTGCGGGAGAATCGCCCGTTGGATGCGTCGGAGTTCGCCATCCACCTCGACCAGATTCGGGATGGCCGCGCGCACAAGGATTACACCGACCCGCAACGGTTCTTCGACCGCACCTATGTGACGGGCAGCCTGCTCGATCTGGCCTCGCAGGTACTGCGGCGGCTCTCTGGCATTCAGGTGGAAACCTCGGCCGTGTTCAACATGGCCACGCAGTTCGGCGGCGGGAAGTCGCACTCGCTGACGGCGCTCTACCACTTGGCCAGGAACGGCGAGAAGGCAAAGGCCTGGAACGGCGTGGACCGCATCCTGCGCAAGGGCGAGGTTAAAACTGTTCCCGAGGCGGCGGTCGCGGTGTTCATGGGCAAGGAGTTCGATTCGCTGCAGGGCCGGGGCGGAGGAGACGAGCCTGTCCGCAAAACGCCGTGGGGCGAGATCGCTTGGCAACTCGGCGGCGCGAAGTCGCTGGCCGTGTTAGAGCAGCACGAACGCGAGTTCATCGAGCCGAAGGGCGACGCGATCCGGGCCATGCTCCCGAAGGATCGGCCAGTGCTGATCCTCATGGACGAGATCATCAGCTACGCCAGCACATACCGCAAGAAGGGCTACGGTGATCGGCTTTACAATTTCCTCGATTGCCTGGCGGAAACAGCCTGCGGCGAGAAGAACGTGGCGGTCGTCGTGTCGATCCCGGCGTCCGAGTTGGAATACACGAGCGAAGACGAGGCCGACGAGGCACGGTTCAAGAAGATGCTCGACCGCGTGGGCAAGGCGATCATGATGGCCGCCGACAACGAGATGGGCGAGATCATCCGCCGCCGGCTGTTCTCCTGGCACGGACTTTCGGAAGACGCAAAACGAACGATTACGGCCTACGGCGACTGGGCCATCGAGAACGCGCAAGTGCTTTCGGGCATCGACGCGGAGACGGTAAGGGATCGTTTCCTGGCGTCCTATCCGTTTCACCCGTCAGTGCTGTCGGTGTTCGAGAGGAAGTGGCAAAGCGTCCCCGGCTTCCAACGGACACGCGGCGTCCTGCGACTACTCGCCCTCTGGGTAGCTCATAATCACCAAGACGAACACCGCAAGGCCACGCGCGAGCCGCTGGTCACTTTGGGGTTGGCCCCGCTCGATAACCCGACCTTTCGGGCGGCGGTGTTCAAGCAGCTTGGTAGCGATGGGCTGGAGATCCCGGTGACGACCGACATCGTTGGTAAGGCAACGGCCCACTCCGTCCGTCTCGACCGGGAAGCCGATGAAGCCATTAAGAAGGGCCAGTTGCACCGGAAGGTAGCGACGACGATTTTCTTCGAGTCGAATGGTGGCATGAGCCAGGGGAAGGCCGACGCCACTGTACCTGAGATCAAAACCGATGTCTTCGGGCCGGACACGAACCTAGCTGACCTGGACAACGTGCTCGAAGGGTTGTCTTCAACTTGCTACTACCTCAACTGGGATCGCAACCGTTATCGCTTCGGCCTGTTGCCGAACTTGAACCAGATCCTCGTCAGCCGCCGCGGAGCAGTGCAGCCGAAGGTCATCGACGAACGCATCCGCCAGCAAACGCAGAAGCTCTTCGACAAACACTCCGCTGATGCGTCGAAGCAGATTGACCGCAAGTATTGGCCTGCCCGGAGCAACGATGTTCCCAACCGTCCGATGCTGACGCTCGTGGTCTTGGGGCTAGAGTTACAGGCTGGAGAGAAGAAGACCACCGACTTAATGGAGTCCGTTGTCCGCGACTGCGGATCGAGTGGTCGGACCTACAAGTCCGCGCTCATCTTCGCCGTGCCGGACGCGGGTGACGCGGTGCGCGAAGCGGCCCGAAACGCACTCGCTTGGGAAGACATCGATGACGATGACGATACAAAGAAGCGGATCGATGAAGGGCAGAAGAGCCTTCTCACGCGGAACCTTAAAAACGCCCAGCGAGACTTGGACGAGGCGATCTTCCGCACCTACCGCCATGTGTACCTGTTGGGTAAGGACAACAAACTCCGGCCCATCGACCTAGGCCAAATCACATCGAGTTCGGCCGGCAGCATCGTCGAGTTGATCTTGCGGGAACTTCAGCGGTGCGAGGAGATCACTGACGGCATCAGCCCGGCAAAGCTAATCAAATACTGGCCGCCGGCTTTGGTCGAGTGGTCGACGAAGGCAGTGCGCGATGCGTTCTACTCCTCACCCCAACTTTCGCGCCTGTTGAATCCCAACTCCATCAAACGCACCATCAGCGACGGCGTCACCCAGGGACTTCTCGCTTGCGCGAGCAAGGACGCCAGCGGCCATCTGAAACTGGAGAAATTCAAAGAAAGTCTCTCTGAAGCGGACGTGGACATCTCGGACGATGTGTACGTCCTGAAGGCTGAAGAAGGTCAAAAGCTGTTGGAGCCACCGCGTCTGGCGAGTTTGGCCGTGCGGCCCGAGAACCCGGTCATAAAGGCCGGCGATCTGGTCGCTTTCCATTGCTCGGCACTCGACCAGTACGGTCGTCCATTCGCGGTCCCCGTTGTGGCATGGACGGTGAGCAGCGGGAGCATCACAGAAGCCGGCGTTTACAGGGCCGGAACGACTGGCGGCTTGCACAGCGTGCGTGCCACGGCGGGCGACCGAGAAGCAATTGCTGGAGTCCGCGTCAGAACCGATCAGCCCCAGCCCGACGATGATGGTGATGACGACCAACCCGTGGTGAAGCCGGGCAAGCAAGTCCTCCGCTGGCGTGGCACCGTGCCGCCGCAGAAGTGGATGAACTTCTATACGAAGGTTCTAACGCGGTTTGTCTCAACTCCCGACCTGATGCTCGAAGTCTCCATTGAGGTTCACCTTGAACGCGACCAAGCTCAGGCCAAAGCCGACGAGACACGCTCCGGTCTGAAAGAACTGGGCCTCGACGACTGCGTGACTCTCTCCTGAGTAGTCGTGCGATGACGACTGATTGCAGTGTTCCGGCGCAGGGCTGCTTGTGAAGGTTGCGGAAGCGACAGACGACGAGCAGAATGCGGCGGCCACGATCGGGGACCAGTTCACCTTGCAACGGTTGCAAGGTGGCTCAGGTCAGGTTCACCGATTCCGCGCTACCCTTTTCGGCTGCTCGCGAGCGGGAAACCGCTGGCCAGTTCGCCGCCAACCGCTGGCGGCTGGCAGCCGAAATATGGACCGTGACAACTACCGTGCTTCGAGAAATCTGTGTCCGATATCTGCGGATGCGTGAAACTCAACGGTTCACCGCGCGTGGAGGCGGTGCGGTCATAGGGCGAGAAAACACCGGGTCGTGGTATGGCTTCTTCAGTCGGTAGAGTTCCTGTTGCTTTCGAGCGATCTTCCCGTGAGCCTTCTCGAACTCTGGAAATGCTAAAGCCCTCGAGTTGTCCTCGATTGCTAGATCGAAGTCGCCCACCTCAGCGAATGCGGCGGCCAAGGTGTTGAGCGCGATCGGGTCGCTCCAGGCCGTCAGTTCGCAGGCCTTGGTTGCTAACTCAATCGCCTGAAGGCCGTCTCGCGTTCCGTCCGGCCCGACCGCAAGCAGCCAGGCCAGGTTGTTGTGGCCGGGGACACTGTTGGGATCGAGGTCGAGTAACGCGCGGCACGCTGCCAGTGCACCAGTCAGATCCCCACTTTCCGCCAGAAGGTGAGATAGCAGGACGTGCGCGGCGACGTATTTCGGCGCGATCCGGATGGAGTCCTGGACGCTGGTGATCGCTCCATTCAAGTCGCCTTTCTCCTTAAATGCGCCCCCGAGTTTGAAGTGCGCTGCGGTGTAATTTGGGTCGAGGCGGATGGCCTCCCGAAAGTTGGCGATAGCCCCGTCCAGGTCGTTCATCTTGAACAGGGCGTCACCCAGGTTAGTGTGGAGGACAGCGTTTTTCGGGAGTAGCAGGATTGCTTCCCGGTAGCTGGCAACTGCTCCGTTCCAATCGTTCTTCATAAAAAGGATGTTGCCCAGCTCGTTATGGGACATCGGGTCTTTCGGAGCGAGCTGGATGGCTTCCCTGAAGCTTATGACCGCCCGATCCAACTCCCCTTTTCGACGCAGAATCGAGCCCAAGTTTCGGTGCGAACCTCCTTCTTTCGGGTCGAGCTGGATCGCCATCGTGCAAGCGGCTATGGCTCCATCGAAATCGAATTTGTCCGCGAGGGCGATTCCGAGCATAATGTAGGCGACAGTGCTCTCCGGCCGAACGGCAATGGCGGCGCGGAACCATCCTTCGGGCGAGACTGGTTGGTATCGACCCTTGGTGTAGGGAACCTTGAGGCGCCCCAGAGTCATGAGCAGCCCGTAGTCCCCCGGCCGCTCGCGCAAGGCGCTCAACAGGATTTGCTCGCGCCGGAACGCCGAGATGATCAACATTTCCCTCTCCACGGCGAGAATCAGTGCGAACCGAGCGGGTTGGTTCAAAGCGGCCGGGGTTTCGGCCAGTTCCCCAACCCGCGCTTCGTTTCGCGCGAGAAATGCCTCGCGGACCATGCTCCGGAACTCGTCCGGGTCGGCGGATCGGAGGATTGGCAGGAGCGCCGGCTCGGGGGCGGGTGCCGACCAGGAAAGTGTTACCCACCAGTCCAGTGCAGACAACATCCGGTCCCGGACCGCCGATTCGTTCAATCGTCGGGCAGCCTCGGCGGCGGATGTCGAACCAACCTCAACGCCGAAACGAGCGAAAGCTGCCGCCAAGTCGTCTCGGAGTGGGGCAGCGCCTGGGAGCAACCCGCCGACTCCCGTCCAACGTTTGACATCGATCCGGTTCAAATCGCGGAGTATCGAGTAATCGGCGCGGCACCGAGCGAGGCGGTCTGCGAGGTGCTCAGTCCCGCCCTCGGCCACCTGTTTCTCGGCGGCCAGAAACGCTAGCCCGGCCTTCTCGGCGTCGTCCGCTCGCAAAGCGTCTTCGCACCGAGCGAGGAGCGTCGCGACCGCCTCGCCGTTTCGGCTCAACCTCGCCCGCTCGTCCGCCGTTCGGCGTTCCTCCTCGATTTGACGCTGCAAGGCCTCGGCCGTCCGCTTGCCCGCCTGATAGTCTTGCCACCAAGCGGCTCCAACGATGAGGGCGGCGATCACGAGCACTGCCCCGGCGAGGGCGACCTGGACTTTCCGCCGCTTCCGTTGCTCGGCAGTCCGCACCTCGGCCGACTTCAGTTCTCCTTCGGCACGCACCCGCTCCAGTTCGGCCCGCCTTGCACGATCCTCGGCCTCGGCCCGGAGCGCAGCCACCGCCGTCGCCACTT
>JAYTUG010000224.1:0-2041 GCA_043744695.1 Gemmataceae bacterium
CCGACCCTTGGCGGCATTTTGGGAGCGCCGGGAGACGAACGAGTCCGGACAGCACCGCCACCGGATGGCGGCGTGATTACAAACCATGTACCGCACCCTCGTCAATACGTGAACACCATCTCCACGAAGCCGTCCAGCAGCACCGGCGACTTCGCGTGCTGCTTGTTGTAAAGCTGGCGGAAGCCGCCGCCCGGCAACAGCGCCGCGATGCCGCCGAGGATGATCGCGTTGTTGTTCAACCGCGGGCGGAACTCGAAGCCCGTGCTCAAATCCAAACCGATGTCGCGGGCAATCTTGTCCTGGAACGTGAACGTTTCGAGCGAAGCCGTCTTGTCGAACCACATGTAGTTCGCGTTGTTCACGAACCGCAGTCGCGGCGTCACGTCGAAGTCCGCGCCCATGTTCAACAGCCACAATCCGGGGTTCACGAAGTTGCTTTGCCCCTGGATGCGGCTCGAGCGCAGGTTGGCGTAGAGGCTCTGATCGTTGACGAGGCCGACGCCGAAGAGCGGGAGTCGCTGACGGCGGAAGTAGGAGAACTCGCCGCCGAAGTTGGTCTGATCGAGAATGCCGTCGAAGCCGGTGGCCTTGCCGTTATTCGGGTTGCCGTCGCCCGACTGATAGAAGCCGGACACGCGGAAGCGAGCCCAGTCGCGGTCGTAGCTCAATTCGAGTGCGGACATCTGAGCCGAGATGGATTGCGGCGTGCCCGCGATCGGGTTCAAACTGTCCCGGCCCAGCACCCAGTAGCTGGCGTGCGACACGTTGTACCGGCCGATGTGCCCGTCGCCCGCCACGCCGAGGTAGTACGCCTCCACGCGGTGCGGCTGGAATACGCCGACGGGATCGGGCCGCACCAGGAAGCCGTTCTTGTCGTACTGCACGTCCGGGCCGTCGTTGTTGTAGTGGAAGCTCGCTTGGGCCGTGTACCCGGGGAAGATGAAGTCTTGGCGGTAAATGTTCGCGATGACGATGTTCTGGTTGCGGTCGTTGAACGTGTTCAACTGGCTGTTGGTGTCCTTCTCCTGCTGTCGGAAGTAGGCGAGGTTGTACTGGGTGCGGTTGCCGTCCAAGTTGCCGAAGAGGCGGACGCCGCGATTGATGTCGCTGAAGATGAACCCGCGGAAGTCGGAGACGAACGGCTGCGAACCGACGCGGACCGAGAGGAAATCGTACTCGGGGCTCAGGTCCGCGAGCTTGTACTCGGCGAACCACTCTTGCAGCGTCGTGAAGGTTCGTTCGCGGATCGTGCCCTTGCGAACGTCGGGGCTCACGACGGCCAATTCCTGCACGCTCAAAATGTTCAAGTTCGAGGCGACGGTCGCCTTCAAACGCCAGTCCACGGGCTTGAACGAGGCGTCGCCGTGGAACAAATCGAACGAGAGCGTGGCGAGGTCGTTGTGTACGTACTGCCCCGAGCGGCCGAAGAAGTCGGTCGTGAACGGGCGGGCCGTACTCTCGAACGGCGTGGTCGCGGTGGGAATGTTGCGGCCTTCGTTCAACATCACGAACGTGCCGGTGAAGTTGAAGAAGGTGCTCTGCCCCATGATCGGGTAGTCGCCCTTGAGGACGTTCTGGTTGTACGGGTCGAGGATGCGGCCGAGGCGATAAGGGTAGTCGAAGACGCGGGGGTGCCCGAGGCCGTAGCGGTCCCATTCGGGGAAGCCGATGCGCCAGCGGTCTTCGACGGTTTCGTATTCGTTGTTGCCGCCGGATCGCGGGTAGACTCCGCTTGGTCCTGCATAGCCCAGTGGCGGCGCGAACACGGCCTCGGTGAGGGCCGCAGCCGAGCCTACGGTCGAGGGCTTGGGCGGCTGTTGCGGTTCAGTGAGGCGATTGAGTGGGTCGGGCAACTGCGCGGGTTCTTCGGCCCGCGCGAAGGCAGGCAGAAGCAGCACCCACGCCCAGAAGGCGAACTCAACTTGGCGGCAAAGAGCCATCCCACTCCTGAAACCGAACCCAGGGTTTTTGGTAGTCCGCACTCTCCGAGTGCGGGTTTGAGGTTCTTCGCTACGAGCGGCCGCACTCGGAGAGTGCGGAC
>JAYTUG010000225.1:0-28808 GCA_043744695.1 Gemmataceae bacterium
CTCCTGGCCATCGGCGTGAAGTTCAGCGAAGTCTCCACCGGCTACTACGGCAACTTCCAGCCGAAGCGCGTGATCCACGTCGATGCCAACCCCTGCAACTTGGGCCGCGTTTTGGAAACCGACGTGTGCGTTCACGCGGATGCGGGCGTTTTCTTGGGCCGATTACTCGCCCATGGCGATGCCGTTCGCCGCCCCGCGGATCAGAAGCTCTGCGTTCGCATCAAGCAGGCTAAGGGCGAGTCGGCTCGGGAAGTGTGCGACGTAAAGCCCGGTAAGTGCGGCGTCGATCCCCTCGCCGTCATCGGGTCGCTGCGCAGAAATCTTCCGGACGATGCCCTGCTCTTCACCGATGTGTCGGTCAGCGAGCACCTCGCGGCGGAACACTTCACGGTTCACCATCCGCGAACGTACTTTAACCCCGTCGATAATCAGGCGATGGGCTGGAGCATTCCGGCTTCGATCGGAGCGCAGCGCGTGCATCACGGCAAGACGGTCGCCACACTCACCGGCGACGGTTGCATGCTCATGAGTGCGATGGAAATCTCGACCGCGGCCCGCGAAGGGCTCCCCGTCAAGTTCTTCATCCTGGACGATCACGCCTACCACTACATGCAGATTCTGCAGAAGGCCGCGTACGCCCGCACCACGGCCACGCACTTGGCGAACATCAACTACCAGGCGCTGGCTCAGGCCTTCGGGGTGGCCTATCAGGACGTCAGCCATCAAGGGGAACTGGATGCGAAAGTTCGCGGCGCGCTCGAGCACAACGGGCCGGTGCTCGTGCGGATCGCGACCGACTACGGCGACCGCAAGATTCGCTGGATTGAAGCCGTGAGAAAGCGATATTCGGGGGAGCTTTCGGGCGCGCAGAAGGCACGATTCCTGGCACGATTGGGTGGACGGGCGTTGAACATGCATCCTGAAGTGAATGATTAGGGCAGATAAGCCCACCCATTACGATTTCTCGTTCCCACGCTCTGCGTGGGAACGCCCTCTTCGACGCTCTGCGTCGTTACGTTATGAGCCGCAACCGCTACCGGATCTATGAGACGGGCAACCCATACTTTCTGACTTGCACGATTGTGGGTTGGTTGCCCTTGTTCACACGGCCGGACTGCGTCGAGATCGTCCTCAACTCTTGGAAGTTCCTTCAGAATTCCGGCCGGATGACGCTTTACGGCTATGTCGTACTCGAGAACCATTTGCACTTCATCGCCCAGAACGAGAACCTGTCGAAGGAGGTCGGCGACTTCAAGTCCTTCACTGCGAGGAAGATCATCGACTGGCTCGAAGCGCGAGGCGAGACCACGCTTCTGCGGCAACTCGCTCACGAAAAAGCGACGCACAAGACGGATCGGTCGTTCCAACTTTGGCAGGAAGGCAGTTATCCGAAAGAGATTATCAGCGATGAGATGATGGATCAGAAAATGGAATACATGCACCACAATCCGGTGAATCGCGGATACGTCGATGAGCCGCTCCATTGGCGGTACTCGAGTGCGAGAAACTATCATGGCTTGCAAGGACTAGCCGATGTAACAACTGATTGGACGTGAGCCGGCGAGGGATGTTCAGTCTAAAAAAAGGCGCGACGCAGAGCGTCGAAGAGGGCGTTCCCACGCAGAGCGTGGGAACGAGAAAGAGGCGTTCCCACGCTCTGCGTGGGAACGAGAAATGAATTCAAATTGGCGATCGACTACCCACGAGTTAGTGGATCATTGGGTGGGCCATCTCTCTCATCCGAACAGCAGCAGCACGTTCCACGGCGGCGTCTTTTCAAACTCGCAGCCGAGTTCGAAGTGATCGCCATTCTTGCGGCAACTCCGCACCAATACCGTCACGAAGCCCACGGTATCCGGTGCGTTCACGGCCT
Organism: Gemmataceae bacterium; assembly: GCA_043744695.1. Taxonomy (GTDB): domain Bacteria; phylum Planctomycetota; class Planctomycetia; order Gemmatales; family Gemmataceae; genus Urbifossiella. The sequence continues at coordinate 1,874 of JAYTUG010000225.1, forward strand.
TCACCTGTAGCGTGTTGCCTGGGGCCAACGCCGTTTGAATCAGGATGCGGAGCCCGCCGGTCGAACGATCGACGACGTACCCATCGTTCACGCCATTGCGGAAGGTCGTCGATGAAATGAGAACGCGAACCGGTGCGCCGTCGCGGCGAACGGTACCGCGGCGATCGGCGTAAGATTGCTCCGGCGGAGCCCAGGTCGCTGCCTTTTCTTCATCGACCGCACGGGGAGCGTGGGCGGCGACGGCCGCAGGGTTCAATTCGAGAGGGATCCGCCTTCTGCGGAAGAACAGATAGGTGAGCACGAGAATGGCCACGACCCCGCCCGAAAACACGGGGAGATTCCCGGCAGCAACGGTCTTGGCATCGTCCAGGAACTGTGCGAATAGCATCGAAGAGCCCCCAGGCATAACCGCGCGGCACGACAAACCAACCTAGCACACGCCGGGGAGCGTGATGGAAATTCTGCAAGCTGCGGGCGAAGAGTTGAAACTCCCGCCTCAATACAGCAGGTTGCGAAGCCGTCCGCGATACTCGTCGGCTTCCGGGCTCCTCGCACCGATCACTGTGAAAATTTGCACCATGAGCTCGCGAATCGAGCTTCCGCCGAGCTTCTTATCGTCTTCCGCCGCTTTGAGAAGTTCCTCCATGGCGGGTACGTACTCGCCGCGGGCCGCCAGCACCTGCCCGACGCGAAAAAGTGCCTCCGCAGTCGTGCCGCCGGCCTTGGCCGCCGTCAAATCGGCCTCGGAATGCGGAATCGCCCGCAACTTCACGATGGTTCGCAGGCGTTCGGCTTCATCGGCATGTTCGCCGACATCGATTGGGGCCAGCAAAGCTTCGATCTCCAGTTCGCTGCCACTTGCGGCCAGCAACGCCCGAGCCAGACCGAGCCGGACGGCGGGGTTGTCGGGTTCTTCGCCGAAGAGTTGCCGATACGCCGCAACGGCCGCCTTGGGATCGCTACCTTCCACTTCCAGGGCCTTTCCGAGGGCCGTTTCCGCGTCGGTCGGGGCCAACGTGTCGAGGAACTTCCGCACCTCGTCTTCCGGAAGCATCCCTTCGAACTTATTCACGAGCTTACCGTCGCGAATGGCGAACACGGCCGGGATCCCGTTCACCTGGAAGGCTTGAGCCAAGTCGGGGTGTTCGTCGGTGTTTACCTTGGCCAGCAGAAAGGCACCATCTTTCTCCGCGGCCAACTTCTCCAAGACGGGTCCGAGTGCCCGGCACGGCCCGCACCACGGTGCCCAGAAGTCGATCACCACCGGCAACTCGCGCGAACGATCGACCACTTTCTCTTGAAAGTCGGCCGAGGTCGCGTCGATCACCCACTGCGAAGCGGCCATGTTCTGCGTTCTCCCGTTGCGGTCGCATCTGGAATGAAGTTGTTCTACGCCCTCGGCCTCATTCCGAGCATTGTGCCGCTGCCGATTTGAGAACTTGTCGCGCGGCCCGGCAATCCCCCGATTCCTTCAAGCCGTACGGCCTCCCCGGTCGATCTTACAAGAGAGGGAGACTACGCGAATGGAGGCGCGCGTGCGACGGTGGCAAGCCACACTGCTGACCATCGGTCTGGCCGCCTTGCTGGCGGTCGCGCCCACCGCCACGCCCCAAGACGGCGGCCAACCGCACTATTGGCCGCACCGCACCTTCTCCATACCCGTCAACGTCGACCGCATCAATCAGAGCGAAACCAAGCCTTCGCAACTGCAAATTTACTCGTCGCTCAATCGCGGGCAGTGGCAGGCGGGAGCGAAGTTGCCGCTGAACGGACTGCAGGATTTGGGCGAAGGCAAGAAGGGTTTCAAGTTCACGGCCGACCGCGATGGCGAGTACGAGTTCAGCGTTCAGTACTGGTATGCGAGCGGCGAATCGAGCCCCAAGAAAGTCGACGAACTGAGCCCGATGTTGGCCGTGTCCATCGACACGACGCCTCCGGTGGTTCGCGTTGCGGCCGGAGCCACGGGCGTGCGCTGGGAAGCGACCGACGACAACCTCGATTCTCGTTACGTGAGGCTCGAAGCCAAGCTGCCGAGTTGGACCGAATGGCAGACCGTGAAGGATCGCACCTTCAAAACCACGGACAGCTACAACTGGCAACTCAAGCCGGGGCAGGCGCTCGAAGTTCGCGTCACGGCCAAGGACAAGGCTGGGAACGAAGGCTCGTCCGCCATCATCCGCGTGCCGGGTAACGACGCCGTGGGGACATCCTTTCCCAAGAACCCGTCGGGCCTCGGCTCGGATTGGCCGCCGACGAATTTGCCGCGCGACCCGATCGCGCCCTCGGGCCTCGGCAACCTGCCCAAGCCCCGCATCGAGTACGTGAACCGCAAGGACATTTTCGTCGATTACACGATCCAGTCGGCCGGTCGCTCCGGCGTGCAGGCTGCCCACCTCTACGTTCAAAAAAACTCCGGGGCCTGGACCTTCGACAAGAAATTCGTGCTCTCGCCCGTCGTCGAGAAGGGGAAGACGCTCTCGCTGGCCTACACCGCGGACGTGGAAGGACTCTACGGCTTCTACGTCGTCCCCGAGAGCGGAGCCGGTGTGAAGGCCGATCCGCCTCGCCGCGACGACCAACCGATGCTTTACGTCGTGGTCGATATGCTAGCACCGGGAGTGACGCTCACGGGCGTGCGAGTGGTGCCGGGCGGCGTGCGCGGGCCGCTCGTCGAATTCGCCTGGGAGACGTGGGATCAGAACCTGATGGCCGACCCGATCACGCTCGAGTACTCCATCGACAAGGACGCGGCACAGTGGAAAGAAGTGAAGTACCGGCTCCCGCCGGGCACGGAGAAGGCCGATTCCCTCGGCCAGAAGCGCTATGTCGGCACGTACACTTGGGAAGTGCCGGACGAGACGCTCTGGAAGTTTCACGTTCGGATTCGGGCCGTCGATAAAGCGGGCAATACGGGCAAGCATCTGTGGAAAGACGAGGTCATCGTCGATACGGAGAAGCCGTCCGCGGGCATCACCGGCGTTCGCTCCGGCACTGCCCCGCCAAGCCCTGAAAGTCCCTCCCCGATGACGCCGAGCCCGACGCTACCGGTGAATCCCGCCGACAAGCCAAAGGGTCCCGAACTGCCCGCACTGCCCCCGATGTGAGTTCGCCACAGGAAGGTGGTCTGGGCCCGCATTCCCAGGAATTGCTTTCACGCGGTCCAAGTCCGACCGTCCGAGGTATGGGCCATCTGAATCGCGGGCCGCTGCGGGCCATTTTGCAACTGAAACGTCAAAGGTAAAACACTGCTCGGCAGAACTGAAGGGTTGGCGAGATCCGATCGCCCCGCGAGTTTGAGCTTCCCCCCGCGAAGCTGATACAGTTCCAGAGCCCAGGGGTCGCGGTCGACGATCAGCACTTCACGACTATTCACTTCGGCGTAGAACTCGAGTTTGTCCCAAGCGAGGTCGCCGGGGCTGATGATCTCGACGAGGAAATCCGGACCGCCGACCCAGTGCGAGCCGTAGTTGATGGCCGGGTTCTCGGGCAGATAAAGCACGACATCCGGGCCGCGGAAGTTCTCCTTCCAATCCGCATGGCGATCCGTGACGTTGACTCCGGCACGTGCTTTTCCAATCTTCAAAAGCACGAGTGGAACCAGGAGGTTCGCCTGAAGTTCCTGATGTTCGTCGTTCGGCAGCGTGGGCATGACAAGCACTCCCTCCCAGACTTCATTCCACTTATCGCCATCAGAAGACGCTCGGTCGTCCCGGAGTTCTTGTTCGAGTTCCGGGTCGGTCAGCAGTATCGCCATGGTGATTCTCCTCCGAGCTACGCTGTCCAGGTCTGCCCGTTCGAGTGATGAGCGATGTGAATGATCGGTCGAGGATTGGCATTGAGCAACTGAAACGACAAAGGAAGCACGGTGCTTGCAAGGACGGCTTGATTTGTCAGGTCCGAGCGACCCGCGAGTTGCAACTGGCTCTTCCTCAGTTGGTAGAGTTCCAGGCTCCACGGATCGCGATCGACGATGAGAAGTTCGCGCGTCCCGATCTTCGCGTAAAACGCAAACTTCTCCTTCGGTTTATCCCCCGGGCTGACGATCTCCACGGCCAAATCGGGACCGCCGCACCAGTGTGTGATGCAGTCCGTGGCGGGATTTCCTTTGAGAAAAACGAGCACATCCGGAATCCGGTAGTTCTTCTTCCAGCCTTTATCGCGGTCGCTGACATTCGCGCCGGGTTGAACTTGATCGCCACCGTCCCAATCGATGATCGCCATGAACGGAACCGAAAGCCGGCTCACAAGCCTTTGATGTTCGTTGTTCGGTACAGCGGCCACTACGAGTACTCCGTCCCAGACTTCATCCCACCGATCCAGTTTCCGAGTCTTGCGTTCGTCTCGGAACTCGCGAGCCAGTTCCGGATCGAGAATCAACACGCTCATCACTTCGCTCCTTTCTTCTCGGGCTCCTTCAAGCTTACCAGAAACTCCACGAGGTCGCGGAGTTCGCGGTGGGTCAGCTTCTTGTGCAAGTCGTCGGGCATTGCCGAGGGTCCGGTTCGGCGCGATTCGATGTCTTCGGTGGAAATCACGAGTTCCTTCGCCTCCGCCGTCACGAGTTTGAGTTGCTTCTTCGTGTCCTCCTTCACCACGCCGGAGACCACTCGGCCATCGGTGAGTGTGAGTACCGCCGTCTCGAAGCCCTTGGCGATCGTGGCCGAAGGGAGCACGATCGACTCCAGGAAGTAACGGCGATCCTTGCCCATCTGCGACGCGAGGCCATTGAGCGCCGGGCCGACTTCGCCACCTTGGCCGTCCAACTTATGACAGCGCTGGCAGTAGACCGCACTGTTGTTCAGGAAGTGGTTGCGGCCTTTCTCCGCGTCTCCGCCGGCGAGAGAATCTGACCACGGGGACAGCTTGTCCGGCGTCAGTTTCTTGGAGGCTTCGTACTCTTCGAGATCCTTCTTCAGAGGTGTGTAGAGTTTCAGCTTGGCGGTTTTGGTGCGAAGGTCCGCGGCCTCGACGATGTCCAGTACCAATTCCTTGGGGGCCACCGCCTTGGCAGAATAGACCAGCCAGCTCTCAAGAAGACGATCGACTTCCTCCGATTCCTTGAACCGGCCGAGGATCGCGAACGCGGTTTGCTTCTCAACCACCGAGGCCTTATCGTCTCCGAGCAACGCGGAGACATCCTTCAAGACGCCGTTCGGATCGGCCTTCGCCTTGAGCGTGAGCCCGGCCGCGCGAAGCTTCGGCTGATCGGAAGCCAGCGCAAAAGCAGTCGCCTCGGCGAGGTCGGGATCCTTCACGGCAGCAAGTGCGAAGAGGGCATCGGCGCGGCCCGAAGGCGGAGCCGCCACGTCCTTCACCATCTTGGTCAGCAGCGGACCGACTTCCTTGATACCGAGCTTCGCGGAGGTTTGCGCCGACTCGTTTCGCACCGCGTCGGAACCGCTGAAGATACCGGCGATGACCGGGCGAATCGCATCGGTCGCGATGTTCGCCTCGCGTTTCGGCAGGTCGTGGATGAGCCCGGTGATTGGGTCGCGGCGGGGCGGGTTGGCCCAGTCCGCGAGCAGCTTCAGGGCGAAGATGCGAACGTGATCGGGCTGGTCGGTGCGGGATGCGACCTTCGCAACTCGTTGGGCGTTCTCCACTTCACGAAGCGTGTAGTTCGCTGCGATGGCGCGGTAGATGATGGGGTTCGCCTGCCCGCTCAACTCGGCAATCGCCGCGAGCTTCGGCATCGCCCCGGCGATGCGCTCGTCGTAAACGGCCATCGCGGCCTCGGCCGCCACCTTCGGATCGGAGTCCTTGAGGAACTCGCCGACCTTGTCGGACTTGTGACGCCGAAGCGCGAGCACGACGCCGAGCCGCACGGCCGGCGTGTCGTACTTGACTTTGGTGAGAGTCCAGACATTCCACAGGTCAACGGGGTTGGCAGTAATCCGAACCAAGGCTTGCACGGCGGCATGACGCAGGTACGGGTCGGCGTCGTTGTTCGATTTCAAGAGTTCGAAGAGCGGTGTGAACGGTTCGAATGCGTCGCGCTGCGGTCCGTCCATCGGCGCCGGCGGTTCGACTCGGCCGACTGCGAGGGCGGCGAAGTATTTCACCCGCGACTCGGGATCGGTGGTCGCTTTGGCCAGCTGCGCGGCGAGGGAGTGGGGCACGAGAGGCAACATGCCAATCGCCTTGAGCGACTGCGCCCGGACCTCCGCGTCCTCATCCCGTATCAGTTCGGCGAGTCGAGAGACCGCTTCGGGATGCTTGCGGCCAATCATGCCGAGGCCCCAGATCGCATGAAGCCGGGCCAACCGATTCTTCGAATTCCTCGCCACTTTTGCGAGCCGGCCGTCGGCCTTCAGACTCGCCAATTCAAACTGCGCTTCCATCCGCACTTGCTGATGCGGATGCTCCAGCAGCTTCGCTAGTTCCTCGTTCGTCCGTTTCTCCATACCCTCGGCCAAGAGTTTCTTCGCCTCCGCCACCGCAGGATTCTTCATCGCCTCGGGGTCGGTCAGCTTGAAGATGCGGCCCTTGTTCGGATGGCCCCAGCCGGCGATCCAGTCGGACCAGTAGAACGCGCCGTCCGGGCCGAATTCGCAATCGGTGGGCACGATGCCGCGCACGAACGGCACCGGCGGGTTCAGTTCGAAGCTCGCGCCCTTCGGCTTCATGGACACGTCCCAGATCACGCTGTTGCCGGGAGTCGAAGTGAAGTCGCAGGCGAAGAAGTGGTTCTTGTACTTGTCGTTGAGGCCGATGCCGGGATAGTGGGTGATGCCGGAGGGTCCGTTGCCGAAGTGGGCGAGCGGCGGGTTGACGTAAGCGGGTGGGCCGTCGGTTGCGGTGGGGACGTGCCAGATTTTCTCGGCATTCCACGGGCCGCGGTTGCCTTGCGGCACGCCGGGCGGGTGGTAGAGCGTGCCGTACTGGTAGCCGCCGCGCCAGCCGCTGTCGCCGCCTTCGACGATGTAGACCCAGCGGGCGCGGTCGCCGCTGTCGCAGTTGTTGTCGAAGGTGAAGAGGTTGCCGTGGTCGTCGAAGGCGATCTCCTGTGGGTTGCGCAGGCCGTGATGCACGACTTCGAGATTGCTGCCGTCGAGTTCGCAGCGGAGCACGGCACCTTCGTTCGGATAGGTGAGTTGCTTGCCTTCCTTGGTCTTCACGTTGAAGCCGCGGTCGCCGATGGTGAAGTAAAGCTTGCCGTCCGGGCCCATGCGGAGGCCGTGAAGGTCGTGGCCGACGAACTGCACGGCGAGCCCGAACCCCGTGAACAGCGACTTCTTCTCGTTCGCCTTGTTCTCGCCTTTCGTGTCCTTCATCAAGTACAGGTCGGGGATGTTCGTGTAGTAGACGCTGCCTTTGCGAGCGAGTACTCCGGCCCCGAGGCCGTCTTGCGGCTGGTTGTAACCGCTGGAGAAGACGCTGCTCTTGTCGGCCTTGCCTTTGCCGGTGCTGTCCCACACTTTGCGAACGATGTCGTCGTTCTTCTCGAATCCGCCGTAGCCGTGCTTCTTGTACATCGTCACGCGATCCGCGACCGTGCGGCACGCGAGATCCTCGTCGAGCCACTTCATGAAGTTGCGGGTATCCGGCGTGCCGGTATGGAGCCGATTCGTCTCCGCGACGTAGACCGCTCCCTTTTCGTCGAAGCAAAACGACACCGGATTCTGCATCAGCGGTTCGGACGCCCACACCTCGACAGAGAGGCCCTTTTCCACTTGCACCGAGCCGAGCGATTCCTCGGGTGAGCCCTTGGCAGGTGGTGCCTTCTTCTGAGCCTCCGCGGGGCCGATCAGGGCGACGAGCAATGCGAACGCGGAAAGGGAAATCAGCAGGCGGATCATCGAACGGCTCCGTTGGCAGGATGTACTGAGGCTACCCGAGGCAGTGGAACGCGGCAATGGAAAGCGCGTCACCGTTTAGCCGCGACGCGGAGTCCTCGGAGCGGAGCGCGACGGTGTCAATCGCTGACGCGCTTGCCCAGTGGCTTGAGCAACCTCGCCCCAATCTCGGGGAGCAGGCCGTAGGCATAGGCCAGATACTGCACGGGGTGCAAGGCTCGCTTACCGCTCCCTTCCTGCATCTGCATGCGGCACGAACTGCACTCCGAAGAGCCGAACAAAACGCCGGGCCGATTCACCTCATCGAGCATTCGCTTCCCGGCCACGAGCGAGGTCTCGTAGTTTGCGGCTTTGAGGCCCCACGTGCCGGCCATGCCCGAACAACTCACGTCGATCGTGCGAACCGTGACGCCGGGAATTAGCTCGAGAAGTTGCGGCCCAGAAATGGCACCGCGCAATGCCTTGAGGTGGCAGGGAACGTGGTGGCCGAGAGCGACGTCGAGACGGCGGAAGTCGGTCTTTAACTTGCCGGCCGAGTGGAGTTCGCCCAGGAACGTCGTGAGTTCGACGGTGTTGGCGGCGAGTGCGGTCGCGTCCGAGTCGCCGAGGATGTCCAGGTAATCTTGAGTGAGCATGAGGGCCGCGGTGGGCTCCGAGCAGACCACGCGATAGCCTTCGCGCACGAGGTCGGCCATCGCACGAACATTGCGGATGGCTGCCTCGCGGGCCGTCTCGATGTCGCCGACCGAAAGCGGCGACGCGCCGCACCCGACTTGTCTCGGCGGCACGTACACTTCGAAGCCGTTATGTCGAAGTACCGCGACCGTCGCCTCGCCGATCAGCGGGTCGTTGTAGTTCGCGAACACATCGACGAAGTACGCGACCTTGTTCGTCCCGGTCGCGTTGCTCTTCTTCGTGAGGCCCATCCCGCGAGCCCGGCGATAGAAGTTGCGAAGCGAGAAGGTCGGCAGTCGCCGCACGCGCGAGAGGCCGAGCGACTTTTCGAGAAGCCAGCGGATCGAGCCGCGCGCGAGGAGTGCGTTCACGATCGGAGCAAAGTTGCTACCCAGTGAAGCGAGGCCTTCCGTGTGCGCAAGGAACCAGCCCGCCCGGTCGAGGCCATGTTCCGCCTGATGCGCCGCCTTCGCTTCCAGCATCAGCTTCGGCACGTTTACGCGCGACGGGCACTCGTCGCGGCACATCTTGCAGTTCACGCAATTCTTGGCGACCTTCTTCACCTCGTCGCGGGCCAAGTCGGTCGCATTCTCAATCAGTGCGAACAGATTCGCCATCGCGCGAGGCGAAGCTTCCTCCAGACTCGTGGCCCGAAAGACGGGGCACATTCGCCCAACCGCCGACTGAGGCCGGCAATCTCCGCAACCGGTACACTTGGCCGCTTCTTGCTCGATCGTGATCTCGGGCCAGACGAGCAGTGGCGTCACACTTCGCGATTCGGGAACCGCACGCAGCGGCCACGCTGGCCGACTCGGATCGGGGCCGACGATCTTCCCGGGGTTGAGCAGATTCTTCGGATCGAAGATGCGCTTCAACTCGCGGAACACCGGCATGATGGGGCCGTACTGCTTCTCCACCCAAGGCGTGCGGGCGATGCCAGTTCCGTGCTGCGTGCTGACCGTGCCGCCGAGCGCCAGTGCGATGCCGTGAACGGCTTCCGCCAGCGGCCAGAGTTTTTCCCGATCCACGGGATTCCCGAGATCGACCATCGGCCGCGTGTGGACTTGCCCGGTGAGTGCGTGAACGAGGAACGACGCGCTGAGTTCGAATCGCTGAAGCGCGTCCTGGGTTTGCTCGATGAACGCGGGCAGAGCCTCCGCGGGCACGCCGACATCTTCGATGAAGGCCAGCGGCCTCGGACCTTTTCCCAACCCGTACAGGCCTGAGACGGCGGCTTCGCGCACGCCGGAAATGTGCCCAACGCTTTCCGGATCGCAAGCCGGTTCCGCAAGGACGAGGAGGCGATGAACTTCGCGAAGTTTCTCGATCGCTCCCCAGGTCCGCTCCATCGCTTCGCGTTCGGAATCGGCTTCAAAGCTCACCACGAGTGTGGCCGCAACCGCGGAGGGCGTCTTGGTGGAGGCGAGCAATCGCCGATCGAGCAAGTCGCAGGCGACGGGGCCGAACGCTCTCAGATCGAGGCCCGCGCGAATGGCCACATCGAGTGTGGGAAAGCCGAGCAGAGCGAGGCAGACGCCACCGGGAAGTGGAATCGTTTGAAGCGTGGCCGAGGTGATGAAGCCGAGGGTGCCCTCGGAGCCAACCAGCAACTTCGCGAGGTTCAGCCGATCGTCGGGCATGACGTCGTGGAGCACGTAGCCGCAGCGATTGTAGGTGGTCTTTGGTCGCGTGCTTTGTATCGAGTCGCGATTCGCTCGGAGCAGCGTCTCGGTCGAGGTTCGGATCTGAGCCGTGCGCGGTTCGTCGCCCGTGATCCAGGTCGTGCCGTTGTCCCAGACGGTTTGGAGTGCGAGGACGTGATCGCGGGTGTAGCCGTGGCGAAAGGCGTTCCCGCCGGAGGCGTTTGTCGCGATCATGCCGCCGAGGGTGCAACTGGCACCGCTCGCGGGATCGGGAGCGAACCTCCGCCCGTGCTTCGCCAGTGCCGCGTTCAGTTCCGCGTAGACGACACCAGGTTGAACCGTGACGGTCTCTTCGTCGATGGACAGGATGCGCCGAAAGTTCGCGCTGAGATCGACGATGAGCCCTGGCCCGAGCGACTCGCCGGCGACGCCGGTGCCCGCTCCGCGCGGAATCAGCGCGATGCCTTGCCCGAAGCAATACTTCACGAGGACCGCGAGATCCTCGGCATCTTCCGGGAACGCCACGCCGAGCGGCATGATCTGGAACGGGCTGGCATCGGTGGAGTAGAGTCCGCGAACGAACCCTTCAAAAGCCAACCGCCCCCGGTAGCTCTTGCGAAGGTCGTCGGCGATTTGTTTTTCGATGGGCACGGTTGAATGACTGCAGAAAGGTCATCGGTGTGGACGTTTGGAATTGCGTCCACCCGTCAACCGCGTGATCGTTATTTTTCCGCGAGGCTGTACGACCATGTTGAGTTCGCAATCTTGAAGCATCGCCATACCGATCAGCGGAGCGGTATCTGATTCGTCGATATCCACCTCCCGTTGCCTTCGATCCCAGACGACACGAGCCTCATAAACGTCGTATTCGATCTCGCTTCCATCGGCCAAGACCGCCTGCCCGACGGTCGACCAAGGAAGCAACAACTCGGTTATCAGCTCGGACGGAAGCGTCAGCCAACCATCGTAGCCTGTATCGATGATCGCTGATATTCGCTTCTCAATCCCCGTCGGGCCGAGTAACTTCAGCCGAATCGTTGCCTCGCCATTGTTGGTCACCGTTCCTGAAATCACGGCTTCACCGGCCGTTTGTGCCCACCGAAGCGGCGGGTGTATCGAAACCCAACTCGCACCAGCCAGGTCTGGGAATCGGGGACGCGTCTCCGAAGTTGGCGGCACGCGGTCATTTCGTCTTCGTCGATTTCGTAGGTACCGGTCTCGATATCAATGGCGACGAACTTCCCTTTGTCCTGGGGCTTGAGCAGTGGTTGAATATCGCGGTCGTATATGGCCGTGCCGCGAATGGCAAACTCTTCTTTGGGGTAACGCCGACCGACTGAGGCCATGATAACTCTCCGTCTGAATCGGAAAACCTATTGTAGCATTCGGTTGTTGACTACCTCGGCCCGAACACCAGCGACATGAACTCGGCCCGGGTCGCGGGGTTCGACTTCAACAAGCCGCGGACGGCACTGGTCGTGGTCATCGAGCCGGGCTTGCGGACGCCGCGAATCGTCATGCAACTGTGACTCGCCTCCACGATCACGGCCACGCCGCGCGGATGCACTTCGTTCATGATCAAGTCGGCAATCTGCTCCGTCATCCGCTCCTGAACCTGCGGCCGGCGGGCAATTACGTCCACCACGCGGGCCAATTTCGAGAGCCCCACGACTTTGCCGTCGGGTAAGTAGCCGACGTGAGCCTTGCCCGTGAACGGCAAGAGGTGGTGCTCGCAGCAACTCGCAAACTCGATGTCCTTCACCAACACCATTTCGTCGGCCTGCTGGGTGAAGGTTTTGTGGAGGTGAACGGCGGGATCGAGGTGCAAGCCCGCGAAGATTTCCGCGTACATCCGGGCCACGCGGTCCGGGGTCTCGCGGAGGCCTTCGCGATCGGGGTCTTCGCCCACCGCCAGCAGTATTTCGCGCACGGCCCGGCGAATGCGAACGTGATCGACCGGTGCGCCGCCCACCGCCGCGACGCTCGCCAAGTCTGCCAACGTGGGCGTCGCAAGGGAATCCGCCAAGTCTCGACTCCGAACGAAGAGTAGGTTCGACTGCCCTCATTCTATCCGGATTGCGAGGCAATTGAGTATGATGGCATGACCTCGATTTGGAGTTCGCCATGCGTTCCGCCTCACTCGTAGTGGTCGTGCTGATTCTCTCCGCTGCCCGCGGTGCCGCTCAGGAGCACACCACGGACACCTCCGATCAAATCAAGAAGGCACTCGCGGACAAGAAAGCCATCTTGATCGACGTGCGCGAACAGAAGGAATGGGACGAAGGCCATCTGAAGGATGCCGGGCTCGCGCCGCTCTCGAAGCTGAGTGCCGCCAAGAAGGACGAGTTCGAGAAGCTGATTCCGAAGGGCTCGATCGTGTATTTGCACTGCAAGGCCGGCGGGCGGTGCGTCACGGCGGCGGCCATTCTCAAAAAGCAGGGCTACGATGCGCGCCCGATCAAGGATGGCTACGAAGACTTGTTGAAGGCCGGATTCCCGAAGGCCGAGAAGTAAAGTTAAAACAGCCTACGCACGTTGAGGGCACTCATCAGTTTTCGCTGGGGCGAACTCACCGGGTAGTCCCCGAGTTGCTCCGGCGTTAACCACTTTGCTTCCGCGTAAAAGTCGCTTCGGAACTTCCCGCGGATGCGGCTCGCTCCCACGCACGTCATCGCGATGGAATAGCGCGTCACGGTGTGTTCGATGGTCAGCAACTCGTCGCCGGGGGCGAGTTCGAGGCCCGTGAGTTCGCGGCCGATTCGCCGAGCCGCCTCCAAGAGATCTTCGTCGGGAAGCATCTCGGCGTGAGGGACCTCCCACATATTCTGCCAGCGTGTCGCGGTTGCTGGCCTGCGGCAGAGGAGAATCGTCCCGCGATCGCGGATGACGACCGCCATTTCACGCACCCGAATCACGTCTTTCTGTTTCTTCGGCGGAGGGATCGAGGCCTGCCTTCCTTCGTGCTTCGCCACGCAGTGTGAAGCCAACGGGCACTCCGCGCAGCGAGGCGAGGCGATGGTGCAGACGGTCGCGCCGAGTTCCATCATCGCCTGGTTGAAGTCGCCGACGCGCTTTGCGGGAAGCATGGCCTCCGCGGCGTTCCAGACCCACTTCTTGCCTTCGCCCTCGCGCGGGTCGCCCCGGTAGCCGAAGAAGCGTGCGAGCACCCGGAGGCTGTTGGCCTCGACGATGGGAAGCTTGCGATCGAACGCCTGCGAGAGCACGGCTCCGAGAATGTAACGCCCCACGCCGGGCAGGACGGCCCAAACTTCGGGATCGTTCGGAAGCCTTCCCGCGAACTCCGCAACGAGTTGCTTCGCGGCGGCGTGCAGATGTCGCGCACGGCGATAGTATCCGAGCCCTTCCCAAAGTTTGAGTACCTGCTGTTCGTTGGCGGAAGCGAGCGCCTCCACGTTGGGAAACGCCGCCAGGAATCGCGCGAAGTACGGCACCGCGGCTGCGACCGTCGTTTGCTGCAGCATCACCTCGCTAACCCAGATGCGATACGGATCGCGATCGGCGCGCCAGGGCAAATCGCGGCGATGCCGATCGAACCAGGCGAGGAGCTTCTTGCGAAGGGAAGTGAGCGCGTGAGAGGGAAGGGCATTCAAGGGAAGTTCGCCGTGGTGAGAGGCCACGGCTTGTTGTAGGCGACTTCAGTTGGCCGGCAGGGCGGTCGAGGTATGATCGAGCGGCAACACTGCCTCGGACACGTTGAGCGGCGGCGGAGTCGGCGAACTCACGTCGTGAGCCGGTACGAGTTCCGCCATGGCCTGAACCACCCGATCCTGAATTTCGAGGAACGCGGCCGCGCAGCGCGGGTCGAACTGACGGCCCGACATCTTCTCGACTTCGGCGAAGGCCTGCGCGGGCGACTTGCCTTTCCGACCATCGTGGTAAGGCCGGTTCGAGGTCATTGCATCGAACGCGTCGGCCACCGCCACGATCCGCGCGAGGAACGGAATCTCCACGCCGGCCAGTCGATCCGGGTAACCCGTACCATCCCAGCGCTCGTGGTGGTTCCGCACGATCGGAATGATGGGTAGCATCTCGGGGATCGTGGAGAGGATCTTCGCCCCCATCGTGGTGTGTTTCTGCATGATCGCGAACTCGTCGGCCGTCAGTCGGCCCGGCTTCCGGAGAATTGCATCGTCGATCCCAATCTTACCGATGTCGTGCAGCGGCGTGCCGATCTTAATCCATTCGAGTTGATCCTCGGGCAGTTTGAGGTGCTGCGCGAGCATGGAGGCGTAATGCGTGACGCGCTGCGTGTGATTGCCGGTGTAGTCGTCGCGCAGTTCCACGGCCTGGGCGAGAATGGCGATTGTTTTGCGGAAAAGTTCCTTTTGCTTGCGGAGCATCGAAGCTCCTTCGATAGCGGCAGAAACGTGCGCCGCCAGGGCATCCGCCAGATGCAGGTCGTCTTCGGTGAACGGATCTTGCAAGGGTCCGCGGTCGAGGTGGAGCACGCCGATGCGGCCGCGAGGCGTTCGCAGCAGCACGCAGAGCACCGAGGCCATTGCCCCGTCTTGGATGCTCTGCGTCATATCCTTTTCGTCGTCTTCTTTCGTCGTGCCGTAGAGCAACGATTCGCCCTTGGCGAAGACGCGATGCGTGAGTTTCTTGGAGTAGGAGGGACGCCGGGCTTTCTCGTCGTCACCGACCGCCAGTACGTGCACGCGGAGTTGCGGTTCGGGCCCGTCGCCCTCGGCGAGCACGATGGCGCCGCCCTGAGCGTCGAGCACGATGACGGCATCGTTTAAGATGTTGTCGAGGAGCTGACGTTCGTTCTGCGTATTGACGAAATGGTGCCCGGCGCGGAGAAGCGCGACGAGTTGATCCCCAGCCCGAGGCATCTCGTTGCGGTCGTAGGCAATTCGACGCAGGCCTTCTTCATAGGTGGATGTCGCGGCAGCGACGACGTGCTGGTTGGAAGGCGGCCCCTCCATCGCGGCATCGTTCGATTCCACCACTACGGCAACTTTGCCGAACTGCACGAAGTCCCGCGGGCGAAGTTGATGCTCGCCCGGCCCGATTCGGACTCCGTTCACGTAGGTGCCGTTGGTGCTTTCGAGATCGCGGACGTACCAACCATCTTCGCCGAGGCGAACCTCGGCATGGCGCCGGCTGACGGAGCTATCGTCCAGGGCAATTTCCAGCGAGGCAAGTCGGCCCGCGCGCAGAAGCGTCGTCGACTCCCAGGTCTGTCCCATGACCTCGCTGCTGATCCCACGCATCCGGATCATCCGCTTCACGTCTGCCTCCGCCGCACGGCTCGTTTATCGCCGAGTTCGAGTTTTCAGAATCGAACAACTCTAATACACGTACCGGGTTTCGGGAGAAAGAAGTCGAGATTCCCCGCGATTCGGAAGTGGACGACTCTACCAGGGAAGGCCGAGTTTACGCTGTCGCCTGAAGTTGTTGAGATTGGTACGACAAAACATCGCAGGTGATTCTATCGATTCGAACTCAGGCTCCGAGGAATCTCGGAAATCCGGATCGCACGGCCTACTTAACCGAGCCTAACCGTCTTACACTGTGAGATACAACTGGAGTTTGCACGATCCGCAATCCGCACTCAGAGGCCTGCCGTACCCATGGCGAAGGAAGAAGCGATCGAAGTGGAAGGGCGCGTGAAGGAAGCCCTTGCGAATACGCAGTTTCGAGTCGAACTCGACATCGGCGGGGAGGTGATCGCGCACGTGTCCGGCAAGATGCGCAAGAACTTCATCCGCATCATTCCCGGCGACCGCGTGAAAGTCGAAATTTCGCCCTACGACCTCACTCGAGGGCGAATTACTTACCGAGGCCGGGGGGTTTGATCAAAATCGGTTCAGCCGCATCGTCCGACGCGGCGAGAAACTTAAGACAATCTTTCAGTCGAGCTCATTTTTTTCTTGACGTGATCGCCTCAATTCGCCACCTTATCACTCGGCAGCTGAAAACATCGTCACGACGACGATCCATTCCACCCAGACCAGGAGGGTCACTACGATGCTCATCCAGACGGAATCCAAGGCGCAGGGCTGGCGGGCGGTGGCGATTTTCGACGACCGGGGCGATGCCCTGATCTTCGTCGGTCGCTCGTCCACGCAGGTTCGACAGGAGTACGCCGAGTCGTTCCTCGAATACCTCGACGACGAAGAGCGCGAACACGCCACCGCGATTCAGCTCCAGCAGTGGAGCGGTGCTCCGGATGCGGGCCGCTGGATTCTCAAGGCCAGCTTGAAGGTTCCCACCTCGGTCAAGGTTCGCGTGGCCGCGTGAGTCGTAGAATGGTGTGGAGTACACCATGAAACGAGTCTTCAAAACCAACCTTCGATGCGGCGGGTGCGTGCAAACGATCGCACCGCTGCTCGATGGCGATTCCCGTATCGCGTCCTGGAACGCCGACGTCGAAACGCCCGATCGCCTGCTGACCGTTGAAGGCGATCTCGTCAGTCGCTCCCAGGTCGAGTCACTACTCGGCAAGGCTGGCTACAAGATTCTCGATGAAGTGACAGTCGCCGAACTGCCCGCTTCGCTTCCCGCGCCCGCAGAAAAGACGAGCCTCTTTCCGCTGCTCTTGATCGTGGGATACATCCTCGGCGTCGTGCTTTTGGTAGAACTGGCAGCCGGGTCGTTCGATGGCCCGCGAGCCACGACGAACTTCATGGCGGGGTTCTTTCTCGTTTTCAGCTTCTTCAAACTCCTCGACCTTACGGCTTTCGCCGATTCGTATCAGATGTACGACGTCCTCGCCGCTCGTTCTCGCGGCTATGCGTTGGCTTATCCCTTCATCGAACTCGCGCTCGGTGTTGCCTACGTCATTCGATTCGAGCCGGTCCTTACGAACGCCGTCACGCTCGTCGTGATGCTCGTGGGCGCTTACGGCGTATCCAAGTCGCTCTTAGCGGGTCGTAAGATTCGCTGCGCGTGCCTCGGCGCGGTGCTGAACCTTCCCATGACTTATGTGACGCTCGTCGAAGATGCGTTGATGGCGGTGATGGCCGCCGCGATGCTTGCGATGTGAACGCGATTGTCACATCTCCCGTTGCCGCTCGTCTCCTGTATACTCACTTTCAACAGTCAGCGCCCGCTCCGAGGTGGCTCATGCCGTCCGCCATTCGCCGCATTCCGGCCTTTGCTTTGCTCGCGGTCCTGTTCGCGGGAACTCTGGCGTCCGCGCAGCAGGAACCCAAGAAAGACGAACCCAAGAAAGACGAAGCCAAGGTCGCCGAGCCGACGGCTGAAGAAGTGAAGGCGCTCGCGGAGAAGTATCGAAGCGAGCGTGAGGCGGCGGTGAAGGCGAAGTTCCCACCCGAGTCGCTCGCTCGGGCGGACGATCTGGCCAAGCGGGCCTCGGTCGCCTTAAGCCCCCGTGCCGCCGCTCGCTATTACCGCGATGCCCGTTGGCAACTCCCGTTCCTTCCGGTGAACCTACCGCCACACGTCTCGCGCGTATTCGGCGAGAGCCGGATGCGGCATTCCGATAGCGTGAACGGCATGTCCTACAGCCCCGATGGCCTGCGACTCGCCTCGGCTTCTAAGGACGGCACCGTCAAGATTTGGGAACTCGGCAATGGCCGCGAACTCGTCACCTATCGCGGCCACGCCGACCAGACGGACGACCCCAGTAAGGAAGCCAACGTCCTGAAGGTCGGCGGCGTCGCGTTCCATCCGCAAGGGAAGATGATCGCCTCGGTGGGCGGTACGCAACTCCACCTTTGGGAACCGGACACGGGCAAGAAGATCAAGGTCCTCGCCACGATCGAGAAATCCGACAAGCCGCTGAAGTGCCTCGCCTTCAGCCCAGATGGCAAGTCGATCGCGGTCGGTGGCGACGACGGAATCTTGCGCGCGTTTGAAACCGAGACGGGTAAGAACACTTTCAGCAGCGCTCCGCGGAACGCTCGCATCGAGCGCGTGACCTACAGCCCCAATGGCAAGCTCATCGGCATCGCCGATAGTGCCGGATTCGCCGCCGTCTATGCGCCCGGCGTCGGCAACGGCATGCCCATGTCTACCGGCGTGATCGACGGTTCCAGCGGGACCGAGTGCCTCGGCATCGCCTTCACCCCGGACAACGGCGCGATCTTCACCTGCGGAAAGGACGCGAAGGCCCGACTCACCGCCGGACCCAATCCCGATGGCACCAATGCGGGCAACACCGCCACCCGGCTCCGCGAATTCTCGGGCCACGTCGGCTCCGTCACCGATCTCGCCGTTCATCCCGACGGCAAGTACCTCATCACCGGCGGCGAAGACAAAACCGTCCGCGTGTGGGAAGTGACGTCCGCGAAGCAGATGCGTTCCTTCCAAGGACACATGACGCGAATTCTCGCGATCTCGGTTCGTGGCGACGGCCGGCAAATTGCTTCCGCCAGTGAAGACGGCGCGATCCGCCTCTGGGATCTGAGTACCTCCGACGACCACCGCGCCCTCACCGAGGCCACGGAGCCAATCTGGACCGTCGCGGTCTCCGCCGATGGCAAGCGGGCGGCCGCGGCCGGTGCCGATAAGCAGATTCGCATCTACGACCCCGAGACAGGCAAACTCGAAACATCGCTGCTGGGTAATGCTTCGGCAGTCACTACCGTCGCGTTCTTCCCAGATGGCAACCGTCTCGTTTCTGGTGGCGGCGATCGCATCGTGCGGATCTGGGACGCGACCGCGAAGAAGGCGATCAAGGAACTGACCGGCCACGAGCTTCCCGTGCTCGGAGTGGCCGTGAGCATCGATTCAAAACTGATCGTGTCCGGCGGCGCGGACGGCAAGGCCATCGGTTGGGATGCGGAAAGCGGCAAGCCACTCTGGACGTGGATGGGTAAGTCGAAGGCCGTGTGCGCGGTTTCGATCCGCGCGGGAAACAAGCAAGTCGCCCTGGGAACCGCCGACGGTAGCCTCGTGGTGTTGGACATTTCCGAAGGGAGCCCCAAGGAAGTTGCTTCGCCCTCGGCTCACACGGCCGGCGTGGCGGCGGTCGCGTATAGCCCCGATGGCAGCAAGCTTGCAACCGCCGGCGGCGACGGAGCCCTCCGCATCTGGACTATCTCGGAAACGGGACAACCCGTGCCGCTGGCCAAGTTCGAAGGTCAGGCCAGGCCGGGAACCGCGGGTGTCTATTCGCCGCTGTCCGCCGTCGCGTTCTCCGCCGATGGCCGATTCGTGGCTTCGGCTGGGGCCGATACCGTGGTCCGCGTCTGGGACGTGCAAACGAAGGCGGAAGTGCGGGGCCTTCGCGGCCATACCGAGTGGGCCACGTGCGTGGCCTTCGGCCCCGATTCGCGTCTGCTCATGTCCGGCGGCGCGGATAAGATCGCCCGCATTTTCGAACTCGCGCCGCAGGAAGGAGCCGGCTCCTCGGGGCACCTTCTCGCCGTGAATGCCGTGGCCGTTAGCCCCGACGGAAAGCTTGCCGCCACCGCCTCCGTCGATCAGACCATCAAGATCTGGGATCTCGCGTCGGGCAAGGAAGTCGCGACGCTCATCGGCAACGCGGACACGCCTTATGCCATTAGTTTCCTCGGCAACGACGGCGTGGTCATGGGCGGCACCCTGCCTTCCCGCGATACGGGCCGGCTCTTCTTCTGGCTCGCCAAGCCACCGCGCTTGCTCAACACGCTCACGACGGGCGAAATCTACACCGTAATGGGAGCGGCGGATGGCACGAAAGTCGCGACGTGGTCGGCCCGGCCCGTGGTCGGCGGAGCGATCGAGGCCGTGAAGAACAGCACCTACGAAATTTACGACAAGGACGGGAAGGTACTCGTTTCGTTCGCGGACAAAGGACACGACGTGAAGGCCGCGACGTTCTCCGCGGATATGGCCTGGGCCATCTCCGGCGACGAGCAGGGGATCGTGCGAATCTTCGACCTGGAAAAGAAGGAACGCATCGGGAGCGACTGGCCCCTTTTCGACAAGTTCCCCGTCGGCGACCTCGGCCTCACCCCCGACAAGAAGTACCTCATCGCCATCGATCAGGGCGGCGTTTTGAAGGTCGCGGACGTGGCCAAACGGGCCACCACCGCCCCCGCGATCAACGCCCACAAGGCCGGCGTTCGCGGCTTGCTCGTCTCGCCGAAGGGCGACGCGTTCGTCACCATCGGCGCGGATCGCGAGGTGAAAGCGTGGTCGTTGAAGGATCCCGCCGCTCCCAAGGAGAGCCGTTCGTGGAAGCTGCCGGTGGGCGTGAACGGCGCGACGTACACCCCGGACGGCAAGTCGATCGTCACGGCCAACGCCGACGGCACCGCCTACGTGTTGGAACTGGAGTAACGCCTTTTCGCTTGCGTCTTCGCGATGCACACTGAGAGATCCATGAACGTCCTCGTCACCGCGGGAAACACGCAATCGCCGATCGACCGGGTGCGGTGCCTGACGAACATTTTCAGTGGGCGAACCGGGGCTGCGCTTGCGGTCGCGGCCTGGAATCGCGGGCACGCGGTCACGCTTCTCACCTCGCAACCGAATGTACTCCAGGAATTTGGCATCGATCCCGAGAGCCCCGGCGAACGGTTCGCGGTTCTGGCTTACCGCACGTTCGACGACCTCGCCAACGCCCTCCAAGTGCAGATGCGAAGCAACCGCTTCGACGCCGTCTGCCACTCCGCCGCCGTGAACGACTATCTGCCGGCAGGCACGTACTCACTCGATTCGGCAACGTTCTTCAATGCTCGAACCAGCGAGTGGGAAGGCCGGGGGGGGGTGCCGAAACTCTCGGAGCAAAAGGCCGGGAAGATCAAGAGCAACGAATCGGAACTCTGGCTGCGGCTCGTGCGGGCACCCAAACTCATCGACCGCTTCCGCTCGCCGTGGGGCTTCGAGGGCATCCTCGTGAAGTTCAAACTGGAGGTCGGCATCGCGGACGCGGAGTTGCTCGAAATTGCGGAGTTCTCGCGGAACCAATCCGCGGCCGATCTCATGGTCGCGAACACGCTCGACGGCGCGAAGCACTGCGCCTACCTCGGGCCGCTCGCCGAGGGTTACGAACGCATCCCTCGCCCCGAGTTATCCGAGCGGATCGTGCTTGCGATCGAAGCACTGTACGAAGCGCAGGTGGAGCATGGCTAACGTCTTGATCGGCGCGACGGGTAGCGTGGCAGCCGTTCGCGTGCCGGCACTCTACGATGCGCTCGTCGCCGAGGGCCACGCCGTGAAGGTCGTGGCAACCGACGCCGCCACTTACTTCTTCGATGTCAACTTCCACGGCGAGAAGGTCGTCTTCCTCGATTCGGACGAGTGGCCGGGGGAACGCTACCAGCGCGAAGATGCCGTGCTTCACATCGAACTGCGGAAGTGGGCCGATGTCTTCCTCATCGCTCCGCTCGACGCGAACACGCTCGCCAAGTTCGCGCTGGGCCTCTGCGACAACTGCCTCACCTGCGTCTGGCGAGCCTGGGACACCGCGAAGCCCGTCGTCCTCGCTCCGGCAATGAACGCGTTCATGTGGCAGCACCCGTTCACGAAGCGGCACCTGCGTTCCATCGGTGCCGATTGCGGGGCCTCGCACGTGCCCGGCCACCTCGACGATGCCGCCCTCATCGCGCAGATCAACGACCGCGCCAAGACGCTCCGCATCGTCTCGCCCGTGGAGAAGCGCCTGGCGTGCGGCGACACCGGCATCGGCGGCCTTGCCGAGGTTCCCGACTTGGTTGCTGCCGTTCGCGACATGCTCGCTCGATTCTCACTCACCCCGCAGGTCTAGCCCATGTCCCCGACTCGTCGACACGCACTGCTCGCCGCCGCTGCGGCACCATTGGCCCTGAATCGCGCCGCCGCGGAGGCCCCAAAAAAGGTCTACCGCATCGGCGTAATCTCCGCTTCGATCCGCGGCAAACCGCAACCCCGCAACGGCCACACCTGGCACTTCGCACAATATCTGCACCCCGAGTGCAACCTCGACGCCATCAAGAAGTACCTCGATCCCGGCTCCGCCGACATGTTCAAGAAGTACACCCGCAACCCGAAGTTTAACTTCGATCAACTCCCCTTCCCCGACACAAGAATCACGCACTACTACGATGCCGATCCCTCGGTAGTCGCGCCGTACCTCGAAGCGTTCCCCGGGGTGAAGGCCGCGAAGTCGTTGGAAGAACTCGTCGACAACGTCGATGCCATCTGGCTCGGCGACGCCTCCGGCTACGGCGACGACCACCTCGCGCTGATCGCCCCGGCCCTCAAGCGCGGACTGCCCACCTTCTGCGACAAGCCCATCGGCGAAACCGTGGCCGGCACCAGGGCCATTCTCGACTTCGCGAAGAAGCACAAGGCACCGCTCATGTCGTCGAGTCTGTTTCGCCACGAGCAGGGCATGGAGGCCGCGATCCGCAAGCGCGACTCCAAGGAATTCGGCGCGATCCAATACGTGATTGCGGCAGTTCAGGGCGGCTACTCGCCGGACGGCTGGCTCGTCTACGGGCACCATCCGGCATGGACGGTCGTCTCGCTCCTCGGAGCCGAAGCGAAGGCCGTGAGCATGTATGCCCGCGACAACCAGTGCCACGCTCTGGTGACGTATCCCGACCGCATGCCCGCCGAGATTTGGTTCGGCCGCCCGAACGAGAACTGGGAGTACTGCCACACGTCGGTGTTCTTCGAGAAGCGGAAGTTCGAGTTCACGCCGTCGATCGAGAGCGACTTCTGGTACGGCCACCACTACGAGATGTTCCGGATGGCCGCGACGTTCCGCGATATGGTGCGGACCGGCGTGGAGCCGATCCCTCACGACGAAATCCTGGCCGTGACGGCGATCGTCCGCGCCGCCGCGAAGTCGCTGACCGAGAAGAGCCGATTGGTCGAGTTGAGTGAAGTGTGATTGTCTTGCCGCTTGCGGGTTCGGCGATTTCTTTCCGAATTCTGTTGACTGGAACGGATCTTCCGGTTTCAATGTCCTTTAAGAGGTTTTCCCATGTTCTCACACTTCAAACGAAGCCGGATCAAGAACTCGCCCATATCGAGTCGCACACACCGTAATCCTCTCCGACTCGAGACACTGGAAAGCCGCGAGGTTCCCTCCGCCTCGATTTCGAACTTTTTGCTTTCGACTTCTGAACCGACGACGGATGCACCGTTTACTCTGACCTCGAGGATTGACAGCGATCAGTTGATGGTCGGCATCGGACTTTCATTATGATGGTGCAACCGAACGGTGCCCAAAAGTTAACGGACATGAGTGCCGTGTCGCTTAATATGGATTTTACACTCGACTTCGCCGTTCATACGAAGGAGACCGATAACGGTGCGAGTCTGTCGTATACAGTGCGTGCCTCGACGGGCGGCTGGAAGTGGAATGGGTCTGGAGCAGTTGCGATGTCCACGTGGACTCCACTTCCAGCGGAGCAAGCGCTCACGCAAGGAACAACTGTTTTCTCGGAAGTCGATTCCGGCAGAATCATCCCAGTTGCTCTTACACAGACGAATTCCGCGAATCGCTGGCTCACAGGGCTTCCAATTAAGCCAGGCAACATCATGGCTGAAGTCTGGAAAGAGACTAACTTATGACGTCTTGTTTCGTTCCAAATCTCATCAAGGAGGCGATTTATTTCCGCGCTCAAACATCTCAAATCTGTGACCCGAAAGTCGACCTTCTTGTCGATGATGTTCGTCCTTTTTTTGATGACGATTATTGGGGACCATAAGGCACGGTCCAGCGGTCCACCACAGCCGAAGGTAAACTTGACTGCCGGTCCTGAATTCTCCAAGAACCCAGATATTATTCCTGGCAAATGGATCGTCTCACTACGATTAGACATTTCATCCCGGCCAGCTTCATATATTGGCCCGGGAACGCGCATTGACTTACTGGTCTCAAAACGCTTTGAGAAAAAGATCGAGGCTTTTCCTCTCCTGTTGGATGTAGCGATTGTTGAAATCAAACGGGATGGTATGTGCTCGATTTCAGTCGATCAAACTCAGGCGTTACTCATCGAGCTTGCGTTGCTTCGCAAATGCGATTTGAGCATCTATCTCCGCAATCCAGAGGAAACGGAAGGCGAGTTCGATAAATTCTACGACTCTGAAGCCGTGCTTCGATACCTTGCGAACAAGGGTCGTTGGTCGATTCCCGGGCGCGCCGAAGAAGAGATGCCCGTTCCGAGAAGTACTCCACGTTGACCGTTGGTCAGACAATCCTGCGGCTTTCACCTCCCCACGCAGTAGAGCATCTCTTCGCGCTTGCCGTTCTTCTTGAAGGCGACGCGCATGTAGATGCGGCTCCCGCAGATCGTGGGCGTGGACATCACCTCGTCGCCGAGCTTGTTCTCGGCGACCAGATCGAACTCCGTCGGCGTCGCCTTGAAGATGAAGGTGTTGCCCGCTTCACATGCGGCAAAGACGAGATCGCCCACCGGCACCGGTGAGGCCGTGAATGCGCCCTTCAAAGGCTCGCGCCAGACTTCCCGACCCGAGTCGCACTTCCAACAAATAGCGGAGCCTTTATCGGTCACGGCGAACAGATGCCCGCCTCGCACCCACATCGACGGCACGTACACCTGCTCCTTGTTCTCCCAGGCGAGCTTGCCCGAGCCGTCGGCGTGGATCGCCGAGACGTGGTTTTTCGGGTAGCCGCCGCTGGTGAAGATCAGCTTGCCGTCGGTGATGGTGGACGTGACGCACTCGGTCGTCGAACCCTTGGTTTCCCAGAGTTCCTTGCCGGTGAGCGGGTCGAGGCTCGTCACGAGATCGCAGCCGATGAAGAGGAGCTGATCCTTACCGTCGATGGTGTGCACGATTGGCGAGGCGTAGTTGGGCAGCTTCGGCCGCGACCGCGTCCAGACGATCTTGCCGTTGGAACGGTTCAGGCCCACGATCGCGCCCGTTCCTTTGTTATCGGCGGAAACGATGGCCAGCGATTGATAGATCGTCGGCGACGATCCGAACCCTTGGTGCAAAACGTAGTCTGTCACCTTCGTTTGCCAGAGCCGTTTGCCTTCGAGATCGACGGCGGTGGCGTAAACCGCGCCGCCGTTCAGGAAGTTGACGATGACGCGTTCGCCGTCGCAAGCCGGTGTGCAGGATGAATAGGAAGCCTTGGTATTGTTCGGACTGCCCTTCGGGATCACTTCGCCGCGATGAGCCTCGTGACGCCAGAGTTCTTTCCCGGTGTTGCGGTCGAAACAGAGGATCCACTGCGAATCGTCCGCTGCCGTGAGAAAGACGCGGTCGCCGACGACGGTGGGGGCTCCGTGCCCGCGGCCCGGCACGGGCGCTTTCCAGAGCACGTTCTCCGTCTCGCTCCACTTCAGGGGCGGCTTCTGATCCGCGGCCGCGAGCCCGTCGCGATTCGGGCCCCGCCACCACGGCCAATCCGTCGCGGCGAACGTCGGCGTCTTGGGCTCGTCCGCCGGAGCGGCGGCCATGAGGCCGAGTACCAGAATCGCGGGCAGGTATCGCAGCATGATCGGCTTCACTCCAGTTGCGGTCAGTTCGGCAGCGGGTTCGGGGCCAGGAACGTTTCCGGCGGCTCGGCCTTCGCCACGACCACCACGCCGGACTCCGTGACGGTGAAGCCGCGACGGCGATCGAACTCGGCGTCGTAACCGAGCACCGTGTACGGAGGCAGGCGGACGTCTTTGTCGATGATCGCGCGCCGAATGCGGCAGTAGCGGCCCACGTCCACGCCTTCCAGCAAGATCGAATCTTCCACCGCGGCGTAGCTGTTCACCCGCACCCGCGGCGAAAGGATACTCCGCCGCACTTGGCCACCCGAGACGATGCAACCGGGGCAGACGATGCTATCGAGCGCTTCGCCGCGGCGAGCGTGACCCAGCGGCCCCTCGGCGCTGAATACGAATTTCGGAGGCGGGCTTTGCGGGTGGAACGTGCGGATCGGCCACGCCGAATCGTACAGATTCAGCACCGGTTCCACGGCGATCAGGTCCATGTTCGCTTGATAGTACGCATCGAGCGTGCCCACGTCGCGCCAGTAGGGAGCGGCCTTGCGGTTCTCATCGCGGAAGCGGTGGGCGTAAACCTTCTGCCCCGCGTCGATCATGGCGGGCACGATGTTCTTGCCGAAATCGTGGTCGCTATTCGGATTGGCGGCATCCTCGCAGAGCAGTTCGAAGAGCAGCCGCGTGTTGAAAACGTAAATGCCCATGGATCCGAGAGCGTTTCGCGGGTCGCCGGGCATGGGCTCCGCGGTTTTGGGCTTCTCGAGAAAGTGGTGAACGCGATCGTCCGGAGACGTTTGCATGATGCCGAATTGCCGCACCTCCGCGAGGGGTACGGGAATGCACCCGATGGTGACGTCCGCATTGCGATCCTTGTGCGCCTTCAGCATCAAGCCGTAGTCCATTTTGTAAATGTGGTCTCCGGCCAGAATGAGCACGAGCTCGGCGTTCTCGCGTTCCAACGAGTAGATGTTCTGATAGATCGCGTCGGCCGTGCCTTTGTACCACGTCTCGTCGATGCGCTGTTGCGGCGGCAGCACCTCCACCGATTCCTCGAGTTCGGGGCTGAGGAAGTTCCAACCGGCGTGAAGGTGCCGATCGAGACTGAACGATTTGAATTGCGTGAGCACGCGGATCCGCCGCAGGCCGCTGTTGAGGCAGTTGGAAAGCGTGAAGTCGATAATGCGGTAGAGCCCGCCGAACGGGACGGCGGGTTTGGCGCGATCGCGGGTGAGGGGTTCGAGGCGCGTGCCCCGCCCGCCCGCCAAGATGACCGTCAACACTCCGCGCATTCGATGCTCCGCGATGCCGAGCGAGATACCCATCGTGCCCGGTTGCAACGGGCATGGGAAGAGGCTGCTCAACGATGATTGTAGCTATGGACCAGGAGAACCCGAGGCGAGGCTTCCCACCCTCTCCCCGCCGGGGAGAGGGTGGTTTGCGAACTGCG
>JAYTUG010000226.1:0-2037 GCA_043744695.1 Gemmataceae bacterium
CTCGCGGGTGAACGCGCGACGGGATTCTGCCATTTCGGGGTCTCTCCTTGGGTCAAGAGTACCCCTTAACTCACTGTCCACCAAACATGGGGAGGTTCAGCCGTTGACCATTGTGGCTTGAGCAGACATGAGAGACTCCCAGGGGTTGAAGGGCGGAAGGGGTGATTCGGAACTGCATGGTCAGGCGGAGCGCAGGCGAACCGCGCTTGCGTTCAGACCGTCGGTGACGGACAGAAGATCGGCGGCGGCGGTCAGAATCGCGAGCGCGGTGCGCACGACCGTACCGCCAGCCAGGCCAAGGAGGCCCACGCCGAGCCCGGCCCCGATCGCCGTGATCAAGTTGCCTCGGCGACCGAGCCACCAGCGAACGACATGGACTGCAGCGGCGATGGCGACGGGTGCCGCGGCTGCGCCCGCCGGCGCTCCGGCTTCCGCCACCGTTCCAGTTTCGTCGATCTCGTATCGCCGCGAGTCGTCGAACTCTTCATCCTCGTCGGCGTCCCACGGATCGGCTTCACGCCCGGTTGGGGACACGCGGTGCGGTCGGAACTCGCCGACACCGGTGCGGCCGGCGACGAGGGTGCGAACCACATCGCCGATCGCCTGAGCGACGAGTTGTGCCATTTCGCCAGCGAGCGCCAATCGAAGTCGCACCTTCAGATCGGCGAGCGAATCGGCGAGTTCGCGGACCTTGTCGATGACGAGATTCGTCACGACGAGCCTCCCGGGGCGAGGTTCAACTGCTTCAATCCGGCCCACACGTTGGCGAGCACCTTCTTTTCCTTGCGGGTCGAGCGAAGCATCCCGATCAGACGGGCGAGTCGCGAACCGACTTCGACGACGAGGAGGCGGATCGCCTCGGCTTCGGCGAGCGGGTCGAACGTCTCGGGTTCACTCGGCGTTGGCGGATGACGACCGTTCACGGCCGTGCCGTTGACGGGTTTCATGGGGTGACTCCTGGAGGATGGAATCGCGGATCGAGGCGAAGGTCGATTCGCGGACGGGACGACGGCGCTGGAATCGAGAGCAGCAACGGCGAAGATGCGGTCCGGTCCTTCGAGGGCGAGGAGTCGAACACCGGGCGGGATGAGCAGCCTCCGGCAACCCAATCGCAGTGCCCGCTCGATTGCCGAGCGGTTCACTGCCGCGGCCAACGGAGTGCCTACCACCGCGACGGACAGGTGGAGTTCCTGCACCGCCTCGGTCGCCTCGTCGCGAGCACGAACGGTGAGTCCGTCCGAGAGATCGAGCGTGACGGGGCGATCCTCGTTCGTCGCTCCCGGCAATGCGGGCAGAGCGCGAAGCAGTTCCGAGACCTGGGCGTCGTCGAGGGTGACCGTGGTACAGGACTCGGGCTTCGGCAGGATCGACAGCGCATCGGGATACTTGCCCGCGCCGATTGCCAGGAACACCGACGACGGGCCGCACGTCACCACGACTTCGGATTCGGTTTGTCCCAACACGACTTCCGTTTCTTCGGCCAGTTCGCGACTGCCGAAGACCGGAATCGCCGGGACGAGAAGATCGTCCGGGAATGGAAGGGTGAACCCGCCCCAGACGAGCAACTGCTTCGAGTCCGTGCCAATCACGTGGCCGGTGGAGCCGCGGATTTGCACGTTGTGGAGCGCGTAGCGGCCCGTCCCGCGGCGACCGCTTCCTTGACGCTTCGATCGCCCTCCGAAGTGCCGGCCTGGATCGGGAATCGCAGCAACTGACCGTTGATCCGGCCGAGGAAGAGTTGCACTTTGTCCACGAACCCGCAATGCTGTTGCGGACAGTAGTAGCATCCGCCCTGCGGCCGGATCGCGAACAGATCGGCGTGTCGCTCGAACAGTTTCTGAATCACGCGTGTAACGTCAGAACCGGTCCGGGCGTCGATGGCGCGGTCCAGATGCTCTTGGGCCAGGGTCGCGAGGCCCGGCAGGTCACACGCGACCGTGCCGGTCCGTTTGTCGAGCGTCAGCATCGTTTCCAACTGGTACTCGAACTTGTCGCCCTCACGGTGTTCGGCGGTGAACTGAAACCGCACGGTCGCTT
>JAYTUG010000227.1:0-2037 GCA_043744695.1 Gemmataceae bacterium
GATGTACGTGGCGTACTTCGTGGGCAGGTAGAACTGCTGCCCGACGGGCGAGACCGGTGCCGTGGTGATGCGTTCGGAAAAGGCCTTGTCGTCGATGAAAGCAATGTCGAAGACCCGGATGCCAGCTTCGCCACAGGCCGCGTAGAGGTACTCGCCGCGGTTCTGCACCATGATCACTTCGGACTTCTGGAACGGCTTGCCGATGCCGACGGAAATATCGCGGCCGGGGTGTTCGTGAGCGTGCTTGATGAGCCCGCCGCGCTCGGCGTGCTTCTTGTAGTTGTCCGGATAAGCGGCGCGGTGCAGGTCGCTGCCGAACACCGCCTGCGGCTCGGTGGACTCGGTAACGGCCACGCCGAAGAGCCCTTCTTCACCCGCCGCCGTCCAGCAGTACTTCCCCATGAAGTTCATGAAGCCGGTGCCGTGCATGAGGAGTTGCCCCATCCACGCGTTGTTGTCGTTCTTCTGCGAAAGGTGGCAATCGGTACACTGTTTGGTTTCGCGGGCACCCTTGCCGCGAACCGTGTGCGGCACGTTCGTGCTGAAGGCGACGCCGCCGAACCCTTCCGCCGAGATGGTTTGCTGCTGGATGTAGATCGACTCGCGGTTGCCGTTGTGCGAGCCGACGTGGATGGCGCAACTCGAACGGGCGGGGTTGACGCGGTTGCCGGTCACGTCGCCGTCCTTGGCGAGCATGTAAGTGTCGTCGCGGAGCGTCTGAAAGTTATACGCCGTGTAGTTGCGGCTCACGTTGCCGTCGGCGTGGAGTTGCGGGCTCTTCACATTCGCCTTCTGCGGCAAGTGGCAGCCGAAGCAACTCGGGTTCCACGACGAGTGGCACGCGACGCAACTCATGTTCTCATTCTTGTGCGCGATGCACTTCTCGCCGTCCGGGGGAAGATCGCCCCAGACCATCTTGCCGTCCTCGACACGCACGGTCTTCGCCAGCGCGGACTTCTCGTTGTAGCGGCCGTGCCCCTTCGTGATGGTGTCTTTCGTTTGAACCACTTCCCAGCGGAGGCCCTTCTCGACCATCGAGTTTTGGAAGATGCGGATGCGGCCGTCGCCCACGTCCTGCACTTCGAATCGCGGGCCGTTCTCGGGCGTCTTAAGCCCCAAGAGATTGCGGCCCTTGCCGTCCGGGGCGGAGGTGTACGCGGCCGGGCCAGAGGTCTTCAAAGTGGCGAACTGGCTCGCCGTGCCGTGGCAATCGATGCAGCCGATCTCGGTCGCCGCCCGCACCTCCTGATGTAGGCGGTTGTTCCCGTGCATGTCCTGCGAGAAGTGGCAATCGACGCAGTGCATCCCCTTCTCCATGTGGATGTCCATGAGGTGTACGGGGGTGCCGTCGCGAGTGGCGTTCAGTTTCTTCTCGGCCAGCACGGCGACGTGCGGATCGGCGTATTGATACTTCTGATGGAAGTCGCGAGCCTGGTTCGGGAATGAGGTGGCCGCCGCGAGTTTCTCCGGCGTCGGCGGGCCGACGAGTTGCCCCGCGTGGTCGGTCAGGTTCCCGACGCGGTCCTTCTTGAACACCGCCCGGAACGCCCAGCCGTGGCTGTGGAAGTCTCCGAATTGCTGCTTCGACATGCGCGGGTTGAGTTGGACGAGGTCGTTGACGAAGGCGGGGTCGGAGAGGTTGCCGCGAGCCGCCGACTCGTTCGGGTTCCGGAATCCCACGCGGATCAACTCTTCCGCCGTCGGGTTCTTCTGCTTGCTCGGGTACATCAACTCGGCGTGCGTTTCTTCATCGAACCACTGGTAGCCGATGTAGCTGTTCATGACCGTGGTGCCGGGATGCACGTGGCAGACCATGCACTGGCTCACGGGGATCGCGTTCGTGAACTTGTGATCGATCGGATGGCCGGATTCGTTCTTGGGAATGGTCGGGTCGGTGGACGCGCTCATGCCGCGATTGCCGAACTTCGCGAGCGGCCCCGAGTGGATCGGCGAGCGGTCGTTCGCATAGGGAACGTGGCACGCCGAGCAACCGCTGGAACGGTAGTCGCCGGGATGGTCGTTGGTGCCGAGGAAGTT
>JAYTUG010000228.1:0-28703 GCA_043744695.1 Gemmataceae bacterium
GTCAGGCCGCGGGTTACTCGTTGAGGCGATTCACCCGCGGCCTGACGGCCGTCGGCTCGCCAATTCAAAACAAACCTTTCACCGGCACCCCATCCACAAGGCGATGTGGGCGGTTCTCCTTATCGATCATCTCAGTGTGCGGGTCCAGGCCCATCGCATGATAAATCGTCGCCAGGTAATCCTCCGGCGACACCGGCTTGTCACTCGGATACGCCGCAATCTTATCGGTCGCCCCGTACACCTGACCGCCGCGAATGCCGCCGCCGGCCAACAGCACGCTCTGCGCCGCACCCCAGTGATCGCGGCCCTGGTCCTTGTTGATCAGCGGCGTGCGGCCGAACTCACCCGCCACCGCGACCAACGTGCGATCCAACATGCCGCGCTGATTCAAATCATCGAGCAGAGCGGCGAGCGCCCGATCGAGCGGCGGCAGGCAGTACTTCTCCTTGAGCATCGCGTAGCCGGTAATGCCGCCGAGCCCGGCGGTGCCGCCGTGATTGTCCCAGACGTTCGCCACCCCGCCGTTCGGCATGATGTACATCCAAATCACCGACACCACCTTCACGCCCGATTCGACGAGCCGGCGAGCCAGCAGGAAGCTCTCGCCGTACTCGTTGCGGCCATAATGATCGCGGAGCTTCGGCGGTTCGCGCTCCAGGTCGAACGCACGACGAACCACCGGCGACGAGATCATGCGGATCGCCTGATCGCGGGAATCGTCGTGGCCGGACGCGCCGGTGCGCTGCAGGTGGGCGTCCTGCTTTTCGAGAATCTTGCGAAGGCCTTCGCGGGCCACGAGGCGGGTGACATCCACGTCCGGCGGCAACACGGTCGGGTGCGGGGCGGGGTCGCGGGCCTTGTTCGCGGCGACCTTTTCCAGCGGGTCGTGCTTCGGCCCGAGGAACCCGGCGTGCGTGCCGGCATAGGTCACGCCGTCGTGACCGACCGGACGCGGCAGCGTGACTGCGGCGGGAATCGGGCCGGGCGGCGAGAAGTACGACACCACCGACGCGAAGTTCGGCGGGTCGGTGCGCTTGCGTTGGTTCCGCGGCGACACCAGCGTTTCATCGCGGCGGCCCGTGAACATGCGGTACACGCTCGGCTCGTGCAGGTTGCTCGGATGCGTGAGCGAGCGGATGATGGCGGTCTTGTCCGTGTGCTTCGCAAAGAGCGGCATCTGGTCGCAGATGCGGATGCCGGGCACGACGGTGTCGATCGGTTGGAACTGGCTGCGGATGCCTTGCGGGGCGTCGGGCTTCATGTCCCAGGTGTCTTGTTGCGGCGGCCCGCCCCAGAGAAAGATGTAGATGCACGAATCGGCGGACCCGGTTCGCTTCTCAGGCGAAGCCTGGAGAAGCGATGGCAGGGCCAGGGCGCTTCCGAGCGACCCGAGACGAATCATTGCATCGCGGCGATGGATCATGGGATCTCTTGGCGAGCCGAAGGCCGTCAGGCCTCGGGTGTTTTCTTGTTCTCGTCGTCCATCTTGTTCAACTCAATTAGCGCCCACTGAAAGAGTGATGTCAATGAATCCCATGTCTGTTCCGAAATACACTTGATGTTCTCCGCTGTGACTTCCAATTGTTTCCAAGGTTTGGCGTAGACAGCATCCTCGGAAACATACTCGTGAGGAATAAGGTAGACCTTTTGATCGCCAACGCAAAAGCCGTACATGGTGCCGCCGCCATCGCTCCCGATGCAAAGAAAGCCATGCTTAACGATCAAGCAGCCCGGCAACAGAGATTCATGTTCTTCGATGATCCTGTCCGGCCCCAAGAGTTCAATCGCTCCGAGAAAGTACGATTCCGCTGGCCATGTTGTGTTGAACAATGACTGAAGAGTCGCACCAAGTCCATTCGGTAATTTAGAAATAGTCGAAGAAATTCGCTCCAGATCAAACCCAACGTCCGCACGTTCGCCCGCCATTTGGAAGGCCTTCTCGAGTAGCACGGCTAGTGCTGCTTTCTCGTCCATCGATCACCCGCGGCCTTACGGCCGTCGGCTCGCCATGTTGTCAATCAATGATTAAACAAAACTCCGTGCTGTTCAACATCGCCCAAGCAAGGGCTTCCGCCGCAGTGCCGACTGTCAGCAGATGGCGGACTTTTCAGTGCCACGCGACTCAAAACGAGCGATCTCTTCCTTCAGCTGGTTGATGAGCCGCTTCAGCGATCGCATGCTCAGTTCCCGCACATGCGCGTCACCACTCAGATCGCGCTTGTCCGCCTCGAATAGTGCTTCGAGCATACTCAGCTTTTCCCGTGTCGCATTCAACTCTCGAGGACTTTGCAGACTCATAGGATCACCTCCACCATTCCCTTGGCGACCAAATTGCGGTCGGTCGCGAAGAACTTCTGAACAAGGCCGTCGAAGCCAGGTTGCCTCACCAAGTTCATCTCAAGAAACGGCAGTCCTCCGATCAGTTCCGCCTCGGCGTCTTTGTCTTTCGGAAAGTCGGACTCGATTAAGAGGACGCAATCCACGTCGTTAGGCTCGAAAGCGTCGGTCGTGAAACTCCCGTTTATGACCAATCGCACGACCCCGGCTCGGCGTGCCAACTCAACGAGCCAAGTCAGGGACTCCATCTGCACCCGGCGCAACTCGGATTCGTTGCCGAAACGCCCCTTGATTTCGTCGAGCGAAGCCGGATGCACGCCCGGCGGCAGATAGCCATTATCGTCGAACGGAGGGAGGGATCATTATCAGGCCACCTATCTCCCAGCTCAATGATTGAACACGAACTCGGTGCTGTTCAACAGCGCCCAGGCGAGGTCCTCCGCCGCCTGGCGGCGAGTCGCGGCACGCTTCTTCAAATGTCCCAATGCGATCGTGGCCTCGTCCTTCCAAGGCAAGCGCGCGAAGAAGGTCAGGTACAACTCATCCACCAGCTTCGCATCGTCTTTTTGCTCGCGCACTAATCGCGCCACGGTGCCGGCCTCGTGGCTCAGTTTCGCCTGCACGTCCGGTGAATTCAACAAGTTTAACACCTGGGCCACGCTCGGCTCCTTGGTCCGTTCGCACTCGCACGCCGTCGCTCGCACGGGCCGCCCGAACAACTTCAAGAACTCGTTGCGGGCCTTGCTGTCCCAGAGTTGCACGGCCCGCGTGATGTTGGGCGAACCGGTGAATTTCTCCGGCACGCCCGTCGCCTGGCAGACCATGTCCAACAGCACCTCGGCGTCCGGCCGCTTGAACATGCCGCGCGAAAAATTCCGCTCGTCCTTCTCGTTGGTCTCGTTCGGCCGCGACGACGATTGATAAACCCGCGACGCCGCAATCACTGCGATCAGTTTCCGCACGTCGAACTTGCTGTCGACGGCGAACTTCGCCAGGGCGTCGAGCAGTTCGGGATTGCTCGGCGGGTTCGTGGCCCGCACGTCGTCGACCGGTTCGACGATGCCGATGCCGAGCATCCAGGCCCAGACGCGGTTCGACAGGTTGCGGGCGAAGTACGGGTTGTCCGGTCGCGTCATCCAGTCGGCGAGCCCGAGCCGGCGATCGCCCTTCGGGTCGGCCTCGGGCATATTCGCGCCGAGTGGATGCGCGAAGACGGGCTTCTTCGTTCGCGGGTGTGCGGTGGCGGGGTCGCCGGAAGAAAAGACGGAGTCGCCGCGGGCCGCGACGGGGGCGAAGAAGCCGAGCATGCCAGAGTAATCGGTTTGCGACCAGCGGTCGAACGGATGGTGGTGGCACTCGGCGCAGCCGATGCGGATGCCGAGGAAGACCTGCGACACGGCCCCCGCCATTTCCCCAGGCTTGGTGACGACCTTGTAGAAATTCGCGGCCCCGACCTCAGCCGTCGGGCCCTCGGCGGTGATCAGTTCGCGGGCGAACTGATCGAACGGTTTGTTCTCGCGTACCGAATCGCGAATCCATTTGTAGTAGCCGTAGGCGCGTTCGTGGCCGAGGGTGCCGCGTTCGACGCGGAGCAAATCGGCCCAGCGCATCGAGTAGAGGTCCGCGAATTCGGGCGTCTTCAACAGGGCTTCAACGAGTTTGGTGCGTTTGTCCGCGGCGGTGTCGGTCAGGAACTTGCGGGCGGACTCGGCGGTCGGCAATGTTCCCGTGAGATCCAGATAGATGCGCCGCAGGAACTCGGCGTCGTCGCACAGTGGTGATGCCGCAACGTTCAGCTTGGCGAGTTTCTCGTCGACGAGCTTGTCGATGAAATTGAGTTGCGGCAATCGCGAAGCCGCAAGCGGCTGAGGTCGCGGCACGATCGCGCGAAAGACGCCGACTTCACCCATGTACGCGGCCATCACGGTCGCTTCCCCCGGCACCTCGAGCGAATGCACTTCGCCGTTCGGCGTCACGAGCGCCACCGCGTCGTTGTTCGACTGGAAGCGGGCGTGTTTGGTCACGTCCTTCTCGCTGCCGTCGGAGAGTTTGGCGATCACCTTCAGCGGCACCGCGGCCTTCACGCCCATCACGCGCTCGACCGGTTCCACGCGAATGCCGATAACTCGCGGGGCATCGGGTGAACCGATGGGCAATCCGGAGGTGATCCAGCCGCGGAGCGTTTTGTAATCGTCGGAGCCGAATTGGATGCGGGTGCCGCCGCCGTGGGCGGTGCGGCCGGAAGCCTTGCGAAGCATCAGGCTTTCGTCGGCGTTGGCGGGGAAAACGCGGCGGCCGCGACCTTCCTTGCTGAGCGCCGAATAGTCCGCCTCGGGGTCGAACGCGAACACAGAGAGTTTGAACCCACCCTGGCCTTCGGCCTTGCCGTGGCAGCCGGACGAGTTGCATCCGTAGCGCCCGAGAATGGGCAGGATGTCGTTTTCAAAATGGAACGCGTCCGCAGCCGAGGCAATCGACGGCACGGCGAGACACAGCAGTGTGATGGCGTATCGCATGGCGAATTCTTGGCGAGCCGAGGGGCGTGAGCCCCCGGGTGAGGCAGGAAGGCAATATCCCTTTTACCATGCGGCGAGGTGCGACGAAACAGGATTTCTCACAGTTTCACC
Source organism: Gemmataceae bacterium (assembly GCA_043744695.1). Classification (GTDB taxonomy): domain Bacteria; phylum Planctomycetota; class Planctomycetia; order Gemmatales; family Gemmataceae; genus Urbifossiella. The sequence continues at coordinate 4,965 of JAYTUG010000228.1, forward strand.
ATCTCCTCGTCTACGAGTTTGCGCACGACATCGTTCGGGGTGCCCTTGTTTGCCTTCATCACGGCACCGACGATGGACATCTTCGCGGCATCCTTGCCCTTCTTGAAGTCGGCCACCGCCTTTGGGTTCGCCGCGATGGCCGCGAGTACCGCGAGGCGCAAAGTGGATTCGTCGAAGGTCTGCGGTTGGATTCCCGTGGCCTGCATCGCTGCATCCACATCGGTGCCGCGTTCCAGCATGTGCGCCATCAGGTCGAGGCGGTCCTGCTTGCTCAATGCGACTGTCTTCTTAATGAGGTCGGCGAACGCAACCGCTGCGATCGGGAAGGCGTCGATCTCTTCCTTGCGCTCGGCTAGCACGGGGAAGATCAAATCGCTCATGCGGTTCGCAGCAGCCTTCGCTTCGCCGAGAATGCCGGCAACTGCCTCGAAGTACGCCACGATTTTGCGGCCTTTCGCGGTCAGCACCTCGGCGTCGTACTCGCTGAGGCCGTACTGCTTCACGAGCCGGGTCCGCTGATGCTGAGGTAACTCGCCCATCTCCGCTCGCACCGCTTCAATCTGTTCGGCACTCACGATCACCGGCACGAGATCCGGATCGGGGAAGTAGCGATAGTCGGCCTCATCTTCCTTCTGACGCTGAACTTCGGTGCGGCCCTTTGCGTCGTCCCACCCCGCGGTTGTTTTCTTGATCTTGTCGATGCGGTAACCGATGGGGTCCTTCTCGTATTCTTTGAACTGGCGCTCGGCCTCGTATTTGATAGCCCGGCCGACAGCGCGGAAGCTGTTCAGGTTCTTGATCTCCACTAACGGCGTCGCGGCGAACGAGTCACCCTGCGGCACGTGAACATTCACGTTGGCGTCGCAGCGGAGGCTTCCCTCTTGCATCTCGCAATCGGAGATGCCGAGTTCGCGCATCATGAGGCGGATTTCCTCCATGTACGCCGTCGCTTCCTCCGGGCTGTTCATTTCCGGATGCGAGACGATTTCCAGCAATGGCGTGCCGGTGCGGTTGAGGTCGACCTTCGTGTCGCCACCGCGGCCGGACTCATCGTGCAGGTTCTTCCCGGCGTCTTCCTCCAGATGCGCGCGAATGATGCCGACGCGCTTCCCGGGAATGTCGAGCCAGCCATCGTGGCTGAACGGCAGATCGTACTGGCTAATCTGATAGTTCTTGGGCAGATCCGGATAGTAGTACTGCTTGCGGTCCCACTTGGTGAAGCCGGCAAGCTGACAGTTGAGCGCGAGCGCGGCCTTGAGCGCGAGCCGAAACGCTTCGCGATTCATGACGGGAAGCGCGCCGGGCAGCCCGAGGCAGACGGGACACGTCGCGGTGTTCGGCGGCTGGCCAAACTTGTTCCGGCACCCACAGAAGAGCTTCGTCTTCGTGAGCAACTGCACGTGAACTTCCAGCCCGATCACGATCTTGAACGGCTCGGCCATGCCGGCTCCTTCTCCACTTCGCGGATTTCCAGCAATTGTAGGGGCGACCAGAAGCCTTTCGGCCTCCGCTTCCCAAAACCGTCTTGATTTTCCCAGAGTCCCGGTTATTCCTGCGGGCCTGGAACACCCCCCGGGAGCGATGCGCCGTTCGGGAAGCCGTGGCGCTTTCGGAAGTCTGAAGGAGTAGGCGATGCGCAAATTGACTCGGGCCGCCGCGGCATTGATGCTCGGCACTGCACTTGCAGCAGCGGCTTCGGCCCAACCGCCGGCCGGCACGGTGCCGCCGCCAGTTGGAACGCCGCCGGTGGTGCCGGCGCTCTCGCCGCCGGGCGGGTTGGTCCCGCCGCCTGCGAGCATCGCGCCGCCCGCAGCGGCAGCCAAAATCGAGCCGCGACCCACCGGCACTGCCGCCACCGTCACGACTTCGCTCGGCGCGCAGCCGATGATCCAACAGATTCCCGAAGTCGCCGTCCACCGCGCTCTTCGGCAGTTCCCGGAAAGCGCCAAGGAGATGGCCCGCAAGGAAATCATCAACCACCTCGTCGAGAACACGCTGATCGACCACTACCTCGTGGCCATCAAAGTGAACGTCGAGCCGAAGGAAGTCGATAACCTCGTCGGCGAATTGAAGAAGGAACTCGTCGCGGTCAAGAAGGATTACGCGGCCGAACTCGCCTCGATGATGCTGACGGAGGAAGAGTTCCGGGCCGAGGTTCAGGCGCAGTTGAAGTGGGAATCCTTCGTGAAGGGTCAGAGCACGGACGCCGCGCTTCAAGGCCTGTTCACGAGCAGCCCGGATGTGTTCGACGGCTCGATGGTACGCGCTCGGCACATTCTGTTCACGCCCGGTACGGACAAAGCGAAGCAAGAGGAAGCGGCTGGGAAGCTTCGTGGGATCAAGCAGGTGATCGAGCAGGAGGCGGCCAAGGCCGTTGCGGCCGCGCCGGCCACCGCCGACGCGATTCAGAAGGAACAGATTCGCGTCCAGAAGACGGACGAACTGTTCGCGGCATTCGCGACCCGCGATTCGCTCTGCCCTTCGAAGAAGGACGGCGGCGACCTCAACTTCTTCCCGCGAGCCGGTGCGATGGTCGAGCCGTTCGCCAAGACCGCGTTCGAATTGAAGCCCTACCAGATGAGCGACGTGGTCGCCACCGAGTTCGGCTACCACCTCATCCTCATCACGGCTCGCAAGGCAGGCACCCCGAAGAAGTACGAGGAAGTGAAGGAAGACGTGAAGTTGCTCTACGCGATGAAACTGCGGGAAGCGGTACTCGCGCAGATGAAGCCGAAAGCGAAGATCGAGATCAACGCCGCGCCGGCTTCTGCCGCAGTCGCGCCCAGCACGCCGCCGACTCCGGCGATTCCGAGCGTTCCCGGCGTCCCCACGACTCCGCCGCTGGGCGGCCTGCCTAAGATGTGATTGGTGTTCGTTCCATCGAGAAGCCCACGGACCGCTGTCCGTGGGCTTTCTCGTTCCGGTGTGAGTTCAACCATGAAAACGCTTTACGTCATCCTGTTGCTCATCGGTTCGAACGCGTTCATGACGGTCGCGTGGTACGGGCACTTGAAGTACAAGAACGTCGCACTGTGGCTCACGATCCTCGTGAGTTGGCTCATCGCGATGCCGGAGTACGCACTCCAGGTGCCCGCGAATCGCCTCGGCTACGGCCACTTCTCCGCGACCCAGTTGAAGGTGATTCAGGAAGCGGTTTCGCTCGGCGTCTTCGCGGTGTTCGCCTTCTTCTATTTGAAGGAAACGCCAACCTGGCGCACGGCGGCGGCCTTCGCGCTCATCGTGGGAGCCGTGTTGCTGATCAGGGGCGAGCCGGGCAAAGTGGAGGCACCGGCGGCACCCGTCGAGCAAGCCCCTTGACCGGGACGATACCCCTCGGAGGCAACCGGTTGCGGTATCACTTCTCGATCTCGGGCCACTTCACTTCCACCTCGGCGGATCCGTAATCCTTCTTGAAGCTGAACGTCGCTTTCACCTCATCCCTCGCTTACCAGCACCAGAAGCGAGTACGCCTCCAGCACGTAGTAGCTCCCTTCCAGCACCACCGGGCCGAGCCCCTCCGACACGAAATCATCGGGGGCCTTCCTCGCGGTATCCACGACGCGACGCCACGTGCGGCGCGTCGGCGACGGCGGGATGCGGACCTTCACCGCCCCGTGCCACGAATTCATCGCCACGTAAAAATCGCCGTCTAACGGTTGCATGCCGCGGCCCACATCCTGACCGGGGAAGCGGCCATCGAGACTGAACGCCAACACCCGCGAGTAGTGCCCGAAGTCCGGCTTGTACGGCTCGGTGCCGTGCCAGTGGATGTCGGCCACGGCCGGCGGCATCACGGTGCGAGGCGTCTCTATCGCCGTCGCCAGCGTGTGCTCGCTCATTTCCACGATCAGCGGCGCGACCTCGACATAAGGAGCCTCGGGAACCGAAGTGAGGCCGGCTTCCTGCCACTCGATGCTGCCGGGCCGAATCTCGCCCGTGAAGAACCGCCGACGGCGCAGCACGGGGTGCCGCTTCCGCAAGGCGGTCATTTCTTTCGTAAAGCGCAGGAAGTCCTTGTTTGCCTCCGCGAACGTCCAGTTCACCCACGAGGTTTCGTTGTCCTGGCACCAGGCGTTGTTGTTGCCGTGCTGGGTGCGGAGGAACTCATCCCCGCCGAGCAGCATCGGCACGCCCTGCGACAGCATCAAGGTGCCAACGAGGTTGCGGCACTGGCGAAATCGGAGGGCGAGAATCTCGGGGTCGGTCGTTTCGCCTTCCGCTCCGCAGTTCCACGAGCAGTTGTCGTCGAGGCCGTCGCGGTTCCCTTCCCCATTCGCATCGTTGTGCTTCTGGTTGTAGCTGACGAGATCCCAGAGCGTGAAGCCGTCGTGGCAGGTGATGAAGTTGACGGTGTGGCGCGGGAGGCGGTTGTTCCACTGATAGAGATCGGCGCTGCCGCAAACGCGGGAGGCGATCAGTGGGGCGAACCCCGCATCGCCGCGCCAGAAGCGGCGAACGTCGTCGCGGTAGTGGCCGTTCCACTCGGTCCAACGGCGACCGAAGGGGAAGCCGCCGACCTGATACAAGCCGGCAGCGTCCCACGGCTCGGCGATCAGCTTCGTGTCCGCGAGTACGCCGTCTTCGGTAATGCTTTCGATCACCGGCGGCTCGACCATCACGTTCCCTTTTCGGTCGCGCCCCAAAATACTGGCGAGGTCGAAGCGAAAGCCATCGACGTGCATGTCGCCGACCCAGTAGCGGAGGCAGGTCATGATGAGGTCGCGGACGACGGGATGGTTGCAGTTGACGGTGTTGCCGACGCCGGAGAAATTGAGGTACCGGCCGCGATCGTCGAGCAAGTAGTAGAGTTCGTTGTCGAGGCCGCGGAACGAGTAGGTGCGGCCGCGGTCGTCGCCTTCGCCCGTGTGGTTGAAGACGACGTCGAGAATGACTTCGAGCCCGGCAGCGTGGAACGCCTTCACCATGTCGCGGAACTCGTGGACCTGGCCGTGGTCCTTGGCCGTGGCGGCCAGCGCGGCTTTCGGTGCGGCGAACGCGATCGGGTTGTAACCCCAGAAGTTCGAAAGCTTCTCGTTCGTGTCTGGATGGAAGAACGGGCAGTCGCACTCGTCCCACTCGAAGACGGGCATCAGTTCGACGGCCGTGACGCCGAGTTCCTTCAAGTACGGAATTTTCTCGATGAGTCCGATATAGGTGCCGCGTTGCGAGATGCCGCTGGTCGGATCGCAGGTGAAGCCGCGAACGTGAATTTCGTAGATCACGGAGTCTTCGAGCGGCGTGCGGGGCGGGTGGTCTTCGCCCCAGTCGTAGCGCGGGCCGCGGTGGTAGAGGCTGCGCCGCGAGGTGCGATCCGGATCGATTTCGCAGGTGCCGGCCCAGGTCGCACCGTCCGAGATCATCGCGGAGGCCGGGTCGAGCAGCAACCGCGATGGGTTGAAGCGGTTCATCAAGGCTTTGGGGCCAGCCGCTCGCCAGCCGTAGCAGAACGTCTGAGGAAGGTCGTAGACGGCGACGTGCCAGTGGTCGCCGGTCTTGTTCTTCTGGGAGTCGAGGTTGAAGGTGAAGAGCGGATCGCCGCGGCCTTCGGGCGGCAGGATTACGAGAGTGACGGCTTCGCCGTGCCGGCAGAGCAGTGCGAAGTTCACGCCGTCCGGAATGGTGGCGGCCCCAAGCGGCAGCGGCCGCCCCCGAGTCGTGCGAAAGTTCGGCATCGTCGATCCTGGTGTTCGGCAAGTTCGCTCCATCATAGGGTGACAGCACCCGAATGGGGACGCAATCCGAATGGTGTCGCGGAGTGGGTGCGGAGCGGCCGCAAAGGCGATACAATCGGCCAACCACAATGCGAAGGAGCCCGTACCGATGGCCAAGATTCGCCTCTATCCGCGCGGCAATTTACTCGAACAGCGGCATCAAGCCGGCTCAGATCACCGATCGCTACCTCGAACTCGTCGGCGTGAATAAGGCGTTCGCCAGAGAGTGGAACGCCAGCGTGTCGAAGCCGAAGAAGAAAAAGCAGTACGAGGACGACGAGGAGGAATAGGGGAGCCGAGCCCCGTGAGCGGCCGCGTTCGGAAGTCGCGGAGAAACCCGGTTGCTCATGCAACTCGGCTCGCCGACTCACTTCGGCTTCCCCGAGCGAAACATCCAGTACAGCAGCGTCTTGATCTCGAACGGTTTCAGGTCGGGCTTCAGCGACAAGATGCGAGCGGCGATGCCGGTGAGGTGCGGCGCGGCCCAACTCGTGGCCGGTTCCCGCGCGAATGGGCCGAGGTAACCCTTGCCGTGCGCCTGGAACTCGACGTGTTCCCGCAGTTTGTAAGCGAACTCGAGCGGATCCGCGAACAGACCCTTATCCACCGAGAGGAGCGGCGGCGCGAACGCGGCCGGGTAACTGCGGGTGAGCGGATGATCGTTGTGCGCCGCGGCGACGACCAACACATCGCGGTAGTACGCCTCCTCGATGGCCCGCTGGAGTTGCTGCCGCCGCTGCACCATTTGCAATTTGTGTTCGGGCACCCCGAGCGAGAGGTTCACCACCTTCACCTTCCACACCTCGATCGCGTGGTGGATCGCGGCAATCACGGTCTCCACTTCGCACGACCCCGCCGGGCCGAACACATCCGCCGAGTACAACTTCACTCGCGGTGCGATTCTCAAAATGATGTCCGCGACCGTGGTGCCGTGCGGCGCGGATTGAAGCCCCAGATAGGGCGAAGGACTGAGTTGATTTGCGTGAAAGATCGCCCCTTCGATGGGAAGGAACGTCTTCCCCAAGACGGAACGCTCGACGCCCGAATCGATGATCGCGACGGCGACGCCTTCGCCGGTGGCTCGCGCGTCCCGCAGCAGGCGGTCCGGCGTGAGCAGCATGGCAAGTTCATCGAACACCGTGGGGAAAGCCATTCAATCCACCCGTTTAGCCGCGACGCGGAGTCCTCGGAGCGGAGCGCGGCGGCTAAACAGCGCCCGTGATCTCGTCCAGGAACTTCCGCAGGTCGTTCACCAATCGCGTGCAGTGATCCACGGCACTCGGGCCGTGCCGCACCGCGAGAGCGCGCACGGCCTCGACTAAACGCAATGTCGTGTCGCCGTCGGCGAGCGCGTTCGCATCGGAGCCGAGCCCTTGTCGGAGGCTCGCCATCACCGCCGCGGGCGGTGGTTCCTCGGGCTTCGAGAGTACGTCCGAGTTCAAAGCCTCTTCGACGCCGGTACTCGCCTTGAGCGCGGCCTCGACGGCATCGAACAGCAAGCGGTGCGTTTGCCGTTCCGCGATGGCCTGACGGATCAAATCTCCGCCCACCTCGGCCGCAGCCCCCACCAGTCGGCGATCGTCGTCCGTGAATCCAGCGGGCTTGTCGAAGAGTTCCAGCACGACGGCCGTGCCCGCACCCGCGGGAAGTGGGGCCGCGAGAATCTGCTTGCGACCCTTTTCAAAGGGGAAGAGTTCGACCATTCCCGATGCCGCGAGGTCGGATTCGTTCAGAAGAGCGGCTTCCTGACGGCTCAGAATCGAAGACGCGAGCGAACGGCTGAAGCTCACTCCGGCCGTCGGGAGTAGGGCACCGCCCTTGCCGTATGCCGCAAGCGATTCCGATCCATCCGCCGCGACGTGTCGAAGAATTAACGCCCCATCCGGTGCGCCGACCGCGCGGGCCGCGAATCGCAACAGCGACCGCACCGCCTCGGGCAGCGGCACCGGATCGTTCAACGCCGCCGCCGTCTGAACGATGGGAAGCACCTTCTCGACGGCTTCGCGGAACGCCGCCAGTGAGTGGTTGAACTCGCGCTGCCGCTTCGCCGGGCGAATCTTCTCGAGTTGATTGCGAACCGAGGCGAGGAACGTTTCGCGCGACAGGTCCGCGCTCTTGTCGAGGTAATCGCGAACGCCCATGCGGAGGGCATCGAGCGGCGTGGCTTGGGCCGCGAACCCAGTCACGAGAATCGCGACGATGTCCGGCCGGAAGAGTGCGAGGTCTTCGAGCAAGCGCAGGCCGTCGAGGCCCGCACCGAGGTTCCAGTCGAGAATAGCGAGATCGACGGAGTTCTCGTTGGCGAGCTTGAGCGCGGTCTCGGCGTCGGACGCCGACAGCACGCGGATGCCGAACCCGGCCCCGCGCAGCCACTCTTCGAACGTCCGGCGAACCGGCTCTTCATCGTCCACGATCAGTACGGTGTCGGTCATGAGTATGCCTCGGCGAGCGGTGGGCTTGAGCCCACTGTTCTTGCCTGGGAACAGCCGGCTCACGCCAGCCGCTCGCCTGCTCGACTCGCCAGTTCATCATACGTGAGGAGTGCCCCGGCGAAGTCGCGCCGAAGCAACAACACGGCCGCTTTCAGGCGAACGATGTCGTCCCCCTGGCGCAACCGCTCCGCGCGATCGAGTGCTTCCAGTGCTTCGACGGGGTTCGATAAGCGGGCGCGCTCGATCAGCACGGTGCGGTCGGCTTCGATGGTGAAGAGCAGCGCGAGGTCGGCCTTGCACCGCCGACAGTTCGGCCCGGCGTCGTTCGAGGCTTTGCAGCAGGGGCAGGGAATGGGCATGGTAGTAATTCATTTGGCGAGTCGAGTCGGGTGAGCGCTCACCCGGTCCCTTACGCGACTCGCCTCGCCCGGTATGCGAATCACGCATCTTCCAAGTAGAACAGCACGTCGCTGAGGTCGTTGCACGCCGTCTGAAGTTCGGGCCAGCGACTGTCGGCGAGCGTGTCGCGCACCTTACCCGCCAGGCGTTCGAGTTCCTCCTGGTCCTCGGTACTCGCCTTGGCGCGGACGCGGTCCGCCTTCTCCAACAGCGCCCGAGCCTGAACCGCTTCCCGCTGACCCTCTCGCGGTTCCGAAACCTCGGGCGTCAGCCCGATCGCGCCTTCGGGCAGCCGAGTCGTCGACTCATCGAATGCTTCTTCCGGCTCGGCCGAAGCGACGCCCGGCATCAGCGATTCCAGGTCGGCCCACATCCGGTTCAAACGAGCCTGGGCACCCGCTCGCTCGGACACGGCGTACCGCGCCATCGCGTTGTCGATTGTGATTTGTTTCACGAGGCCGGTCGCTTTTTCCCGTGCCGACACCTTCAGGATGCCGTCGAGCGTGAGGTCGAGTTGAACCACGAGTTGGTTCCCAGCCGGCACCTTCGCCAACCCCTCGATCATGAACTTGCCGACGCGATGGTTCCGACGAACGTCCGGGCTCTCGCCCTGGAACACCTCGATATCGACGACCGGTTGATGGTCCGAGACCGTGCAGAAGACTTCGCTGCGAGAGGCGGGTAGCGGTGCGTTTCGCTTCAAAATGGGGGCGAACTTGTGCTCGTTGGCGCGGAGGCCGAAGTCGTCGGTGTATTCGAGGCACTTGATGCCGAGCGAGTGCGGGGTGATGTCCACGAGTACGGCCCCGACGTTCTCGCCGGCGATGATCGCACCTTGCACCGCGGCTCCGAGTGCCACGCACAGGTCCGGGTTGATCTCGCGGTGGGCCGGTTGGCCGAGGCGTTCTTCGAGCAACCGGCCGATCAGCTGCGTCCGCGTGCTGCCGCCGACCAGCACGACCCGATCGATCTGCGCCGCCACGATACCGGCGTCGTCCAACGCTTTTTGAAGGCATTCCATCGTGCGGTCGATCTGCGGGCGGATCAGCAGTTCGAATTCCTCGCGGCTCACTTCCACGCTCAAGTGCAGCGGCACGCCGTCCTTCTCCGCGATGAACTCCTCGTCGATCCGGGTGAAGGCGTGATCGCTGAGCCGCTTCTTGGCTTCTTCCACGGCGCGGAGCAACCGCGCCCGCGTCACGCGGTTGTCGCGGAGGTCGATCTCGTACGACTCGAGGAAGTCTTCGGCGACGGAATCGAGGAAGAGTTCGTCGAAGTCGTCGCCGCCGAGTTGCGTGTCGCCGTGGCTGGAGAGGACTTCGACGACGCCGCCTTCGGTGTGAACGATGGAGACGTCGAAGGTGCCGCCGCCGAGATCGTAGACGAGAATGCGTTCGGCCTTCGATTGATCGGGGTTGTAGGTGAGGGCGGCCGCCGTGGGCTCGTTGATAATGCGAACGACTTCGAGCCCGGCGAGGGTGCCGGCTTCGCGCGTCGCTTGCCGCTGGCTGTCGTTGAAGTACGCGGGAACCGTGATGACGGCTTTCTTCACCTCGACGCCGAGTTCGCGCTCGGCCCGGCTCTTCAAGGCCCGCAGGATCATGGCCGAAATTTCTTGCGGCGTGAACTGCTGTTCGCCGAGCGGCACCTTCAGATCCTGGCCCATCTTCCGCTTGATCGATTTGATGGTGCGATCCGGGGCGAGCACCCACTGATTGCGGGCGGCGCGGCCCACGAGCAATCGCCCGTCTTCGGCGATTCCGACGATGGAGGGCAGGATCGGGTCGCCGTCTTCGCACAAGACGCGCGGCTGCCCGTTCTCGAGGATCGCGATCTCGCTGTTCGTCGTTCCGAGGTCGATTCCGACAATCAATTCGGGCATGTGGAGTTCCCTCTCGTTGGCGTCGGTTTCATGATACGGCGCTGGTTGCCGCGCAACAAAAAACCCACCCGCATTCGCGGATGGGCCGACAGTTTCGCACTGCCCGAGCCTCATTCCTTGGGCTTGTCTTTGTCTTTCGTGAACTCAAAGGCGAAGCCTTCCTTGCCGTCGAAATCCTTGGGCCGCTTGTCCTTCTCGGTGTTGTAGGCGAGCTTGAAGGTGTTGCCCTTCACCTCGACGATGCCGTAGCCCTTTTGGCCCTTGAGGCCTTCGAATGGCCCTTCGAGAATCTCCATGTCGATCTTGGTTCCGTCGAGCTTGTAGGACATGACGAACTTGCCTTCTTTGTCGCCGATGGTGATTTTCTTGTCGTCGATGATGTACTTGGGCTTCTTGGCGTCGTCGCCGACGGGCTCGCCGCTCTTCTTGCCTTTGACGAGCGTGTAGGTGCCCACGATTTTTGGAACGTCCGTCTTCTTCTTTTCGTCGGCGCGGCTCAGAAGGCCCACGCAAAGCACCAAGGTCAACGCGGCAATCTGCTTCATGGTCGTTTCTCGTCCGAGGGATCGGCATGCCGCCGCGAACCCGCTCCGCGACAGCGGGGTGATTGTACGTTCAGGTCGGCGAGGCGGACAAGGGGATCACTACCTCCCCAACAATTCCCTCACGAGCGAGTCGGTCGGATACAACTTGCGAAGTGCTTCCAGTACGGCCTGGCAGTGGACCGCGATGTGCCGGGCTTGCACGTCGGTGTAGACGAAGTTGCGGACCAAGCCGTGGCGGTTGCGGTCGAAGTTGACGCCGACGAGTTCGCCGGCACGGTTGAGCACGGGGCTGCCGGAGTTGCCGCCGATTGTGTCGGCCGTCGAGACGAAGTTGAACGGCGTCGCGAGGTCGAGCTTCGCTTTGCCATCGAGCCAGCGTTTGGGCAGGTCGAAGGGTTCCTTCCCGCCGAGCTTCGCGGAGCGTTCGAAGGCGCTGCCAAAGGTGGTGTGGAAGGGGAGCTTCTCGCCGCCCACTTCGTAGCCCTTGACGGTGCCGAAGGCGAGCCGCAGGGTGAAGGTGGCATCCGGCGCGATGGTGTTGCCGAAGGCCTTGAAGCGGAGTTCGGCGAGTTGCGCGTACGCCTGGCGTTCGGGTTCTTCCACTTCATTCTCAAAGCGCGTCCGCAGCCGGCGTGCCTCGGCGTCGATGGTTCGCGCCAGCACGATGAGCGGGTCTTTACTGGAAGCGATTGAGGCGGGGTCGGCGACGAGTTTCTTCCGCGCGTCGGGGTCGAAGAGCTTGGTGCCGGCGATCAGTTCCTCGGCGCGGGCCGCGGGGTTCTTTCCGGCGAGGGCGAGCTTCACGGTGGGATGCTCGCCGCCGAGGTTCTCGGCGAGGAACGTGAGCGAGGCCTGAAGCTTGGCTCGTTCTAACTCCGGATAGAGCGGTGCGGGGCTAAACAAGCTGAACTTCAGCGATTCGAGGTTCGAATCGCGATATTCGCGGAGTCGTTCCGCGGACTTCTTCGGCAACTCGTCGGCCATCCGGACGCAGTGCCGCGCGATCCCGAACAGCGGCGAGTAAAACCCGTGGCCCGTTTCGAGCAGGTTGAGCTCCCTCTCGAACTCGGCGTACTTCTTCTGAATCGAGTAGATGGCGTTGAGCGGTGGAACCAGCGGTGGCCAGCCGCGAAAACTGTGGTCGCCCACCTTGACGGCGAATACGGTCTCCGCAGCTTCCTTCTGTTCCATCACCTTCGGATCGAGTAAGCCTTGAAGTTGACCCGAGAAGGCCTTGCGGGCGTTGGCCGCGCTGTGCAGATCGGTCGCGGCCTGTCGGCGATTCTCGGGGCTCTGTTCGCCAAACTGCGCCAGCGCCGCTTCCAGCGTTCGCAACCGATACAGCGTGTACGGCAACGTGAGGTCGCGGCGATGCTTCAGCTTCGCTAATGTTTCGAGCCGCTGCGTGGTGCCGGGGTGCCCGGTGACGAAGACGAGGTTGTTCTCCTTCGGGCCAGCGTCGCTCCACTTGAAGAAGTGCGGCGTCTTGGCGGGCTCGCCGTTCTCGTAGGCGCGGAAGAAGGCGACATCGAGGCCGTGCCGCGGGTACTCGAAGTTATCGACGTCGCCGCCGAAGGCCGCGATGCCGCTCTCGGGGGCGAAGACGAGCCGCACATCCGTGAACTTCTTGTAGCGGTAGAGGTGGTACTGCCCGCCGTTATAGAGCGTGACCACGTCCGAGCGCAGCCCGGTGGCGTCGAGCGATTTCTTCTCGAGGTCGGCCATCACGGCCCGGCGAGCCGCGAATGCTTCGCTCGGCTTCATCTCGGGCTTCATGGCGGCGTTCACGTCCTTCGTGATGTCCACGATCTCTTGCAGCACGTTGATCTCAAGGTCGGGGCACTTCAGTTCCTCGTCGCGGGTCGGAGCGTTGAAACCGTCGGCGAGCATATCCGTGCCTGGCTTGCTGAGCTTCTGCACGGCGTCGGCCGCGACGTGGTGGTTGGTGACGAGCAGGCCATGCTTGGAAACGAACCCGCCGGACCCGCCGCTGTTGAGCCGCACGGAGGCGAGCATGGCGTGCTTCACCCACGCATCGGTGAGTTCGAATTGGTACTTCTTTTGGAGCTGTTCGCGGGGCGGAGCGTTGAGGAGCCACATGCCCTCGTCCGAAGTGGCCGTCATGGCGGTGCCCCCGAGAATCAGGGCCGCGAGCGCGAGGTGAATCGATCGCATGAGCGGAACCCGATAGTGTGCGCGAATGGTAGCTCGGATTTCGTTTTAGTTACCGGCGCGGCGATCGCCCTCACGCAACCGCTGCCAGTTCCTCCATCTCAACGGGAATCGTTTCCTCGAACGTACAGACCTCGACGATTCCCTCCTCGATCGTCAGATACGTGCAAGGCTTCTCCGTCCAACAACCGCTGTTGAAGTAGTGGATCGGTCCATCCGCATTTGCGACTGGATGGTGCGTGTGCCCGCAGCAGACGATGTCGTAGCCGTGACGGGCGGCATAGCGGATGGCGTCGCGCTCGATCTTCTGCGTGCATCGCAGGAACGTTTTGCTCTGCCGTTTGGCGAGCTTCGCGAAGCGGTGCGATTTGTCGATGCGCTGGAGGAGGTTGTAGAAGCGATCCGCGAGCTTCGTGAAGAACGGGTAGCGGGAGAGGAACTCGTCGAAGCGGTGGCCGTGGAGGAAGAGGATTTGCTTGTCGCCGCTTTCGATGGCGAACTCGTCGGTGCAGGTGACGCCGAGCAGGTGGGAGACGATTTCCGCGGGGCCGTCGTGGTTGCCGTTGATCCAGGTGATCTCGATGTCGTCGGAGAGTTTGCGGAGTTCGGAGAGCACCTTCCAGTGGTGTTTGTTCAAGCGTCGGAAGTCGATGGAATCGAAGACGTCGCCGTTGAGGATGAGCCTGCGGGTGGGCATGATACCGCGGCGAATGTCGTCGAGTAGGTGGACGAGCGCGCGGGCCTGGCAGTTGTCGCTGCCGAGGTGAATGTCCGAGATGACGACGGCATCGAGCATGGAGGGCCTCCTGCCCGCCTGGCACTTGTTCGCTACTCCCTTATGCTCCATTATTAGCCGACGAACGTATCGTTCGGATGACGTTGATGTGAAGAATGGGCGAGAGATGTGACCGTAGCCCGGCGTTGGTGGGCACCGCGTTTGCGATTTGCGATCGTGTTGAATGCACGCCTCGGCGGAATGAAATATTCGCCGGGCGTGCCTCGTTTGCTCACTCGCTCAGCACTTCAGCAAAGTTGTAGTGGATCCCGATGTCCCCATCCGCCAGGTGGATGCCGGAGAACTGATCGTTCGCCGCGTTCGCCCCGTTGGCTATGCCGCCGACGGTACCGATCGAGTCCTGCCCGTCGATGAATTGATTGATGAGTTCAGGCGGAAGTGCGCCTTCGATAATGGAGTAGGTTCCGGCACGCAGGCCAGTGAAGGTGTACGTCCCGTCTGCCCTGGTGGTCGTGGTCAGCGAGACCGTCTGCCCCAGGTCGTTCACGCCGATGAGTTGGATGGAGACTCCCAACAGGCCGTATTCGGCGACCGACTGCACGCCATCGAAGTTGAGGTCGGCGAAAACCGTGCCCGAGAGGCTCGCCGTGCCGGGTGGTGCTGGCGTGTAGACCGACGGACGCACGGCCCATTCCTCGAAGCCGCCGTTCGCGGTGGCACCGTTTTGATCCCCGAATTTCGAGTAGAGGTAGACGAAGGAAGTCGCTTCGGATCCGGCAAACGCCGCGGCCGGCACCAGCAGGAACATGTCTCCCGAACCGCTGCCGGAGTTCAGCCTCGCATCGAGGAGGACGGACGAATCGCCACCCGCGTCCAAGTCGAACGAAGCGGGGCGACCTGCTAGAGTCTTTGAACCGGCATCGTAGCCCGTCAAATTCGGTTGGTTCGCGATGAAGATGCGGACTTCGTCCAAGGACAGTCGTGAGGCAGACGCCTTCTGGTTGATGTCGAGCAGGAATTCGCGGTAGGCCGAGCCGTCGATCAGGACGATAGGCACGTCCGAGACGTGCAGGGAACGGGTGAACGACGGGCTCTTGTTCTCGTCGAACTGGAGCGGCCGGGCCTCGGTGTTATAGCCCTGCTCGCTCTTTCCACCGCTCGCCGCGCCTTGAATGCGGACGAACGAATGGATGATGCCGGTGCCAGTGGGTTGGGCGTCGGTCTGCCTCACGATCGCGCCACTCGGAAGGGTTGCGACGGCACCGGCGGAGGTGAGGTCCAACAGCGTGGCGGGAACGATACGCTCGTCCAGGGATTCAAGCTTCAATTTTCGGGTCATGATTGACTCGCAAGGTAAGGGATGGCAGGGATGTCTGGCGCGGGGAAGGACTACTCCGCCGTTAACAGGTAGATCGCAACTAAGACCTGTCCAAGGAGAATGCGCCACCCAAAATGCTTATTTTGCCGGATGTGTTAACATCCACTCGCAGTCGATGCGACTCTGTTGCCGGATGCACTCAGCAATCGTTGCGGGAGTTGAAAAGGTGAGGTATTGAATTTTCGCGAGAGATGAACCGACCGATCGGGACGCTGTAGGGGAAGCCTCAGCTGCGTCCCAGCGAAGTGCTGCACAATCTCAAACGGAGCGGGAGGGATTCGAACCCTCGGTACGGTTACCCGTACACAGCATTTCCAGTGCTGCACAATCGACCACTCTGCCACCGCTCCAACCGCTGGACACAACCCGAGCGTCGCCGGTTCATCCAACTCCTTCATGGTAGGGTTGGGTCCGGAAGGCGACAACGGCGTGCACGTCGTATGTCTGGGATGTGCAGCCCGATCTGCCGGAATCGTAAGCAATTATCAGGAATTGCCCAACCTGCGGAGTCCCTCCATTCCGAAAGTACCGACCGTTAGGGCCGACGAGAGCGTCTCGCGGTCGCCGACGATCGGAGCCCGCGATGCGGTTCAACAACATTCAGGTCGTGCGGATCGTAGCGGCTGTGGCGGTGGTTCTCGCGCATCTTACTTACTACTCTGAGAAACTCTTCCACACCGTCGCATTCCCCTTCGCGTTTCTCGAAGGGAGTTGGACGTGCTTTCCCGTGCCGCTGTTCTTCGCAATCTCCGGATTCGTGCTCACTCACGCGGTTCAGCGATCTCAAACCAGTACCTTCTTGCTCGGACGCGCATTGCGCCTTTATCCCGGATTCTGGCTGGCCACGATCCTGTTCGCCAGTGCTATCGCGCTGACCGGCTGGCCGGATGACGTTCCTCTGAGGAGTCGCTTAACGTGGATCGACTGGACACTGCGACCTGGCGAATCCGGCTCTCGGCTCTATATTCTCGGCATCGAGTGGTCGCTGGTTTTTGAAGTTTCCTTGTCGCTGTCCCTGGCGGCGATGAGCTTGCTCGGCACGCGGCGCGGGCTCCCGATCGCGACCATACTCTGGCTGATCGTTCTGGGAGTGAAGATTGCAGTGTGGCCTGGATACGCCATGGAAACGCTCCCAACCTGGCAGACTTTCGTCTTCTCACCGTTCAACGTTCCGTTTTTGCTCGGAATCCTGACGTACTACCTGCGCGACCTCGGTCGGACTTGGCGCTGGGCGGTGTTCGCCGGACTCGTCGTCTATCTCGCGATTGTGCCGGCGCGGTTCAAGACGCTCGAAGGCCTCTGGGTTGCTTACGGCGCGGCAGCGGCCGTTGCGACCTGGTTCGTGGTGCAGATTCGACAATTGTCTACAGCGAATCCGCTCGTCCGTGTCGGTGAGTACTCCTACGGGCTCTATCTCGCCCACGTCCCGTTGATTATGGGAACGTTTGCGATCCTGCTGGCTCATGGTTGGCTGCTCGATTCAGAGGCCGCTGTGCTATTGGTCGGAGCCATCGCACTCGTCGTCGGTCTGGCGTTCGGCCGCCTGGAGGTCGCCCTGCACATGCGGCTACGGCCACTGGCAAAACTCCAACCGGGTTCTCTGAATCTGCTCGTCTCGTTGCGGCTCATTCGCAAGCGGTTCCACTTCTAACGCAGCGGCTTCTGCCCGAATACCGTACGCAGTCGGTTCGCCTCCTGCCAGACCTTCGGGTCGACTTGCAGGAAGTCGATGAGGTTACCGGTCGAGACGCTGAGTAGTGCAGCGGCATCGCGGACCCGAGCTTCCACAGCGTTCAACACGTCGAGCACGACGCCGGCCGCAGGCCAGAATCGCGGGTTCTTCGCGCTCAGATGCAACTTGCCGCCGCGATCGCGGGCCTCGGCATAATCCGGATGAACGGCAATCGCCTCGGGCGTGAGTGAAGCGAAGAGGTCGTCGCGAAGGTGGAGGACCAGAGCGTGCGAGAGCCGCGTGAGGGCCTTCGCCTTGTTCGCGTACTGCGACCGCGACTCTTCGGCAATCACGATGATGCCGGTCGGGGTATGCCGCAGGCGCACGGCGGAGCTGGTCTTGTTGCGCTTCTGGCCGCCGGGGCCGCTGGCGCGATAGGTGTCCACCTCGCACTGCGCGAGAAGCTGCGCTTCGCTCAGAGAGGTCCAGGTGGAACGTGGGGCCGACATGAGTTAGGCCCTGTTTGAGAACCGCAAACGTGGGAAGGACCCTCGCGCACAATTCACCACAGAGGCACGAAGATCACACAAAGAAACACAAAGGACCGTGACGAAATTTGCTTCTCTGTGTGGCCCTTTGTGTGAACTTTGTGCCTTCGTGGTAAACTAGCGTTCACGGTTTTACACTTTACAAACGTAGTCTAGGCCGCATGTGGCTTCGCGATTCGCCTCGCCACTTCCTTCCAGAAGCCCCAGGCGAAGCCGAAGTGGATTCCGGCGAAGACGAGCGGCACGCGCCGGGCCACGCCCGCGCTCTTTCCCCGAGCCAGCACCAGCCCCGCCCCGCAGAGCACGGCAACGTAGAGGCACACGCTCGCCAGCCACGCCCATCCCAGGTACGGCACCACCAGGCTCAGCAGCCCGCCGAGCAGCACCCACACCGCCCACAAGGGTGGCACTAGCGCCGGCAGCGTGAGCGACTTCGGATACTTGAACGCGAGCCGAGCCCGGCCCATACCGTACCGCGAAAGCTGAAAGAAGAGCCCGCCCCAGTTAGAACGCGGATGGTAAAGCACCTTCACCTCAGGCGTGAAATAGCACGTGAGCCCAGCCATGTGAACGCGCTGATTGAACTCCACGTCTTCGCATGCATCGAACGATTGATCGAAGAAGCCGATGCGATGGAAGACGTTCCGCGAGTAGGCCGCCGCCGTGCTTTGCGGCGGCACGAACTTCGCCGCGTCCGAGAAAATGTCCGAGTCCGGATTGTGCCCGAGTCGGCTGGCCCGTGCGGACGAGACAGCTTCTTGAAATGGCGTCGGGTTCGGAGCGTCCAGCGGTTGCGGGCGGCCGAGGCTATCGGCACCGCTCCCTTCAAAGGCATCGGAGAGATTCTTGAGGTAGAGCCGATCCGGCAGCGTGCAGTGGCCGTCCACGATGACGGCGACATCCATACGGGCATGCCGGAGTGCGATGTTGCGGCCCGCACTCGACAGCCGGTCCGCGTTGAACACGAGCTTCAAGTTCGCGAACTCGGATTGAAGCGTGCGGACGATGGGAATCGTTTCATCCGTGGAAGCGCCGTCCGCGACGATCACTTCGAACTGTTCGCGCGGGAAGTCTTGGGTGAGCAGCGCTCGCAGGGCGCACGCGATCCCCTTGGCTTCGTTTCGCACCGGCACGATCACGCTGATGGATGGCATCCGTGCCTCCCGAGGGAATCGCGAAGCCGCGAGCGGCTAGACATCGTCGGTCGGGAAGCGCGGCTTCCGGTGGTAGAAGCGCCGCAGACCGAACAGTTTCAGGAACGTGGCCAGGACGATCGTCGCTTCAAAGTACAGCGTGCGATTGCGAATGTAGAAGAGGTCGTAGACGAGCTTGTTCTTCACGCTGCGAACGCAGGTATCCGGGGGCAGGTGAATTTGAGCGAAGCCCGTGATGCCGGGCTTCAGCGCGTGTCGGCGATCGTAACCGGGCACGATCTGGCGCAACTTCTTCACGATCTCGGGGCGTTCGGGCCGGGGGCCGACGAGAGCCATGTCACCTTTGAGTACGTTGACGAGTTGCGGGAGTTCGTCCAGGTGCAGGTGGCGTAGGAGGCGGCCGACCCGCGTGATGCGGGGGTCGCCGGGCATGCTCCAACGCGGGCCGGTGAGGCTCTCGCATTCGTGGACCATGGTGCGAATCTTGTAGAGCGTGAAGACTCGGCCGCTGCGGCCGACGCGGGTTTGCGTGTAGAACGCCGGCCCTCGCGAAGTGGCACGGACGAGCAGCCCGCACATCAGCATGAGCGGGATCGCTGGGAGGAGTGCGACCGCAGCCAATGCGTAGTCCGCCGCCGACTTCAGCCGAATCCCGAGGCCCGCTCGCGCGAGGTCGGGTGTCAGCATCGGAGTGGGTCGGATCGACACGGCGGGGGTTCGCATCGCGGGTTTCGGGTTCGCCAGTACGGCAGTTTGCCGGGTTGAACGCTCGGACATCACTTGCCAATCCTTGGGGGCGATGAACGGTTCCCAGCTTCTTTCCTGGGAGCGCGACCGTCTCGGCCGCTCGGAACGCGGAATGCGGGCGGGACGCCCGCGCTCCCAGCTTTACTTCGCCACCACGGCCCCGTATTGAGCCAGAGTCGCGGCCACGAAGGCACGGGTCGTCGGGTCGTCTTCGGGGCGATCCTCACCCTCGTCGGGCAAGGATGTCACGATATAGACCTTGTAGAGAACGGGCACCTTCGTGAGTTGCGTGGCGAACTGCCAACGGGGGCGATCCGGAGCGACCCAACCGCCATCCGCGGCCCACGTCCAGCGTACGCGGGCGCGGTCGTGTTTGGTCGCGGTTTTCTTCTCGAAATCGGCCACGTACATCTCCGCTGTCCGACCTCCCGACAGTTCCACGTTTTCTTTCTTCGGCGCTCGCAGCGTCTTGTATCCGCTGCCGGGGTAGCACACGTCCGGCGTGTGGGCCGACACCGACCCGGGAATTCCACTGATCAGCGTGACCACTGCCGCCCGACCCGTACTCGGCGACGCATACTTACGGCTCGTCGCGCTGCTCCGCTCGTTCGCCGGCATGTCCGTGGGAACTTCGTCCGCCTGCCAATCCTGAAAGCGGACGGCGAACGCGTGCAGTTCCTCGGTCTTCGCCGGGTTCGCTTCAAACGCGGACCACCGCTGCGTCGCGGCACCGTTCACCACGGCACCCGCCACGATGAGCCCGGCCACCAACAGGAATGTCGTCGTCTTGAGCATGAAGACTCCGCAAAGCCCACCCATTGCAATGGGTTAGCAACTAGCACAGCGATTCCAGTTCGGTCGCCCCGACGTACACCACGCCGGAATACGGGATTTCCATTGTCGCCACGCGGTCGGTCGCCTTCCGCAACAGCGGCAACTTCGTCTCGCGGTACTGGGCACAGACGAGTACCACTTCGCATCGGCGAGCGATCTCGACCGTTTCCGCCGCGGTGAGCAACCCGTGAACGTGGAGCACCACACAATCGTAAGGCTCCTTCAATCGCGTGAGCAGCACTTCGAGCCGTTCGCCGACCGCGGCCTTGCGCGCTTCGTCGGACCACTTGCCCGCCGTCATCAGGTCCAGGCCGCTCGGCAGCGATTGCACCGCGGCTCGCAGGTCCACTTCGCCCCGCAGCACTTCGCACACGCCCGCACCGTTCGCCACACCGGCATAACCGTGAAGGGCCGGATCGCGCAGGTCGAAGTCCACGGCCAGGGTCTTGTATCCGGCCTGCGCCAGACTGCTGGCGAGGCCGAACGCGGTGAACGCCTTACCTTCATCCCCGAGCGGGCTGGTGACGGCCACGGTCGAAGCACCGCGGCTGAGCCACGTCTGCGACACGTAGGTTCGCAGCTTGTCGATGGCCTCGCTCGCGGCGGCCCGCTTCACGGGATCGGAGCCGAGCGCTTCTCGCGGCTGGCACGGGACCACGCCGACAATAGCGGCTGGCCCCGCGGAGCGAAGGTCGTTCAGCGAACTGACCCGGCGACCGAGCGTCTCGAAAGTCACGACGCCGAGGGCCAGCAGCACGTAGCCCATGATCCCGGCGAACACCGTCCCCATGATCTGCTTCCGCATGTCGCGCTGCGTCGGGTTCGAAGCCGGTTGAAGCAGCCGCACCCGGGCCGGCGATTCCAGTTCCAACTTCGTGAGGTGGTACTGCTGCACGAGCCGGGCGAAGATCGAGTCCGTGGTCAACAGATCGGTGGTGTCGGACATGTAATCGAGGCCGGGAACCCTGAAGCCGCCGGCCTGCGCGACCCCGGCAGCCGTCGGTGCGGGGAGATCGACGAGTTGCTTGCCGCTCTTCTCGAGCGTGCTCTTCGCGCTGGCGAACTGAGCCTCCAGCCTCTCGATCAGGTGCTTCATGCTCTCCCAATCGGCAGCCAGTCTCTTAGCCTCGTCCAGCCGCTTGGCCCCTTCAAACAGGCGAGCTTTCTCGTCCTTGAGTTCCTTGAGCTTGGCCTCGTTGGCCGCCCACGCACTCTTGAAGTTCTGGACCTCGGAGGGCGAATCGTCGTTGCCCGCCGCCCCGTGGGCGAAGTCGTAGCGGCCTTTCGATTGCTTCGTGCGGAGGCTCTGCTTGATGATCTCGTCGTCGCGCTCGACCTGAGCCAGCGTGATCGGATCGATGGGCGCGGTCTTCAGAGCGTTGAGCTTGCCTTCGAGTTCTTTCAACCGACCGCGGCCCATCTGAATTTCCGTGGGGAGCCGCTCGCACTCTTCGAGCGCCTTCGCATACTTTCCCACGATGGACTTGGGATCGTGCTTGACGATGAGTTCCGAGGCGTTGGCGGGAATGACGGAGGCCGGCGGCGCGAGGCCCACACCGCCCGGCGGCACCGGGAACAAGTTCGGAGCATTGTCCGGACCCACCGGCGCGGTCGCCCCACCAACCTTCACGATTGCTTCCGGCTTCTTCGACTTCCCTTCGAGAATCTTCTGCATCTCCTGCTTGGCGTCCTCGATCTTCTGAAGGAAGAGCTTCTTTTCCATCACGTCCTTCTGCACGACCTCGGCCATGAAGGCCTTCTGCACGGCGTCCACGATCTTCTTCGTGTCGCTGGGATCGTGCCCGGCCATCGTGATGCGAACGACCTCGGAGCCGTCCGCCGCCAGAACCTGCAGTTCTTCCATGAGGAACTTGATCGGCTCCTTCTGGTTCTTGATCGTCTGCAAGTCCTTGATGTCGCGGAGGGCGGCCGTGAGCACGAAATCGCTTTTGATCAGGTTCGCGGTGGTCTTCACGTAAGTGGTGAAGTCCGTGCGGGCCTGGTTCGGATTGTTCTGGTTGGCGAGCGATGTGGGCGCGGAGGAAACTTGCAGCAAGGAGTACGACTCGAACTTGCTGGGGAGCAGTTCCCAGGCGGCGTAAGAAGCGACTCCGCCGAGGAGCGTGCCGCAGAAGGCGATCGCGAGCCAGTGAAGGCGGAGGTAGGTGAGTACCCGGAGGCCGTTGCCGGCATCGAGGTCCGGCTTCACGGCGCGGGGGGCGTGCCGGGTAACGGCGGGCGCGGGGGCCACGGGGGCCGAGGCGAAGGTTGGTCCGTTCATGGGGCCTGCATCCATTCAGGCTGAGGTTGTTCAGCCCACCCGTTGCTAAGGGTGGGCGTTACGCGCGATCCGGTTCCATCACCAATCGTTTGAGCACCCAGACTTCCAAGCCGAGCAAGGCGAGCCCGATCGGCATCATCATCCAGCCGAAGACATCGTGCAGGAACTCGATGGTTCCCTTGTCCGAGATCATCACGTAGGCGATGCCGGTGGCCGAGATGCGCAGCACGTTCGAGGCAATGGCGATCGGGATGATGCCGAGCAGCACCATGAGCTTCTCGAAGCGCGACCGCCTCATGAGCAGTGCGGCCCCGACCGAGAAGGCCGCGAAGGTAACCATCATCTTGAGGCCGGAGCAGGCATCGACGACGCCGAGGCGGACTTCATCGATGAGGATGAGGTTGCCGTCGCGGATCGCGGGTTGGCCGAGCGTTTGGAGCAAGTAGGTGCTGGAGACGGTGGCGGCGGTCTTCAAAGGTTGGCCGACGTTGCGTTCCAGTTCGTAGGGCAGCGGCACCATGAACACCAGGAAGGCGATGGCCGGGCCGGTTCGCTTCAAGAGCGGCATCCCGCCCGCGATCAGGCTCACCGCGAAGAGGCAGAGCAGGAACGACGCGGCATCGAGTTGATGGAAGAGCAAGGTGCCGGCGGCGGCTCGCATCGCCAGCACGAGGATCAAGAGACCACCGCCGAGCCACGGTCGCGGCGAAGTCGCGGAGTACGGTTCGCTCTTCCAGAGGAGGTACGCGGAGAAGAACGGCACCAGGAAGCCGTGCGAGTATTGCGGATCGTTGACCCATTTATCGAAGAAAACGCGGAGCATGGGCAGATACGCCCAAGCGAGTAATCCGCTGAGTGCGGCGAGTTGCCAGGCCGCGAATCGCGGAGCCGCGACGGGAACATCGGCCACGACAATGGAGACGGTGTTCGCGACCGCGGCCGGTGCGACATGCATGGGCGAAGCGATCTTCGCGGGAATTTCAGGAGCTACGGTACCGATCGACATCCCTGTCCCCGAGGAATCCGGGCGAGCCCGCCGGCCATTTGAGGCGATCTGCCGTGAACGAATCGTTGGCCGGGGGCGGGATTGTTGCAGAGATTCCAAGTTCGACGCAAGAGCAGCTTGAAATGGTTGTGACGAGCGGGTGCGGTACATGGTTTGCAGAATCGAGCACAGCCTTGAGCGGAATCTTGCCGCAACTCGCGGTGGCGAAGGCTGATGAGGCGAGGGGAATCAGGGATGCGTTC
>JAYTUG010000229.1:0-7781 GCA_043744695.1 Gemmataceae bacterium
TGCATTCGCAACTTCGACTCAGACCTCTCCCCCGCAGAGCCGGGGGCGAGGTGAAGAGCGTGCCTCAATCACTCTTTCCTTTGAGCCTGGGACGAAATCAGGTCGCGATTCTCCGCGCGGAAGCGGGCCATGTCGCCGATGGACGTCATGAGCGTCACGTCGCCTTTCATTGGGGCGATCAACGCCTGTGGGCAGAGGCCGAGGAAGAGGCAGAGAGCCGCGAGCCCGCCCAGCGTGTAGAGTTCGTGCTTGTTCACATCGCCAATCGCAACCGGCCCTGTGGGCGGCGGCTCGCGGTGGGATTGGAAGAAGACTTTCTGCAACATCGTCATCACGTACCACGTGCTGAGCAGGATGCCCACGGTCGCCACGGCCGCGAGGCCGATGCCCGGCGAACCGCTGTTGCGGGCGTCGAAGAGCCCCGCGAGCATCATCATTTCGCTCACGAAGTTGTTCAGCCCCGGCAGGCCGATGCTCGCCAGGCAAATCGTGAATGCCAGGAACGCGAACTTCGGATACTGCCCCATCAGGCCGGAGTACTGCCGCATGTCGGTGGTTCGGTAGCGATCGATGAGGAAGGCGAGCATCGCGAACATGGCTCCGGTCGAGATGCCGTGATTCACCATGTGCAGCACGGCCCCGGAGATGCCCTCGGAGTTAAACGCGAAGATTCCGAGCACGAGGAACCCGAGGTGCGAGATCGAGCTATAGGCGATCATGAGCTTGAGATCGCGTTGGCCGAAGGCACAAAAGGCACCGTACACGATGCCGAACGCGGCGAGGGAACCGACGACCGGCAAACCGTAGGCGAGGGCGGCATCGGGGGCGAGCGTGAGGACGAACCGCAGGATGCCGTAGGCGCCGAGCTTGGCGAGGATCGCCGAAAGCAGGATCGTGACCCCGAGAGGTGCCTCGTTGTACGCGTTGGGAAGCCACGTGTGGAACGGCCACACCGGCACCTTCACCAGGAACCCGGCGACCAACGCGATGAACAACCCGTACTGCACTTCCAACCGGTTCGCGAGTTCCTCGGGGTTCCCGCGCAAACTCAGAGTATGCGAGTTGAGCAGTCGTTGCTGCACGTTCCGCATGAGGTCCGGCAGCGAGAACGTGTACTGCCCGGTGAGCGGATCCGGATTCGTGAGCACGATGCCGATGATTCCCACGAGCGTGAGCAAGCTCCCGGCGAGCGTATAGAGGAAGAACTTGCGGGCGGCGTCGCGGCGGCCCGAGCCGTTGCCCCATCGCGCGATCAGGAAGAAGGCGGGGATCAGCGTGAGTTCGAAGAATGCGTAGAAGAGGATCACGTCGAAGGCGAGGAACGCACCGATGGCTCCGCCCTGCAGCAGGAACAGCCAGCCGTAAAACGCGCCGGGTCGGTCCGCGATCGCATCCCACGACACGAGAATTGCCGGAAGCATCATAATGCTGCAGAGGACGACGAGCCAGAGGTTCAGGCCGTCGATGCCGAGGAAGAACTGAACGCGAGGGCCGGCGCGGTACAGCGAATTTTTCGTGCCGGGTTCGAAGGCCGGCGTATCGGTCAGGCTCAGGAGTGTGAATCGCGTGCGGTGCGTGGAGCCGTCGGCGGTACCCTGCAACCCGGGGTCGCCGGGCACGAACTCGGGGCGGAACTGCTGCGGGTTCGGGTCCGGCGTGGTACGGGCCATGCGGCCGCGCTCGTCGAGGACGACCGCGGATCCGAACACCACGACTGCCGTGACGACCAGATGAAGCAGGGCCGTGTACAGTGCGGCTCGACGTGCGAAGCGGCCGAAAAACGGCAGCACCACCGCGGCCACCAACGGCAGCAGCACGAGCACCAGCACCAGGATTCGCAGCGAAGAAAACATGGGTCGTCCCATCGCGAAGCCGCAAGCGGTCGCGAACTACCGAGCGATCCGGAACACTACGAACGTCAGAAACACACCGAGCCCGAGCACCATCGAGAGCGCGTAAAACTGCACGAGCCCGTTCTGAATCGGCCGCACGAACCCACCGAGGAACCGCGGGATCGTGGCGAACAGACGTACCAGCGAGTCGAGAAACAGGTCGAAGACGCGGGTGAGGAAGGCCAACATCTCTGCGGGCTTCACGATGATTGCCGCGAACACTTCATCGACGTACAGTTTGTTTCGCGAAGCGGCGTAGAGCCGTTCCAGGGCCGGCGGCACGACCGCGCCCGGCCCGTGAACCGCGAACGCCAGGCCCACGCCACCGAGCGCGAGCAGCGTACTCAGCCCCGCGATGCCCCAGTTAAAGTGGTGACCCACTTCCTTGGCGTGTGTGAGCGCGGCCGCCAGTTGCAGCGACGGCGTGCGGCCGAGGAAGCCGCTGAACCAATGTGTGAACGGTTCGACCACGATGCCCACGAAGAGTGCGCCGACCGCCAACACGAGCAGCGGAATCGTCATCGCCGAAGGCGATTCGTGAGCGTGGTGCCCGGCTTCCTCCGGCACCCGCGTTTCACCCTGGAACGTCATGAAGTACGCACGACCCGTGTAGAACGCGGTCAGCCCCGCCGTCAGAAGTGCGATCAGCAGAAGGAAGTAGAACGAACCCGCATGCGAGCCGTGACCCTCGGCTGCCATCTGCAGCGATTCGAGAATCAGGTCCTTGCTCCAGAATCCGGAGAGGAGCGGAAGCCCCGCCAGGGCCGCGGCACCGCACAGGAACGTGAGGTGCGTCGTCGGCATCACGCGCTTCAGCCCGCCGAACCGCCGCATGTCGATCACATCGCCCATCGCGTGCATGACACTACCCGCCGACAAGAACAGAAGCGCTTTGAAGAACGCGTGGGTGAACAGGTGGAAGATCGCCGCCGTGACGGCGAACACCGGCGAGATCGAGCCCATCGTGCCGAGCGCGAGGAACATGAACCCGAGTTGGCTCACGGTGGAATAGGCCAGCACGCGCTTGAGGTCGTTCTGCCCGAGGGCCAGGAACGCGGCGAGCAGTGCCGTGATTCCTCCGATCCAGGCAATCGCGATCTGGGCTTCGGCCGCCATCGCGAAGAGCGGCGCACAGCGGGCCACGAGGTAGACGCCGGCCGTCACCATGGTTGCCGCGTGGATCAACGCCGAGACCGGCGTCGGGCCTTCCATCGCGTCCGGCAACCAGACGTAGAGCGGGAACTGAGCGGACTTCCCCACGGCACCGCAGAATAGCAACAGGCACGCGATCGTGAGGGACCCCGAGTCCGGCGGGAACTGTTTGATGTGGTCGAACGCCATGGCGATATCGGTGTGCCAGCCGCCGAGCCTCCAGATCGTGAAGATGCCGAGGATGAACCCGACGTCGCCGAGCCGCGTCACGAGGAACGCCTTGCGGGCGGCGGCGGCGGCCGAGGGGCGGTCGTAGTAGTAGCCGACGAGCAGGTACGAGCAGACGCCAACGCCTTCCCAGAACGCCATCAGCAGGATGAAATTGTTGGCGAGCACGAGCCCGCACATCGAGAAAACGAACAGCGACATGACGGCGAAGAACCGCACGTAGCCGCGGTCCGGCTTGTGGTGCGCGTCGCGCATGTAGCCGCTGGAGAAGATCGCGATCCACGTTGCGACGAAGCAGATCATCGCCAGCATGATGGAGGAAAGCGGATCGACGGCCAGCGTGAAGCTCACGTTCAGTTTGCCGGCGGCGAACCACGTGATCGGCTCGGAAAGGAATCGTGCCGGGTCGCTGGAACCGGCCACCCGATCGAGCATGAGAATCGCCACGACCGCGGAGGAACCGCACGCCACGATCAGCGGCCAGTGCGCGACGCCTTTCAACAGGCGATTCCCGGCCAGGAGTGCCGTGATAAGTGTCGCGGTGAGCAGGAGGCCGAGAATCGCGAACGCGAAGGTGATGGGGTCAAACATGGGCGACCCCTCCCTGCGATCGGGCGGGTTCGGCACCGGCCGGAGCCAGGTGCGGATCGTCTTCTTCCATCGGCGGCGGCGGCAGTGGTTCCGTGTCGATGGTCGGAGGCACACCCACTTCCCGCAACTCCTGCCAAACCGAGGAATCGAGCGACTTGCTGCGGCGATACAGCATGAGAATGAGGGCCAAGGCGATGCCCGCCTCGCACGCCGCCACGGCCACAATGAACAGCGCGAAGACCTGCCCCGTGAGGTTCCCGTGGAACCGGGCGAACGCCACGAAGTTGATGGCCACGCCCTGGAGCATCATCTCGGCGCAGAGGAACATCGTGATCTGGTTGCGGCGCGTGAGGAACCCGACGAGCCCGAGCCCGAAAAGAATCGCCGCGACGCCGAGATAGTGCCAGAGCCCGATCATGTCGCCACCGCTTTTCGGTGGGCGATGGCGATGGCCCCGATCGTGGCGACGAGCAGCAGCGTGCCCGCCAGTTCAATCGAGAGCAGGTGTTCGGAATAGAGCAGAAGCCCGAGGTTGCCCGCGTTGCGGGCCGGCAGTTCGCCCGAGGTCGAGAGTAGGATCACGTCGTCGCGCAGTTTGCGAACGTCGGCCTTGACCTCGTCGGGCTTCGCCTTGGCCGGGTCCGCAATGGCGTTTTCCGCTCGGGCCAAGGTTCGCGTGCCGTCCTTGCGAAGGGCTTCGACTCGCTTCAACACAGCATCGGCTTGTCGATCCGTGCGGTAACCCGCGAGGCGTGCCTGAATCGAACCGTACCGCGTGGACCCTTCGATCTTCGCGGAGAGGAGGCCGACCACATCGTCGAGCAGTTCCTCGATCCGCGTGATGATGGCGATCCGTTCCTGACGCGAGAGTTCCGGCTTGAGATAGAACGAGTCCTCTTCGAGTCGCCGCAGTTGTTCCTCGGCGAGTACCAGCGTGTGCTTCTCAGTCGGTGTGATGACTGGGGTCGGCAACGGCGACTTAGCGGCACTGTGTGGCGTCCACACGCTCGAATAGAGTGCGGGCGTTACGGACTGCTTCGATTCCTCAAGCGCGAACAGGATCAACCCGATGAAGGCGAAGCCGGCGAGGCTGCCGAGCAGCGGTTCGCGGCTGCGGTCGTTTTCATCCGAGTGCCCGCTTCCCGCCGAGAGCATGAGCACGAACAGGAACGTGACCACGATCGCGCCCGCGTAGATGATCACGGTCGCGGCCATGAGGAACGGTGCGGCCAACATCAGGAACAGCCCGCACGTGCTGAGAATGACGAACGCAAACGCGATCGCGCCGCGGGCCGGGTTCCGCTGCACGACGAGCACGGTGCCGAAGCCGACGGCTCCGGAGGAAAACAGCGTAAAGAGCGCCTGCTCGATCCAGTTCGCGCCGGGCTCGCCGAAGGATTGATGGAACCAGGCCCCACTCACGACTGTGGCGGCGAGCAGCGCCGCGATCCCGCCGGCGACCGATCGGCCGCGCGGCCTCGGCAGCAAGAGGAATACGCCGACCGCCGCCAACCCGGCCGCAAGGGCAAGTTGACCGAAGTCGGAGGGCGAGGAATGGGAAGCAAGCAACGTCATTCGAGGCTCGTGTACTTTCTCACAAGGATGCTTATTCTTATGAGTCGCAAGTGGCGCGGCAGCGCGCTGCGACAGGCCGCGCGAAAATCGCGAAGCCGCGAGCGGCGTTACTCGGACGCATTCCCGAGTCGGCCGCCCTTCGTGCGAACCGGATCGGTACCGGCCTTCGTCGTGAGGTCGAACACGCTCAACAACTTTTCTTTGTCGAAGACCATCTCTTCGCGGCTGAGCCCGGTGAGGTCGTAGAGCGTCGTGAGTTCGATCGCGTCCACGGGGCAGGCCTCTTCGCACATGCCGCAGTAGATGCAGCGCAGTTCGTCGATGACGAAGGTCTCGGGGTACTTCTCGCGACCGACCCAATCCGGCGGCGACGGTGCGGCCACGATGTCGATGCAGTGAGCCGGGCACGCGGTCGCGCACATGTAGCAGGCCACGCAGCGGACCTTGCCGTCTTCGTCGCGGTTGAGCCGATGCACGCCGCGGTAGTTGCCGGGCAGTTTCGGCTCTTGTTCGGGGTACTGCTCGGTGACCTTCTTGCCGAACATGTGGCCGAGCGTGGTCCTCATCCCGTCGATCATGGCGGGAATGTAAAGCTGGTCCCAGAAGCCGAGCTTCGGCTCGGCCACCCAGCGAACATCGGTTTCAGTCATCGGCATAAATCTCTCCACCCGGCGACTCACGTCGCTCGGCTCGCCTTTAGCGTCCCGCGTAGGTCACACCGGCGGGTAGGCCCGGCGGCAGCTTCCGCACCGCACGCTTCGGCATCGTCACCGAACCGGACGACCACACCGATAGCACTCCCGCCAAGGCGAACAGTGCAAACGAACTCAGCGTCAGCCACGCCAGCGGCCAGCCAAACTCTTTCACCACCATCACGCAGACCAAATTCGCCAGGGCCAACGGGATCATCACCTTCCACGCGATGTTCATCAGCTGATCGAAGCGGAAGCGCGGGATCGTCCAGCGAATCACCAGCGCGATCCCGCAGTAGAGCAGCATCTTCCCGATGAGGATCGCCGCTTTGAGGACTGCTGAAAGCACCGGATAGTTGTCGAAGAGCGTTTCCGCCCCGAAGAGTGACCAGCCCCCGAAGAACAGGATCGAGACGATGAACCCGGCCGTCACCAGATGCACGTATTCGGTCATCAGCATGAAGCCGAGTTTCAGGCTCGAGTATTCGGTGTGGTAGCCGCCCACGAGTTCCTGCTCGGCTTCCGGCAAGTCGAACGGCAGGCGGCTTCCTTCCGCATACGCACTCACGAGGAACAGCACGAACGCGAGCGGTTGGAACAGCACCACCCACCAGCGATGCTCGGCTTGCCAGCCGATGATCGTTTCCAGGTTCAAGGAACCGACGATGAGGAAGACGCCGAGAACCGAGAGGCCGAGCGGGATCTCGTAGCTGATGATCTGGGCGGAAGAGCGCAGTGCGCCGAGGAGCGAATACTTGTTGTTGGCGCTCCAGCCGGCGAGGATCACGCCGTAAACGGCGAGGCTACCGAGGGCGAACACGTACAAGATGCCGACGTCGATGGCCGGGGCCATGACGAACGAATAGTGGCTGCGATACTCGGCCTGCGAGGCTTCAAACGCGGCGACGTTGGCTTGCGGCGCGGGCGGGCCGACGGTCGAACCGAACGGCACCACGGCGATGGCCAGCATGGACGTGATGACCGCGACCGCCGGGGCGAGCAGGTAGAAGACCTTGTCCACGTGGCGGGGAATGACTTCTTCCTTGAGGAAGAACTTGCCGCCGTCGGCGAGGGGTTGGAGGAGTCCGCCGGGCCCGACGCGATTGGGGCCGATGCGGTCCTGGATCCACGCCGAGACTTTGCGCTCGGCGAGGGTGAGGTAGCCGACGACGCCGAGTACGCCGCCCATGAGGCCGACGATGGCGATCGCAAGGTATGTCAGGTCGAGAGAAGGCATTCGTGTTCCCGATGGACGTTTAGCCGCGACGCGAAGTCTTCGGAGCGGAGCGCTCCGCTCCGAGGACTCCGCGTCGCGGCTAAACGGTTACGTCAATTACACCAGCCAGTTCCGCCCGAACAGCATCGGCCTGAACCAGTCCGCGCCGGCCGAGTAAATCGAACGCCACCTGCAACTCGGTTCGGACTTCGGTCGGCGGTCGCGTCGCCCGTGGGAACGACTGCGCGATCCCGGCATGGTTTACGAAGGTGCCGTCCTTCTCGAACGCAGCCGTCGCGGGAAGCACGATCTTTGCCGAGGCCGTGAGCAGCGTCGGGAACAAATCCTGGGCGATGAGCGTTGCCGGTGCTTTCCAGTTCGAGTGCAACGCCGCCTCCAGATGTTCCTTCACGGGGTAGCCGCCGACGAACCACA
>JAYTUG010000230.1:0-7622 GCA_043744695.1 Gemmataceae bacterium
CCCGGCGACTCATGTCGCCGGTTCGCCAAAATTCAAAACCGCGCTCCTCGAACTTTGGGTTTGACTCGCCTCATCCGTGAGTCGATACTGAAATTCAAATCGCATCATCTAGCGATTCCCACCGGCCTCGGGCCTCACCGCCCGCCACCACGCCACCCTTCCCACGTCGAGGACCACGTCATGTTGAACCTCGTGCAATCGCGCCGCAATCCGGACTGCGACGGCCGATCCCGCCGCGACTTTCTCAAAATCGGTGCGCTCGGCACCACCGGGGTCGTGCTCCCCGACTTGCTCCGCGCTCGCGCCAAAGCGGACTCGACTTCCCGCAACACCTCCGTCGTCTGGCTTTGGCTCGGCGGCGGCCCGACCCACGTCGAGACCTTCGACCCGAAGATGTCCGCACCCAGCGAATACCGCTCGGTCACCGGGGCCGTGAACACCAATGTGCCCGGCATCGACCTCGGCGGCAACTTCACGCAACTGGCCAAGGTCGCGGACAAGATGGCCTTCGTCCGCAGCTTCGCCCACCGCAACAGCGGCCACGGCGGCGGCACCCACTGGCTCATGACCGGCTACGACTTCGCCGCTGCCGACAACGGCGCTCCCGCGAACAAGCCGGGCATCGGTTCGATCGTCTCCCGCTATCGCGGCGCGAACAACCCCAGCACCGGCCTCCCCACCTACGTCCGTTCGGGCGGCATCCTCGGCGACGGGCCCACCTGGCTCGGCGCTCCGTATGCCCCCTTCGACGTCCAAGGCCGCGCTCGCCAGAATATGACACTCGCAGTTTCCGCCGACCGCCTCGACGACCGCAAGTATCTGCTCAAGGAGTTCGACAACGTCGATCGCACCTTGGACCGGAGCGGCTTGATGGCCGGGATGGACAGCTTCGACCAGCAGGCCTTCGAACTCATCACGAGCAAGGCGAAGGAGGTGTTCGACCCGAAGAAGGAAGATCCGAAAACGCGCGACAAGTACGGCGCGGGCCTCGGCGAACAGATGATGATGGCTCGCCGCCTGTGCGAAGCGGGCGTCGGGTTCGTCACGATTCACTTCGGAGGCTGGGACATGCACGGCAACGTGAAAGAAGGCATGAACCGCCTCGGGCCGCTGGTCGATAAGGCCGTGGCCGCGTTCGTGGACGATTGCGCCGACCGCGGCCTGGATCAGGACGTGCTGCTCGTGATCACGGGTGAGTTTGGCCGCACGCCGCGGATCAACGGCAGTGCCGGCCGCGACCACTGGGCTCCGCTGAGCACGCTGGCCCTCGCCGGCGGCGGGTTGAAGATGGGCCAAGTGGTCGGTGAATCGAACTCGAAGGTCGAGGTACCGAAGACGACGCCGATCGGCCCGCAAGACCTAATGGCGACAGTGTTCCACGTCCTCGGCATTCCTCAAGACCTGCAGTACAAGGACCCGACCGGCCGCCCCACGCCGATGGTCGTCGGCGGCAAGCCCATCGCCGAGTTGATGTGACCTGTTTGCCGCTTGCGGCTTTGCGATTCCCATCGCGAAGCCGCAAGCGACTACGCGTCTCGCGGGCGCGCCAACTTCACGATCAACCGCTCCAGTTGAACCTCGCGCGGCAACGCACTGCCACCCTTGAACCCCAAATCGATCTCGGCGAGCCAGGTCGTGAGTTGCGACAGCCTCCGGAGGCCGAGCCACTTCACCTGCTTCTCCGCGTTTACGCGGGCCCCTTCCCATTTCATGACACCCGCGTTGTCCATCGCCTGCCCCAGCGATTCGCGATTGGCGACGCCTCGGCCTACGGCCGCGAGCTTGCGAAGCGACGAGGCCAGCGGCGCGAGGATCGCCATGGGATCTTCGCCCTCGTTCAAAAGCAGTTGAAGAATCCCCAGCGCCGCCTTCGACCGTCCTTCCCCAATCGCATCGAGAATCTTGAAGACGTTCGCGGAACTGCTTCGGCCCACGAGGCGGTCCACGTCTGCCGGTTCGATCGGCTTCGCACCGACCGCGACGCTCAGCTTCTCAATTTCCTGGTCGAGCAGACCCATCGCCGTGCCGACGAGATCGACCAGCAGTTCCGCGGCATCGTGCGTGAGCTTCGCCTGGTGGTTCGCCTTGGCCCAACCCACGCACCACGCAGGCAGCTTGTTCGCGTACGGTGCTTTGCACGAAATCTTCGCGGAGTCCGGCAGTGCCTTGGCGAGCTTCGTGGTTTCCGGGAAGGACTTCACATCGAGAATGAGGACGCCGACGGAAGAGGGTTGGGCCGCGTATTTCTCCAGGGCCGTGCGTTGGGCCGAGACGAACGATTCGACCATTGGGTGCGGCTTGGTGTCCGCGTTCTCCACGATCACGATCCGGCACGGGGCGAAGAACGAAGCTGTATCGAGGTCGTTGCGGATGGTGGAGAAGTCGAGTTTCTCCCCGGCGTAGGCGGTGACCGCGAAGGC
This sequence comes from Gemmataceae bacterium, assembly GCA_043744695.1. GTDB lineage: Bacteria > Planctomycetota > Planctomycetia > Gemmatales > Gemmataceae > Urbifossiella. The sequence goes on from JAYTUG010000230.1 coordinate 2,421, forward strand.
GGGGTCGGCGTCGCCGAGGATCGCGGAGATGATGGCGTCTCGAACGCGGCGCTTGAGGAAGTCTTCGTCGCCGACGAGCGCGTAGATCGGCTGCCGCTTCGCCTTCGCTGCCTTCTCGAGAAATTGCATCGCTTCCATAGAGGCTTCGGTTTCTACAAGAAGGACGGTGTTCACCACGGAATACACGGAACATACGGAATCAGAATTGAGAAAAGAGAAGGACCACTCACGATCGCACAGGTATGGGTGCGGCAGATATACCTGGAGATTTTGGCACTTGGGAGGGTGAGGCCAGTCGTTTAAACGTCTTCGAGAGTTCTGCCCCACAGGTAAAACGCGGCTTTTCGCCGCGGATGCGGCGTCCGATGGTAGCCAGGGGTGAAGTGAGGCTTTGCGAACGAAACCCCTGGAAACGCGGCAATAGCGGGATTTTCGATCGAGCCCCGGAGGGACGATCGCAAGTCCGCCGCCCCTCCGGGGCTCAAGGGTCTCGCGAAATGTTCCAGGGGTTCCGCTTCGCTCCACCCCTGGCTACCATCGGACGCCGCATCCGCGGCGACAAAACTTACTGTAAGCTAAGCTTAGAGCCACAATTGCATGCAATTGGATGACGTTTAAACCACTGGCCTCGCCCTCCCAAGTGCCAGCCATATGCGGACTTGTCTTCCTTCCGTGTTTTCCGCCTGTTACGTGGTGAACTCTGATTTTTATAGCAAGGGGCGGCCGGAGGCGAAGAACCCGCTCCAGAGCGTGAGGCCGATGGCCAGCAGCGCGAAGACGAACGCGCGCAGGGCGAACGACGATTGGCTCAGCAGTCGGCCCATGACGAGATACGCGGGCAGCACGACCGCGGCAAAGCGAGCGTGCGAGATCATCGACTGTTCGTCTGCCCGGCTCAGATACGGAATCGCGACCAGGCCGAAGCCGAGGAGGAATTCTTCGCGCGTCAGCCAGCGGCGATACCATCCGAAGACCACGAGCCCACCGGCGAGGACGAAGAGAATGGGATTCCAGAACGACGAGCCGAGGAAAGGGTTTTCGTCCTCGTTCGCAATCGTCCAGTGCCGTTTGGAACCGGGGATGTAACTGCCCCAGATCGGCTCCGCAATGGCGAGCCGCATCGCTTTGTCAATGGGTTCGCGGTGTTCGGGAACGTAGACGGACCAGTGCTTCTGCGTTTGCACGAAAGCGAGCGAAGTGTCGAATTGGACGAACTGAAAGAGCATGTAGGCGAGCAGCCCCCAGACTGTGAGCGGTGCCAGGGCGGCGGCGGAAAGGAAGCGTTTTTTCAGGGTGCCGCTAGAGGCGTCCATGAGCAGGTGAAGCAGGACGGCTGCACTGGCGGCGACGCCAACGGCACGGACACCCGTGGCCGCACCTGCGATCACTGCCAGCACGACGATCGGCCAGCGCCGCGCAAGCCCGAGCATGATGAGGGCCAGTACCGCGAGCAACATGCTTTCGGAGTAGGCCACGCGAAAGCTGATGCCGACCGGCCACAGCGCGAGAACGGCGAGGCTGCACCACCGCGTGAGAGGCGACTCTTTCCGAAGGTACGCGGAGAAGAACGCGAACGCAGCGATCAGGAACAGGTTTGAAGCAATCAGCAACCCGTAGCGAACCGAAACGCCGGTGAGCGCGATGATTGCTTCCGCGGCGAGCGGATAGCCTGGGAAGAAGGCCACTCCGGAAGCGCGGTCCGGATCGTACCAGTAACCGAGTTCGACCAGATGGATGTAATGCCCGCCATCGAAGTGGAAGAACGATTCGAGCAGATTCGGCCGTGCGTCGCGGACCACTCCAATCGCAACGGGAATGGCCGAGGCGAGGTAGACGACGATCCCGGTAAGCAGATCCCATCGCCAGGTGTGACGAGTACGTTCCATCAATTCTCGTTCCCACTAAAATTCGGAACGCCGACGGCGGTACTCGTCGATCAACACGCGCGGTGCGCCGATGTCCACGACGTGAACCTCACCAGTCCACCTCAACGCTTCGGGATTCTGAAAGCCCTTCTTGTGGGCGACGAACGTAGCGGTGTGTGCGGCGCGAATCACGGGCCCGAGCGGCTCGCCGGTATCGCAATCGAGTCCGGAAGGAATGTCGATGGCGAGCACGTTTTTCCCAGAAGCGTTGATCAATTCCGCGAGCCAGTCGAAGGGCGAACCCATTGCCCGATCGAGGCCGGTGCCGAAGAGGGCATCGACGACCCAGTCGGCTTTGTCGAAGCCGCGCTTCTGGAGTAGTTCCTGATGCGCGGAATCGAAGTAGCCGGGCCGGTACTGGTTGAACGCAATGCCTGCCGTGTAGAGGATGTCGAAGTTCACGTCCGCATCGGTCGCGTTGCGATTGTGCCGCGCGAAGACTTCCACCGAGACGGGCCAACCGTGGTTATCGAGGTGGCGAGCGATGACGAAGCCGTCTCCGCCGTTGTTGCCGGGGCCGCACAGAATCAGGACCGGTTTCTTCTCGGGGTTCAGCCTCATCAGCAGTTCGGCGCTGCCGCGACCGGCATTCTCCATGAGTACGATACCGGGTACGCCGAACCCGTCGATCGCTCGGCGATCGAGTTCGCGAACTTCTTCACGGGATAGCCAAAATGGTTCCATGATATGGGCTACCGGCTGATGCGGAGGCCGCCGCCCTTGACGACCGCTTCCACCTCCTCGGGCGTCACCCAAGCGAAGTCGCCGGGGATCGTGTGCTTCACCGCGCTCAGTGCCGTTCCGTAATCGACGCCCTTTTGCAGATCGCCATCGAGCAGGCCGTGGATCAGCCCAGCAGCGAACGAGTCGCCGGCCCCCAAACGATCTACGATCTCCACCTCATAGCTGCGCGTCCGGTAGACTTTGCCCTCGCGATAGGCAATGGCCGTCCAGGAGTTCTTCCACACCAGCGGGTTTTCGCGCAGGGTGATGGCCACGGCGGATAGCGGGAATCGGCGGGCGACCTGGGCGGCGACGTCCTCGTAGTCCTTGCCCGTGATGCCGAAGACGCGCTCGATGTCCTCCTCGGTGGTCACCAGCACGTCGCACCACTGCATGAATTCGGTCATCCAGCGGCCGGCCTCGGCGTTGCTCCACAGCTTGACGCGATGGTTGAGGTCGATGCTGGTCTGCAGCCCGGCGGCCCGTGCTGCCTGGAGCGCCTCGCGCGTCGCCTCGGCCGCGATGGCGCTCAGCGCCGGAGTAATTCCGGTAACGTGGAACCACTTCGCACCGGCGAACACGCTCGCCCACGGCACCATCCCTGGGCACACGCCGGCGATCGCCGAGTTCTTGCGGTCGTAGAGGACGCTACTCGCCCGCGGTGCCGCGCCGAATTCGAGGAAGTAGAGCCCGACGCGGTCGTCGTCGGTCCAGACGATGTGGTCGGTGTTAACGCCGGCCTCGCGCGCCTTGTTGGCGATGAAGCGGCCGAGAGGATTGCGCGTCAGGCGCGAAACCCAGGCCGCACTGTGCCCCAAACGAGCGACGGCGACGGCCGTGTTTAGCTCGGCGCCGCCGACCTGCACCTCCAGTGTTTGTGCCTGTTCCAGACGACGGAACTGCGGCGGAGCCAAGCGGATCATGGCCTCGCCAAAGGTGACAACGTCGAAGGGCATGAGGGACTCCCAAGCCCACCCATTGCTATGGGTGGGCTTTGCGATGTTCGTTTACAGTTTCGATGTACTGTTTCGCCAGGTCGGTGATGCGTTTGAAGTCGCGGTTCTTCACCGCCTGCGGCTCGACCAGTTGCCCGCCCACTCCCAGGCAAACAGCACCGGCCTTCAGGAACTCGCGGGCCGTGTTCAGATCGACTCCACCCGTCGGCATCAGTTTGATTTGGGGCAGCGGCCCTCGCATCGCTTTGAAGAACGCCGGGCCCACAATGTCGGCCGGGAACACCTTCACGATGTCCGCGCCGGCTTCCCACGCGGCGACGATCTCGGTCGGCGTGAGGGCACCCGGCATCACCAACTTGTCGTAGCGCCGGCACAGGCGAATCACGTCGAGATTCACGCAAGGAGAGACCAGGAATTCGGCCCCGGCCAGGAGCGCGGCCCGCGCCGTCTCGGGATCGAGCACGGTGCCGGCTCCGAGCAGCACCCGATTGCCCAGTTGCTTCTTGGCTTCTCGGATCACGTCGAGCGCGTTCGGCACCGTGAGCGTCACTTCCGCGACGGTTACGCCGCCATCGGCGAGCGCGCGAACCACTTCAACCAGCGGTTCCGGATCGTCGAAGCGGACGACCGCGACGATCCCGCACTCCAGCACTCGGCATAAATCCTGCTCTCGGCTCATGCGGGGATTGTCTGGAGGAACGTCCGGGTTGGCAACCCTGAGTAGTCCGTACTCTCCGAGTGCGGTCGCTCGTAGCGAAGGACCTCAAACCCGCACTCGGAGAGTGCGGACTACCAAAAACCCTGGGTGCGCGGGCGTCCCGCCCGCCCCAGCTCCTGAGGCGGCCGCGCACCAAGGCTCATGCGGCCGAGACGGCCGCGCACCCGGGGTAGAACCCGGGGATAATCGCTCGGTAGTGGCGAACATACACTGGGTTCATCGAACGTTCGGAGTTTCTCATGCCGCGTCGCGTTTGGTGCCTGGCTCTGTTCGCCGTTTTCCTCGGACTTCTAGGGCTCCGGGAAGTCCACGCCGAGGGTGCGGACCAAAAAGACGGCAAGGTCCTCGTCGAGGTGCCGGCCCAGGAACTTCAGAAGGTCAGGGTCGAACCGGGCGGCATCGAGGGCACGTTGCAGATTCCCGCAATCTCGCTTCGCGCGGAAATTGGCACGCGCGTGATCGACTCCAAGTACGTCCAACGCATTACCTTCCAGCGCGACCCGAAAGAAGGCCGCGCCGAGGATACGATTCAACTCGTGAACAAGGAGATCATTCGCGGCCACATCACGCAAGAAACCTTCCCCGTGAAAACCGAGGCGGGCACGATCGCGATACTGAACAAGGCCGACCTCCGCGAGATGCACTTCGAACACAAGAAGGACGTCTCGCTTCTCGCGGTCATCATCGCCCTGCTCACACTCACTGCGATGGAGATCGTGCTCGGCATCGACAACGTAATTTTCTTGGCCATCGTGGCGAGCAAGTTGCCGGAGGAGCAGCGGGCGAAGGCGCGGAAAATCGGGCTCGCCGCCGCGCTCGGCACTCGCCTGGCGCTGCTCTTCACGCTGTCGCTTCTGCTGGGTCTCACCGAGCCGATCTA
>JAYTUG010000231.1:0-7758 GCA_043744695.1 Gemmataceae bacterium
GATGCATTCGCATCGGCATCGCGACCTCTCCCCCACAAAGCTGGGGGAGAGGTGTGGGTCGCCGACTCGTCTATTTGCCTACTTCGAGAGGCACACCCCGTAGCGGTTGGGGTGGCTAATGCTCGTGACAGCGTTTTCGTTTTCCAGTAAAATTGATTCTCGTGAGCCCACCCCACACCCGCCAATTCTCCCCAGGAGCGAGTTCATGCCTCATTTTAGGATATTCGCGAGCCTATCGTTCGTCGCGCTGATCGCTTCGCCGCTCGTGGCGGAGGATTGGCCGCAGTTCCGCGGCCCGAATCGCGATGGCGTTTCGAACGAGAAGGGCCTCCTGCAGAGTTGGCTCGCCGAGGGGCCCCCGCTCGAGTGGAGCGTGAAGGGGTTGGGCGGCGGCTACTCCACGGTGAGCGTGGCCAAGGATCGCATCTACACCCTCGGCAACGCGCCGGACAAGGAAAAGAAACGCGCGCAGCTTTCGTTCCTCGTCGCCCTCAATCGCAAGGACGGCCAGCAAGTTTGGACGAGCGAAGTCGGCCCCGCCGGCGGAAGCCTCGGCTGCACGCCCACCGTCGATGGCGACCGCATCTACGCGCTCGGGCAATTCGGAGACCTCGTCTGCATCAATGGCAACGGCAAGCGCGTCTGGCACCGCCAACTCGAAAAAGACTTCGAAGGTAAGAAGGGCGGCTGGAACTATTGCGAGTCGCCGCTCGTCGATGGCGACAAACTCATCGTCACGCCCGGCGGCAAGGACGCGACCGTTGTGGCGCTGAACAAGAAGACGGGCCAGACCATCTGGAAGTGCCCGATTCCGACCCGCCACAACGAAGCGGGTTACTCCTCGGTCGTGATCGCCGAGGTCGGCGGGATCAAGCATTACGTGCAACTCTTCAACGGTGGGCTGGTCGGCATCAGCACCGAAGGCAAGGTGCTCTGGACTCATGAGAAGCTCGGCGGCAACACCGCGAACGTGCCCACGCCAATCGTCATCGGCGACATGATCTTCTCCAGCATCGGCTACGAGCGCGGTGCGTCCCTCATGAAGCTCAAGGCCGACGGCCAGGCCATCTCCGCCGAAGAAGTGTACTACAAAAGCGAACTGACCAACAAGCACGGCGGCGTCATCAAGGTCGGCGATTTCGTCTACGGCGACACCGACGACTCGGGGCGGCCTTACTGCGCCGATCTCAAGACGGGCAAGGTGAAGTGGGTTCGCAAGAATCAGGGAACCGGCGGCGGTTCCGCGGCCGTGACCTATGCCGATGGCCGACTCTACTTCCACTACGCCAACGGCACGATGGCCCTCGTGAAGGCCGTCGCGGACGACTACGAGGAAGTCGGTTCGTTCCAGGCACCGAAGCGGAGTGGACCTTCCTGGGCGCATCCAGTCGTCTCGGATGGCCGGCTCTACCTTCGCGAAGGCGATATGCTGTACTGCTACGACATTCGCGCGAAGAAGTGAGTCGCCATGTCCGAGCCGGAAGCGTAAGCGACGGAGTCCGTCGCTTACGCTTCCGGCTCGGACATGGCCTTACAAAATCTCGCGGCCGATCCCTTGCTTCCTCGCCAAGTCCACGAGCTTGATCGCGAGCGCCACGTCCTGTACCCCGAGGCCCAGCGATTTGAACACCGTGATGGCTTCGGGCGACTCGCGGCCCGGATAGCGCCCGACGAGCAAGGGCGCGAACTCCAGCACGTCCGACCACTTCAACACGCCTTCATTCAACGCGGCCACGAAGTCGCCCGCTTCGAGCCGCGCCTGTTCCTTGCTGTCCACCGCCACGAGCGAGGCCCGGCGAAAGAGTTCCACATCGGTTTCAGTCTTCGTCAGGAAGTTCGAGCCCACCAGATTCACATGGCAGCCCTCGGCGAGCCACTCGCCTTTAAGAATCGGTTCGCGCGCCGACGTCGCGGTAATCGCGATGTCCTGTCCGCGCACGGCCTCCTCGGCCGTTTCGACCGCGATAACTTCCACTCCCGTTTCGGCGGCGAGTTGTTTCGCGAAGGCGCTTCGCCGCTCGACATCGCGACCGTGGACCTTCACCCGCTCGATCGTTCGCACCTTGCACACGGCGAGCACCTGCGTTCGCGCTTGCTTGCCGGTGCCGAGGCAGCCCACGGTACGGGCATCGGCGCGAGCCAATTTCTTCGTGGCGATTCCGGACGCGGCACCCGTGCGAAATTGCCCGAGCAAATCGGCTTCGACGATCGCCATCATGCCCCCCGATTTGGGGTCGAAGAGCGTCACGTGAAAGCGGGCACCCTGCTTGCTGGTGGTATAAGCCTTGTAACCGATGGCTCCGAGCGTCTTGATCGCGGCGGGGAGGACGTGCAGCACGACTAGATCGGTTTGGCAGCGGCGGCGCGGCACGTTCTCGGCTTCGTCGCATCCGAGTTTGCGGAACGCCGCCCCGACGGCCTCGAGCGCGAGGTCCATCGTCACGAGCTGGCCAACTTCATCTTCGGTGAGGTAGAGTACGGGCATGGTGGATCCTCGCGGTGTGATGTGAACTTATCACCGCGAGGCTCGATTCGCCATATGAAATGGCCGTTCGCGCGTCAACGGTTTAGCCGCGACGCGCAGTCTGCGGAGCGGAGCGCGACAACTCCGGCACTGTCGCGCTCCGCTCCGAGGACTGCGCGTCGCGGCTAAACCATTGCCCTTCATGCTCGCGCCGGGTACGGTAGTTGGCGTCGCCCCGTACTCATTCAGGCGCTGCCGTGCCTCGACTGATCGTGTTGCGCGGTGTCGATGAAGGAAAGCAGTTCGACGTGTCCGGAACGGCTGTGTCCGTGGGCCGGCATTCGTCGAACTCGATCGCCCTCCACGACACCCAAGTTTCGCGCCGGCATCTGGAACTGCGGTCGCTCGCGGCCGGCGGCTACTCCGTCTTCGATTTCGGCAGCGGCAACGGAACCCTGCTCAACGGGCAATCCGTTTCATCCGCTCCGCTCCGCAGCGGCGATCAAATCAGCCTCGGCCAATCGATTCTGCTTTACACGGCGGCCCGCGCCGATACCCCCGCCAACGAACTCACCGAACGCGTGAAGTTGTTCGGCCGCGGTACCGATCAAGATGTGATTTCGGCAATCGTGAGCCGCGTCGGGGTCGATGCGGGAAGCCAGATCCTTTCGCAACCGCAAACCGTCGGTTCGGACTGGCTGAAGGCGCGACTCGCCGGGCTCGCGGCACTTTACGAAACCGCCGAGGCCGTCAGCCACATTCTCGACACGGACGAACTGCTCGCGAAGGTCATGGAACTCGTGCTGAAATCGGTGGACGCGGACCACGGCTGCTTCATGATTCGCGATGAAGATGGCCACCTCGCTCCCAAGGCCGTCCAATACCGCAGCGGGCTCAATCGTCAGGAAGAACTCGGCGTCAGCCGTACGATCGTCGATTACGTTTTGCGCGAGAATCTGGGCGTGCTCGTGGCCAATGCCCAGACGGACGAACGCTTCAGCAGCGGCGCGAGCATCCACAAGCACCACATCCGCGAGGTACTCTGCGTTCCCATGAAGGGTCGCCGCGAGGTACTCGGCGTACTCTTCCTCGATACGCAATCCACCCTCAAGCAATTCGTGGCCGGGGGAACCGAGAGCGGGAAGTTCACCGAGGATCACCTGCAACTTGCGAGCGCCATCGCTCACCAGGCCGCGATTGCCGTGGAAGAATCGCGGTACCATCAAGCGCTGGTTCACGCCGAACGGCTCGCCGCCATCGGCAACACCATCGCGGCACTCTCCCACCACATCAAGAACATCATGCAGGGCGTGCGATTCGGGTCGGACATGGTTCGCACCGCCATCGCCGAACACGACGATAACTTGCTCGGGAAAGGCTGGAAACTCGTCGAGAAGAATCAGGGCCGCATCGATCATTTGATCCTCGACATGCTCAGCTTCTCGAAGGAACGCGAGCCGGCAATCGAACCGACGGACCTGAACAAACTCTGCGAAGATGTGCTGGAGACAATTCGAGGCCGGGCGAACGATCGCAAAGTGGAACTCGAGTTTCGGGCGGGTGCGGGAGTCGGAGCCGTGCCCTGCGATCCGGATGGCATTCATCGCGCCGTGTTGAACATCGCGTCGAACGGCCTCGACGCCTTGGAGGATCGCGACGGCGCGAAGATTGCTGTACAGACGCTGCTCGAACCGGACGGCAACTGGGTGAAAGTCATCGTGCTCGACAACGGCCCCGGAATCCCCGAGGAGAAGCTCGACGACATCTTCAAGCCGTTCGTGAGTACGAAGGGCAGCCGCGGCACCGGGCTCGGCTTGCCCGTGAGCCGCAAAATTCTCCGCGAACACGGCGGCGACATCGTGGTACTGAGCGTTCCCGATAAAGGGAGCAAGTTCACGCTGCGGTTGCCGATGAAGTCGGCGTTCGCGTTGGAGAGCGGGAGCGGTACGCAAGTGATGCCGATCGTGAAGCCGCCCACGGATTGATTCGCCGGAGCGGCAACTTAAACATGTACGACTTGAACCCCTGGTGGATCGCTGGGATCGCGACCATCTCCTTATCGCTCGCGACGGCACTCTGGTTCCGGCACTTCGCCCGCACCGTCCAGGTCGAGCGAGCCCGCGAACTCTTCCGCCTTCAGCACGAACGCTTCGAGGATTTGTTGTTGGTCGCGGCATCCGCAACGGGAAAGCCACGCGGCCTGAGTTGGATCGGCATCGAAATCATCGGCGACGCCGTGCTGGCCCGCAACGCCAGGCGAGGCATCGTGGCGCTCGTGCCCGTGGTGATTCAGTTCGAACCGATTGTGGGGTCGGAAATGGAAGATGTCCCAGCTGCGCGGGAGCCTCGAACCGCTACGGCGATCTTCGCATTCGTTCGTGGGCACTGGCACACCGATGGCCGAATCGTCTTTAATCTGAATCCCGAACAGATGTTAGGCAACGCCAGCACGGGCTTCACACGCATGGAATTTCGGCATCACTAAATTCGCTTGTAAGCATAATTCACGTCACACCATATTTTCGCGTTGGAGCGGATTTTCCGGTCCGGACGCCCGAATTTCTCGCCTTGCCCGAAATTGTGATCTAAACTCGTCGTGGGATTCGTGACGACTTTGCCGCCTTTCCAGAAATTGCAGGTACCTCTCGCATGGCCACACCCGTACCCACGGCGTCCGCCGAGACCATTCAACCGCCCCTGGTCTCGCGCGTGTTCGGCGAACCCCGCTTCCATACGGACGGCGATGTCGCGGCCATTGCCTTCGCCCCGGATGGTTCGCTCCGCTCCATCGACGAGGCCGGGTTGCTGCGGCACTGGTCCGCGGAAGGCAAACTGCTCGCTCGCCATTTCTTGAGCGATCTCGAAACGCTGTGGTGCTTCGGCCCGAATGCGAAGTTGCTCGCCAGCGGCAACGACGACCTGCTCATCTGGGATTCCGCCTCGGGCCAACTACTCGGACGCTTGCAACAGGCCTCGTGGGTGACGGCCATCGCCTTCAGCCACGATGGTCGGACCCTGGCCAGCGGCCACGACGATGGCACGATTCGCCTCTGGGATTCGGCCACACAACGGCTTCTGGGCGAAATTGAAGCGCATCCGAAGAGCATCTCGGCCATCGCCTTTGCACCGGGCGGCGAGTTCGTCGCTACGGCCGGCGAAGATCGCTCCGTGCGAGTTTGGGATGCCTTCACCTACAAACAAACGGCTCAACTGTCGAGCCACACCGATCGCATCCCGGCCCTCTCGTGGAGCCCGGATGGTGCCCTCCTGATCTCGGCCGGTTGGGATACTTCGGCCCGAGTCTGGCGACCGCCGCAACCCGATCCCGTCGTGTTACTGAATAGCCACGCCGATCAGGTTCACGCGATTGCCTACAGCCCGGACGGCAAGCTCCTGGCCTGTGCCGACTCCGATTTCGACATCTACTTGTGGTCCGACGCCGTGACGGCGAAGGTGGGGCACGTGCTCCACGGGCACAACGATGAGATTCGCTGCCTCGCGTTCAATGCGGATGGCTCGAAACTGGCGAGTGCTGGTGCCGATCGCGTAGTTCACGTGTGGGACGTGCGCGAGGGGAAACTCGTCGCTGGGCCGAACCCCAAGGGGAAGCATGCCATTGCCATCATTCCCGGTGCAAAGCCGCAACTGGCGAGTACCGCGGGGCCAACCGTTCGCGTGTGGGATCTCGAGACCGGCGAGGAAACGGCCCCGTCGGGAATCTGCCCCGCGTTCTCCGTGGCCGCAAGCCCCGATGGTCAGTGGCTCGCCATCGGCGGCACCGACCACTTCACGCAACTCTGGAACGTCAAAGAAGGCGTGCTGACCGCCTCCTTCGAAGCGACGAAGCCGCCGATCAGTGCGATCGCGTTCTCGGGCGATTCGAAGCAACTCGTTCACACGAGCCCAGCCGATGGCCTCGCCTGGGTTTGGAACTGCACCGGCGGCGAAGCGGAACTGATCCTGATCGAAGCGGCGGATGGCTGCACGCTCGAAGACGTGGCGTTCCACCCCAATGGCCAGTGGGTGGCCTGCGGAGGCATCGACTACCTCTCCACCGGCGAACGCAACGGTGCCGTCGTGGTCTGGAACCTGCCGACGAAGGAAAAGAAATTCGCGCTCGATACCGGCGTCTACGCGGTCTCGTTCGACCCGGCCGGGAAGTATCTGGCTGGGGCTGGGATCAACGACACGGTTTACCTTTGGGACGTGGAAACGCAGGATGTGATATTCGAACTTTGCGGGCATCAGGAGAAGATCAACGCGATTGCTTTCGACCCGACCGGCAGCTACCTCGTGAGCGGCGGCGACGACGGCACCGTGCGAATCTGGGATGTACTCAGCGGTCGATTGCTGGTGGTCCGCGAGTTCGATTCCGCCGTGCAATCCCTGGCGTTTGGCCCCGGTGGACGCGACCTCTACTTCGGCAACGGCAACACCACCTGCTACCAGACCGACTTCAAGAAGCTACTCGACGCGTGATTCCACACAAGCAAGCCCGCGACCTTTCACCTCGCCCTCGGCTTTGCGGGGGGAGGTGTTGGTCGCCGGTTTCGCGCGTGCCAAAATCTCCAGTTACAGTCGCATTTGAGAACCTCCGCTTGTTCGGACTCCGCCCGACAATACGATGCTGTCATCGGATCATCGCATTTCTGGAGTCCTCTTCCCATGCTTCGCGCCCTCGCCTGCTCCACCGCCTTCGCTGCGGTCTTGCTCTCCGCTGGCGCGGACGACAAGAAAGCGACCATCGGCTCCATCGATCGCAAGAGCCCAAAGCTGGACGAACTGATCCCGAAGGATGCCCAGATCGAGGTGCTCGCGGCCGGATATAAATGGACCGAAGGGCCGGTCTGGAGCAAGAACGACGGCGGCTTCCTCCTGTTCTCGGACATCCCCAACAACCGCATCGTGAAGTGGTCCGCGAAGGGGGGGGCCGCCGATTTCCTCAAACCGTCCGGCTACACCGGTACCGAGAAGTTCACCGGCGGGGAACCCGGCTCCAACGGGCTCGCCTTCGATAAAGACGGCAATCTGATCCTCTGCCAGCACGGCGATCGCCGCATTGCCCGCCTCGGCAAGGACGGCAAATTCACCGCGCTCGCCGACAGGTACATGGGCAAGAAGTTCAACAGCCCCAACGATCTGGTGCTGGCGAAGAACGGCGACATCTACTTCACCGACCCGCCATACGGCTTGCCTGGACAAATGAAGGATCCCGGGAAGGAACTCGATTTCCAGGGCGTTTACCGGCTCAACGCCAAGGGCGAAGTGACGCTGCTCACCAAGGAAATGACGCG
>JAYTUG010000232.1:0-2013 GCA_043744695.1 Gemmataceae bacterium
AACTTCCACGCTTCGGCGGCGGTGTTGGCGACCTTCACGACGTGCCCGGCGGCGACGGCCCGATCGTGGACCCACCCGGCGTTGGCGCACGCCTCGATCACGACGAGGCTGCCGGCGTGCTCCGCGAGCAGTTGGGCGAGCGCTCGGGTTTGGAGTCGATGGTGCGGAAGGTGTGTTGGCGGCTGCTGCGCGAATAAACGCAGGCCACGGACTTGAACCGGCCGAGGTCGATGGCGAGAATGGAATCGGACATGGCAAGCCCCCGAAGGATGTGAAGGGCGACCCCTTCACGTTAACACCACGGCTTATGCTGTGAGCGGTCGAAATTGACACACTTACGAGCCGGAAGCGTAAGCGACGGATAGATAGAATGGCTCGTGGCAACAACCGTCGCTAACGCTTCCGGCTCGTGTGTCAATTTCGGCCGCTCACAGCATAACGCACTCCGATCAGTTGGGTAGCCAAGTAAAACTGCGCAGCTTGGCGAAATTCGGCCGGCCTCCACCCTAGCGAAGCCTCATTCTTCCCGTTCGCCACTTTTGTCCGGCGTGTGCTAGCTTACACTCGCACCGGCGAACGGCTCCCCGTTCGCCGGTTTCGCTCGACGATCCGGAGCTCGCACCTTGGCTAATTCCGCCGTTTTCGCCCGACCCGCATTCCGGCGGCTCGAAGCATCCCGAGACTCGATTTCGGACGCATCGCGACCGACCGCGAGAACCGCACCCATCTCGACCCATCGCGTCCTGATCGTGGACGATCAATCGGACATTCGCCGGCTGTGCCGGCTCTCGCTGAGGCCGGAAGGGTTGACGTGCGATGAGGCGAGTACCGGACCGGAGGCCGTCGCGGCCGTCGCGAAGACGCCTTACGATCTCGTGCTCCTCGATGTGGATCTGCCCGGATTCAGCGGGGAGGAAGTGCTGCTGCGGTTGCGAACGACACCGCCGGTGCCGAACCTCAAGATCGTCATGTTCTCCGGAGCGGCGGGCGGGGACGAACTTTCGCGCATCTTGCTCGCCGGGGCCGACGACTTCCTCATCAAGCCGTTCAGCACGATTCAACTCCGGGCTCGCGTCAAATCCGCCCTCCGCCTGAAGGACGCGCAGGACCGCTCGGACCTGCTGACGCGAAAGTTACTCACCGTGAATGCCGAGATGGAGAAGTCGCTGCAGGATCGGGACGTGGAGATCATTCACGCGCGGAACGGGTTGGTGCTGGCGCTGGCGAAGTTGGTGGAACACCGTTCGAAAGAGACCGGCCCGCATCTGATGCGACTCCAGCGGTATTGCCGAATCTTGGCTCGCGAGGCCGCCGAGCAGCCCGGGTTCGCGCCGCTCATCGATGCGAACTTCATTCGAACGCTTCAAGACGTGGCCCCGCTTCACGACATCGGCAAAGCCGCGATTCCGGATGGCGTATTGAACAAGCCCGGGCCACTCACGCCCGAAGAACGCCTCGTGATGCAAACTCACACCACGCTCGGCGCGGACACGCTTCGCGAGGTCGCTCGCCGCCATCCGTTCTCCACGGGCTTCCTCCAAATGGCGATCGACATCGCCCAGCACCACCACGAGAAGTGGAACGGCACGGGCTACCCCAATCGGCTCGCGGGCCAGTCGATTCCGCTCCCCGCCCGCCTACTCGCCATCGGCGACGTGTACGACGCCCTCCGCTCGCCCCGCGTTTACAAAGACGGCTTCACCCACGAGGAAGCCCTGGTGGAGATGCTCGAACGTTCCCCCGGCCACTTCGACCCCGCTCTCCTCGATTTGTTCCGCCGCATCGCCGACCGCTTCGACCGCGCCTACAGCGAGTGCGACGAGTAAAATCGGGAAGTAGTTGGGGACCAGATCCTGAGGCGAACGGCAGGCAATTCTCCACCCATCTCGCCCGCCGTTTACGGCGGGTTACAGCGAACCCCGCCGTAAACGGCAGGCTAGATGGGGAAATCAAAACGTGCCAGACGCCTAAGACCCTCTCTCCGCCGGGGAGAGGGTGGTTTGCGAACTGCGA
>JAYTUG010000233.1:0-2008 GCA_043744695.1 Gemmataceae bacterium
CGACCGATTTCTGAGCGAACTGCTTCAACTCTCCCCGGCCGATCGGGGCGAAGTGGCCGCGAGGTTGCTCGATAGCCTCGATGGCATCGACGATCCGGACGACGACGCGGCCTGGGAAGCGGAGATCCGAAGTAGGGTCGAAGAGATTCAATCCGGGCGAGTTCAGGCTGTGTCCCTGGAGGAGGCGCGAAGGCAACTCCTGCAAGACGCCTTGGAAGACAACGATGGTAAAGGTTGAACTTCATCCTCGTGCTCTCGTCGAGCTTCGCTCGGTGAGGCGGCGATATGCAAGAGTGGATCCGGAACTCGCAACCCGATTCACAGCGGCTTTCAACAATGCGAGTACCAAGATTGAAACGCGCCCCTTGGCACAGGCTCGCTATCTACTCAATACTCGAATGGTACGTACCAAACGATTCCCGTTCTTGCTCGTGTTCGTTGAACTTGCACGAGATCACATGTTGATCCTCGCAGTCGCACACGTTCGTCGCCGACCCGGTTACTGGCGAAGGCGTTTGCCTTGATGCTCGAAGCACTCCGAGATTCCCACCATGCCCGATGCGCTCGTCGATGATGTTCCCGAAGCGGTGGGCCGCGAGGAAGAATCGTCTTCCGCCCGCGACGACGACGACCTCCTGATTCGCCGCGAACGCGCGACCCGCGATCGCTTTCAGGAAACCGTCTCGCTCACCATCGACGGTTACCCCGTCGTCATTCCCAAATCCGTTCCCAAGACCGACGCGCAGGGCAACGAACTGCGCGACGCGGCCGGCGAACCGATCCCGCGAAACACCACGATCTACGACGCCGCCGTTCGACTCGTCACCGGTTATCGCGAGGCCGATGGCCGCTTCGTTCCCTCCGTCTGGTCGTGGGACGAGCTCAAGGAACGCATCCCGGTGCTGTGCCACATGCCGCACCTGCACCCGGTCGGCGTCTGCCGCATGTGTTCGGTCTACGTCTCCACCCGCAGCGAGAAGGGAGGCAAGGTCGAACTGAAGGGGAACCGCAAGCTCACGCCGGCGTGCTGGCACGAAACGCGCGACGCCCTGGCGATCAACACGCGGGCCGGTCTCGCCGGCCTCGATCCTCAGGCCAAGGCCCGCCTTTCTCCCGAGGAGTTCGAACTCCACGAGAAGGCGGCCAAGAAAGCCAGTTCGGACGTGAACCGCTCGGTGGGGCTGTTGGCCGAGATGCTGATGGCGGATCATGCTCCCACGCCGATCGCCTGGGATGCGGACGGCCAACCGCACGTGGAAGGGAAGCGCTACGAGAACGAACTGGAAGCCGTGGCCGGCCGGCTCGGCGTGGTCACGATTCGCGAACGCCTCAAGCGCCCCGCGGAAGCGTTCAGTCGCAATCGCATGGCCGATGTGGATCCGTGCGACACCGATCCGCACCGCCCGCACACCAAGCAACTTCGCCGCATCCCCCTGGATACGCTCGCCCCCACGCCGGTGCCACCGGAGAATCGCGATCTCGGAGCCGATCCGCTCGCCGCGTGGGAAGCCTGGAATTCGCTCGTCGACGAACGCTTCCCGTACTCCTCGCGCACGGTCGTGGTCGATCACGATAAATGCATCGTCTGCGATCGGTGCGTGCGGTCGTGTTCGCAGGTCAAACCCTTCGAGATCATCGGCCACACGGGCAAGGGTTACGCCACCCGCATCAGCTTCGGGCTCGACGCCCTCATGGGTTCCCGCGAACGCCGCGATGGCGAGGCCGACGCCAATCTGCTCCTCTCCGGTTGCGTGCAGTGCGGAGAATGCATGACCGCCTGCCCCACCGGCGCGCTCTCGCTCCGTCGCCGCGTTCAACCGCAAGCCTGGAAAGACGACTCGCCCAAACTCATTCCTCAGAACCCGAACACGCCCTTTCCCGCCAACTCCGGCTTCCTCACCGCCGACGAAATGCGAGGCATCCGCCTCAACTACCTCAGTGCCATCCGCGGCCCGCAGGAGGTCTATCCCTTCCGCTCCGTGCCGTACGCGTATTTGAAGTGGAATGA
>JAYTUG010000234.1:0-2007 GCA_043744695.1 Gemmataceae bacterium
CTCGCCGCGGTCGCGGCCTACTTCTCGCTCCTCTACGCTTCGCGGCCCGCCGATCCGACTCACGCGTACGGTCACGAGAAGATCGAGTACCTTTCGAGCGGCCTGGAAGGCGTGCTGATTCTCGTCGCTGGGCTGGCTACCGCGGGGTACGCGATTCGGCGACTGCTCGCGCCCGAACCGCTCGCCGATCTCGAAGTCGGGACGCTCATTGCGCTGGCCGCGTCCGCCGTCAACTTTGCCGTGGCCCGCGTGCTTCTGGTTCAAGGGCGCAAGCATCGATCGATCGTTCTCGAAGCCGACGGCAAACACCTGATGTCGGACGTGGTCACGTCGGTGGGCGTCGTCGTCGGGCTCGGTCTGGTCATGCTGACGAAGTTGGAGTGGCTCGACCCGGTGCTCGCCATCGCGGTCGGTGCGAACATCATGTGGACGGGTTACGAACTGATTCGCGGTGCGTTCGACGGCCTGATGGATCACGCGTTACCGTCCGAGGATCAAGGTCGAATTCGGTCGGTGATTAACGCAAATCTGCCCCAGGGTGGAACGTTTCACGCGCTCCGTACCCGACAGGCGGGAGCCCGGCGATTCGCGGAGTTCCACCTGCTCGTGGATGGCGACCTCACCGTGCGGGCAGCCCATCACGTGGCGCACCTCATCGAGAATGCACTGGTCGAAGCTCTGCCGGGTTTGGAAGTGGTGATTCACGTGGAACCGGTGGATGAGGCCGAATCGTGGGAGCCGGAGATTCTCAAACAGCTGGGTGAATTGAACGTGCCGCCGGGAGGTGCGCCGTGAACATTCTCGAGGAGTTGAACACGTCGGCCTTGTGGACGGTTGCGGCGGGCACGGCGGGCCTCGGGCTCGTGGCCGGGTCGATCGGTTCGTTCGCGGTGCTGCGGCGGCAGAGTTTGCAGGGCGACATGGTTTCGCACGCGGCCTTACCGGGGCTCGGCTGTGCGTTCTTGCTCGGAGCCCGCGAACCCGTTTACCTCATCCTCGGCGGCGCGGTCGCGGGCTGGCTCGCCATGATGATGGTCGGCTTCATTCAGCGCCGTTCGCGGATCCCGTTCGATGCCGCGCTCGGGGGGGCGCTCGCCGTCTTCTTCGGGTTCGGGCTCGTGCTGATGTCGTACATCAAGCGGCACGTGCCCGGAGCCGCGAGCCATCCGCTGGATCGCTACATGTTCGGTCAGGCGGCCCAGCTCCTCGAAGAGGACCTCCGCGTGATTGGCATCCTCGGAGCGGCCGCACTCGCGATCCTCGTTGCGTTCTGGAAGGAGTTCAAGCTGTTGAGCTTCGACCCGGATTACGCCGCGAGCCTCGGCTTCCCCATTCGCGCGTTCGACCTGCTCCTCACCACGCTCACCGTCACGGCGGTGGTCATCGGTTTGAAGGCCGTCGGCGTCGTGCTCATGACGGCACTGTTGATCGCGCCTGCCGCCGCGGCACGGCAGTGGACGAACCGGCTCGGCGGAGTTGTGCTACTCGCAGGGCTGTTCGGCGCTCTCTCGGGAATCGGCGGCACCATTGCGAGCCACCTTGCGGGTCGCGGCGTGCCGACCGGCCCGACCATCGTGCTCGCGGCCACGGCCATCGTGATCTTCTCGCTGTTCTTCGGACGGGTACGCGGGTTGGCAAGGTCCGCGCTCCCCTCCGCGGACTCCGGGTCGCGGCTAAACGGTAAGGCGCCATGAACTACGAACTCGAAATCATCCTGGTGCTGGTCGTGGTCGCGGTGGCGTGTGCGCTGCCCGGCTCGTTCCTCGTGCTGCGCCGCATGTCGCTCGTTTCCGATGCCATCAGCCACGTGCTGTTGCTCGGGATCGTTCTGGCTTACTTCCTGACGAACGACGCCGATTCGCCGTGGCTGCTGGTCGGGGCCGCAGCCACCGGCGTACTCACCGTCGCGCTCGTCGAACTGCTCCAACGCACAAAACTCATCAAGGAAGATGCGGCCATCGGGCTCGTCTTCCCGGCACTGTTCGCGCTCGGCGTGCTGCTCGCCTC
>JAYTUG010000235.1:0-2006 GCA_043744695.1 Gemmataceae bacterium
TACCGGCAAGGTGACGCCGACCACGCGGTTCATCTCGGTGTCTCTGAAAGAGCCGCCGAAGGCGGCCGTACACGCGGGGAAAGAAACGCATCGGGTCGCCTTCGCCGTGCTCTTCGACAACGCCACCAATTCGTGCTTTGAAACCGCGGCGTGCCTTTTCCACAAGAAAGTGATTTCGTGGAAACACGTACCCGGCGTTCAGCCGACCATGACCGCCGACGAAATGATCGAGTGCGAACGGGCTGTGCTGGCAAGTCCCGAGTTCCAGGCCGCGCTTCTGAAGCAATACGGTATCGCGGATACCTCGCTGGTCATGGTCGATATCTGGAGCGCGGGCAATTACGGCGAAGCGGAAGAAAGCACCATGCGGCTCGCACGGCCGCTCTGCTTCTTGCGAACCGACCCGACCGACAACGGCTACGTGAGGCCCATCGAGGGCATCCGACCCGTAGTCGATCTCAACGAGATGAAGGTGGTCCGCGTCGAGGAGTACGGCCACTGGCCGCTGCCGCCGCTACCGGGGAATTATGCCGCGGATCGCGTGCCCGAGAAACGCACCGGCATTCAGCCGCTCGAAATTACTCAGCCGGAAGGACCGAGCTTTCAGGTAGAAGGCTATCGGGTGGCGTGGCAGAACTGGAGTTTCGTGATCGGCTTCAACGCACGGGAAGGGCTCACGCTTCATCACCTCCGCTACAAAGACGGCGGCAAGGACCGCTCGATTCTCTATCGAGCGTCGCTTACCGAGATGGTGGTGCCGTACGGCGACCCCTCGCCCACGGAGTTCCGCAAGAATGCCTTCGACGTCGGGGAATACGGCATGGGCATGTGCGCGAATAGCTTGGAACTCGGCTGCGATTGCCTCGGCCACATCCAATACTTCGACGCGAACATGGTCGATAGTCGCGGCCACCTGCTCACGATCAAGAACGCCATCTGCATGCACGAGGAAGATTTCGGCATCATGTGGAAGCACACGGATCGGCGACTGCCGGACAAGCCCGAAGTGCGCCGCAGCCGCCGGCTCGTGATCTCATCCGTTTCCACCGTCGAGAACTACGAGTACGGCTTCTTCTGGTACCTCTATCAAGACGGCAACATTCAATTCGAAATCAAACTCACGGGCATCCTCTCGTTCGGCACGCTCCAGCCCGGCGAGAAGTCGAAGTACGGGCCGCTCATCGCGCCGCAACTCTACGCTCCGGTTCACCAGCACTTCTTCAATGCGCGCCTGGACTTCGACCTCGACGGCGTCGGCAACACCGTGCAGCGCGTCGATGTGATGCCGGAGGAACCGGGCCCAAAGAACCCGCACGGTAACGCCTTTGCCGCCATCGCCACGCCTCTTAAGAGCGAGAAACAGGCCCGCGACAACTTGAAGCTGGAAACCGCCCGCACCTGGAAGGTCGTGAACCCGAACCTCGTCAACGCCGTCGGCGAACCGGTCGGCTACAAGTTGTTCCCGATGGATAACTCGTTCCCGATGGCATCGAGCGATGCGTGGTGGCGGAAGCGGGCCGGGTTCGTGAACTACCACGTCTGGGTCACGCCGTTCGACGACAGCGAGAAGTACGCTGCCGGCGATTACCCGAACCAGAGCACCGGCGGCGACGGCCTCATGAAGTGGACCGAGCAGGACCGTTCCATCGAGAACGCGGACGTGGTGCTGTGGTACACGTTCGGGCACACGCACATCCCGCGGCCGGAGGATTATCCGGTCATGCCGGCGGCGTACATCGGTTTCCTGTTGAAGCCGAACGGCTTCTTCGCGATGAACCCGGCGAACGATTTACCGGCACCCGCGCCGAAGAAGAAGGGTCTGACCCTGGCGGACTGCTGCCACTGAAGCGCTATTAGTTTAGCCGCGTCGCGGCTAAACGGTATCGCTCACGACAGCAGCATTTCCAAATCCTCGCGCTTCAGTTCCGTGATGAGTCGCTCGTCGCCGCCGAGGATCGAATCCGCCAAGTCGCGCTTGGTCTTCTGCAATTCCAGCACCTTCTCCT
>JAYTUG010000236.1:0-2003 GCA_043744695.1 Gemmataceae bacterium
GAAGTTGCAGCGCGAACCGAAGTCGCTGCCCACCGGTACACCATCGCTTCCCGATGCGAAGCCGCCCGAGGCGAAGCCGCACATCCGCCCGCGGCCCACGGCCGAGACGGTGCAGTTCAAGGATCGCTTGCTCTACTTGCTCCAACCGCCGCTCGACGGCCTGTTCGACGGCCGGCAACTCGAAGTGCCCTTCGAGCCGTTCCCCTATCAACTCGAAGGCATCGCCTTCCTCATGCCGCGGCACTCGGCCCTGCTCGCGGACGAGATGGGGCTGGGAAAAACCGCCCAGGCCATCCTCAGCCTGCGACTGCTCTTCCACCACGGGCAGATTCGCACGGCACTCATCGTCTGCCCGAAGCCCCTCATGCACAACTGGGGGCGCGAACTCAAAATGTGGGCACCGGACGTTCCGTTCGAATCGTTCGACGGCGGCACCGAGCAGCGCCGCACCACCTGGCTCGTTTCCAACTGCCCGCTCAAACTCATCAACTACGAGAGCCTGACCCGCGACTACGAACTCGCCGCGGACGAACGCGTGTTCTTCGACGTGGTCGTATTGGATGAAGCCCAGCGCATCAAGAACGCGGATTCGAAGACGGCCCACGCGGTGCGATCGTTGAAGCGCGGGCGCAGCTGGGCGCTCACGGGCACGCCCATCGAGAACCGCGTGGACGACCTCGTGAACCTGTTCGCGTTCATCGATCCGGGCCGCATTCCCCCAGAGACGCCGCCGCGGCACATCCCGCGGTACACGTCCGATTGCATCTTGCGGCGAACCAAGGACGAGGTGCAGTCGGACATGCCGGCGCTCTCCATTCACGATCTGGAACTCGAACTGACACCGGCACAACGGCAGGCCTACACGCTCGCCGAGGAAGAGGGCGTGTTCCACTTGAAGGAACTCGGTGAAGACATCACCGTGCAACACGTCTTTCAACTCGTGATGCGCTTGAAACAGATTTGCAACTTCGACCCGCTCACCGGCGAGAGCTCGAAGCTGGAGCGACTCCAGGCCGACCTGGAAGAAGTGGCGGAAAGCGGGCACAAGGCGCTGGTCTTCTCGCAGTGGGTGGAGCCGCTCATCGTGCTCGCCAAGGCGCTCGACAAGTTCGGGCCGCTGCAGTACCACGGCCGCATTCCGCAGAACGAACGCACGCCGATCCTGGATCGTTTCAAAGCCGACCCGGACGCCCACGTGCTGCTCATGTCGTACGGCACCGGTAGCGTCGGGCTCAACTTGCAGTTCACGAATTACGTGTTCCTCTTCGACCGATGGTGGAACCCGGCCGTCGAGGATCAGGCCATCAACCGCGCCCACCGCATCGGACAAAAGCATCCCGTGACCGTGACGCGATTCATCGCCGAGGAAACGATCGAGCAGCGGATCGCGGGCATCTTGGAGCGGAAGCGCCAGCTGTTCAACGATCTGCTTTCGCAAGCGGACAAGCCCGCGACAATCGGGCTGAGCGAAGACGAGATTTTCGGCCTGTTCGACATTCAATCGCGGCCGAAGCGATAGTGGGGGATGTGAGCGACGGCGAGACGTGATCCGCCGCACATATCCCCGCGCCCGCTCCGGCTCGAACGCCTCGTCCAACGCGCCCGCCGTATGCGCGTTACGATTGTCGCACACCAGCGGCACCCGTTCGCCGGCGAGGTGCGTGAGAAACTCTTCGATCTCCGCCCCGCCCATCTCGCGCGGATGGCGTTTATTGTGGAAGAGAATGAAGCGCTCGATCCAGTAGGCGTACGCCTTTTCGGTGCGGACGGAGAAGTGCCGAAGGCGGCATTGATTTCGGACTTGGTCGAGGAGTTTCACGGGGTCTCGCTGTGTTAGCCCCGGAAAAGGCGCGTTGAACTGCGGCCCGCTACGTAGGTGCGAAAAGGCCGCGGCCTGCGGTCCATCCTCGATAGTGGACACGCGAACAAACGCAACGTCGAGCGAAATCGGGATTTCCGTTGGACACCGGCACCCGGCCCGTTACTATGCAGCAGTGTTCAGT
>JAYTUG010000237.1:0-7665 GCA_043744695.1 Gemmataceae bacterium
TCGGTTCGCAGGGCCGCGTCGATGGCCATCGTGAGGTTGGGCAGCCAGTTGTTGGCGTCGAAGATGCGGAACACGTCCATGCCCGCGGCGGCGGAGAGCCGCACGAACTCCCGGACCACATTGTCCGGATAGTTCGAGTAGCCGACGGCGTTCGCCGCCCGCAGCAGCATCTGGAACAGGATGTTCGGTACCTTCGCGCGCAGCTCCGCGAGCCGGTCCCACGGCGACTCCTTCAGGAATCGCATCGAAGTGTCGAAGGTGGCCCCGCCCCACATTTCGAGCGAGAACAGGTCCGCGTGTTCGCGGGCGTAGCGCGGCGCGATCAGCGTCATGTCGTGCGTGCGCATCCGCGTGGCGAGCAGCGATTGGTGCGCGTCGCGCATGGTCGTATCGGTGATGAAGAGCCGCTTCTCGTTGCGCACCCACTTCGCGAATCCGACCGCGCCGAGCTTCTTGAACCGATCGCGAGTGCCCTCCGGCAGAGGCTCGTGGTTTCGCGAGAGATCGGCGGGAGCCGCAACATCGCGAAGCTGCGGGCGGCTGAGTTTCACCTCGGGATGCCCATTGACGATCACCTCGGCGATGTAAGCGAGAATCTTCGTCGCGCGATCGCGGCGCGACGGCAGGTTGAACAACTCCGGCGTCTCGTCCAGGAACCGCGTCGTCACGTTCCCCTTTAAGAACTCCGGATGCACGATCAGGTTCAACAGGAAGGGAATGTTCGTCTTCACCCCGCGAACGCGGAACTCCTGGAGGCAGCGCTCCATTCGGGTGGCGGCGTCCTGGAAGCGGATGCCGTTCGCGGTCACCTTCACGAGCAGCGAATCGTAGTAGGGTGTGATGACGGCACCACCGAACGCGGTGCCGGCGTCGAGCCGCACGCCCGGCCCGCCGGTCGAACGGTACGCGCTCAAGCGCCCATAATCGGGCACGAAGCCGTTCGCGGGATCCTCGGTCGTCACGCGGCATTGGATGGCGAAACCGCGCAAGCTGATCTTCGCCTGCTCGAGGCCGACCTCGGGATCGTTCAACGGCAACCCGCTGGCGATCAGGATTTGCGAACGGACGATGTCGTGCCCCGTGATCGCTTCCGTCACGGTGTGTTCCACCTGGATGCGCGGGTTCACTTCGATGAAGTAGACCCGATTCGAAGCGGTGTCGTAGAGAAACTCGACGGTGCTGGCGTTGTCGATGCCGACAGCGCGGCCCACGGCGAGGGCGGCATCGAGGATGCTCTGCCGCACCGCGTCGGGCAGGTTTGGAGCCGGGGCGAGTTCGACGACCTTCTGATGCCGGCGCTGGATGGAGCAGTCGCGTTCGAACAGATGCACGAGCCCGCCGTGGCGGTCGCCGATGAGTTGCACTTCGATGTGCTTCGCGCGTTCGACGAACTTCTCGAGGAAGACGTCGGCGACTCCGAAGGCGGCACCGGCTTCGCGCTGGGCGGAGTCGAGTGCGGCTTCGAGTTTATCCGCGGTGTGAACCACGCGCATGCCGCGGCCGCCGCCGCCCATCGAGGCTTTCACGATGATCGGGTAACCGAGTTTCTCGGCGAGGAGCTTCGCGTCCGGGATCGACGACACCGCGTTGTCGCTGCCGGAAAGCACGGGCACGTTGGCTTCGCGGGCGATGCGGCGCGCCGTGACCTTGTCGCCGAGTTGTTCGAGGATTTCGGCGCGGGGCCCGACGAAAGTGATGCCGGCGGCGACGCAGGCCCGCGCGAACTCGGCGTTCTCCGAAAG
The DNA here is from genome assembly GCA_043744695.1 of Gemmataceae bacterium. GTDB lineage: Bacteria > Planctomycetota > Planctomycetia > Gemmatales > Gemmataceae > Urbifossiella. The sequence goes on from JAYTUG010000237.1 coordinate 1,743, forward strand.
GAAGCCGTAGCCGGGGTGAATGGCATCGACGCCCACTTCCTTGGCGAGCGCGACGATGCTCGGGATGTCCAGGTAAGCGCGGATCGGTTCGCCGATCTTGCCGACGCGATACGCTTCGTCCGCCTTGAAGCGATGCAGGGCAAAGCGGTCTTCGTGCGAGTAGATCGCGACGGTGCGAATGTTCAGTTCGTGGGCCGTGCGAAAGACGCGAATCGCGATTTCGCTTCGATTGGCGACGAGCAGCTTGCGAAACGGACGAGACTGGGGATCCGACATGACCGGCGTAACCTCAAGTGTGAGAAGACGACGAATTCTTACGGATTCACTTCCAGGAAGCACAGAGTTCGGGTTGAGCGTTGGGGGCATCGCGGGTATGGCGGCACGCGGTTCGCTTGACGGGTCGGCGCGAGCCCTCTATCGTGGATTGGTCTTCACCCGGCGAGTACGAACGAATGGCCGAGCGATCTTACCGTTGGCTTCTCATTTCGCTTGCCGTCGTCGGGCTCACCGTCGATCAGGGTAGCAAGTACGGCGTGTTCCGCTCGCTGTATCGCGGCGGCGAGTTCCGCGATTCCACGGGCACCGGAAACACCGAATCCGTGGTCGAGGGCTGGTTCGAACTCATCGCTCAGTTCGATCGCGAAACGCCGACCTGCGATTGCGGCTTCAGCCGCCTTCAGACGTGGAGCGCGCCGGTGATGCCACGCGTGAATCACGGTGCGCTCTGGGGCATTGGCGGCTCGCAAAAGGGCACCGCGAACCTGTTCTTCGCCGGGGTGAGTCTGCTCGCGGCGGTGGGCATCCTGATCTGGGGAACGCGAGGCGGGCCGGCCAAAGAGAAGTGGCTCAGCGCCGCCCTCGGCCTCATCCTCGGTGGCACCATCGGGAACTTCTACGACCGCATCGTCTTCGGCGGCGTCCGCGACTTCATGCACTTCTACTACGTGCCGTGGCCCGTATTCAACTTCGCCGATTGCTGCCTCGTGGTCGGTGCCGGACTCCTTCTGATTCAGGCGGTGTTTGCACCTCCGCCCGCCCCGACGCCCGAAGTTGCACCGAGCCTCACGCCGAAGGTGTAGGCTTCTCGCAATCCCGCCTCAATAAGATGAAGCTTGCCCCGTTGCTCGAATCTTCTCGAGGCTTCGCATGTCCGTTCGATTCGTGATGGTCGGCGGGTTCCTCGGTGCGGGGAAAACGACAACGCTCGCACGGCTCGCCCGAATGTATCAGGCGCGCGGCCAGCGCGTCGGGATCGTCACTAACGATCAGGCCCACGACCTCGTCGATACCAATTCTTTCCGCGGCCAAGGCTTTGCGACGCAAGAGGTGCCGGGTTCCTGCTTCTGCTGCCGATTCGAAGACCTGGTCTCGCGAGTCGGCTCGCTGGAAGCGTCGGATCGCCCGGATGTGATTCTCGCGGAGCCGGTGGGAAGTTGCACCGATCTGGTGGCCACGGTCATTCAGCCGCTCAAGGATTTGTACAGCGGCCGGTTCGAGGTCGCTCCGTATGCGGTGCTGTTCAAGCCGAGCCACGGCATCCGCATTCTGCGCGATCAGCCGGCCGGTGGGTTCAGCCCCAAAGCCGCTTACATTTTCAAGAAGCAACTCGAAGAAGCCGATGCCATTGTCATCAACCGCATCGATGAGTTCGACCCGCTTCAACTTCAAGAATTAATCCGCTTGGTTGAAGAGCGCCACCCCGGCGTGCCGATTCTGTCCGTTTCCGCCGTCACGGGGCAGGGGTTCGAGGCACTCGCGGAGTTGCTCGACCAGACCGGCGGGTTCGGCCGCAAGATTCTCGACATCGACTACGACACTTATGCCGAGGGCGAAGCGGAACTCGGCTGGCTGAACGCGAGCATCGGGCTGAAGGCTGAGAAGCCATTCGATCTCGACGCCTTACTCGCGGCCATCCTCCAGGAACTCGCGGTGGTCTGCCGGAAACTCGGCGGCGAAGTCGCCCACTTGAAGCTGATCGGCATGGACGATGCCGGCGCGTTCGGCGTCGGGAATCTCGTGAGCAGCGATACGGCTCCGAAGTTGTCGTTGCCGAGCGGGTTGAAGCCCACGGCCGCGGATTTAATCGTGAACGCCCGCGTGGCGATCGACCCGGCGATTCTCGAAACCGAGGTGCGGCGAGTGGTGTTGGATGTCTGTGCGAAGTCCAGTGTGACGACCGAATTCCGGACCAGCCAAAGCTTGCGGCCCGGTCGCCCGGTTCCGACCCACCGCTATGCGATTGCGAAGGCATGAAAGCAGATTCACCACGGAACACACGGAAAATACGGAAACGGAATTAGAACGAAACAAAAACGAAAGTGACTCGGTTTCTGAATCCGTGTTTCATCCGTGACAGTCCGTGGCTAGTAACTGGAAGCAATTCGACACTGGAATTCGCGCGCGAAGGCTGTCACAATAACCCTATTCCGCCGGATCCCACGTTTGGGACTCTTCGAGGGGCGCCGATGATTCGATTCGCTCTTCTCAACTTCGCCATCGCACTGGCCGCGAGTGCTGGTGGTGCCGCGTCGCCGAATCCGAAGGACCTCGCCATACCTTCGGCCGAGATGTCCCGCGCCCGCGATCTGGTGAACAAACTTGCCAGTGAAGAGTTCGACGAGCGCGAAGATGCTCAAGAGACGTTGGCGAAAATGGGCCGGCTCGCGCTTCCCGCACTGGCCGACGGGATCAAAGGCAACCCGAGCCCCGAGGTTCGCTTCCGCTGCCAGTCTCTCCTTCCCAAGGCCGTTCAAGCAGACCTTCAAGCTCGCTTGGCCACGTTCATCGCCGACAGCGACGGCAAGTTCGAACACGACCTGTCGGGCTGGAACGAGTTCAACAAGATCGCCGGGAGTTCGAGCGCGAGCCGGGCCGCGTTCGTCGAACTGTTGAAGGACCCCGCCAACCGGGCGCTGGTCCTCGCCATTGCCGGCCCAGCGAACGAACTCGGCAACCTCGTCGCGGCCCGCAAGCAAGAAATGTATCAGATGCGCTTCCCGCGCAACCCGGCACCGGGAGGGGCCGTAGCACCCCGCAAGGAGCAGACTGTTCCGGACGCGATCGCACTCATGTTCGCGGAGTCGCACGTGGCCTCGAAGTACGTGCCTCGGTCCGTAGCCACCACGATCTACAACATCGCCGGGCTCACCGCGGCTGTCACGGATGGCGGCGAAAAAGCCGCCACCTACAAGGCCGTGGTCGGGCACTGGATGGAAACCCGCGACGACCCTCAGACGATGTACACGGCGATGAACCAGGCCACGACCATGGGCCTGCCCAAACAGGGGGGGGCGGTGGCCGCCAAACTCGTGCAACTCAAGGGCGGCACGGTGGTCTACCGCTTCTATGCGGCCTTCGCCATCGCCAAAAACGGGAGCAAAGAACACCTCGGCGTGCTGGAATCCGCCTTCGAGGATGAAACGGGATTGAACCAGAATCGCGTGGTGAACGGCATCGTGCAAATGTCGCAACTTCAGATGCGCGATATGGCCCTGACGGCCGCGGTTTTGCTCACTGGACAAAACCCCGACGACTTCGGCCTCGTCGAACAGTTTAAGAACCAGCCCGGCATGCAGTTCATGTATTCGAACTGGCGGCTTCCCGAAGAGAAACGCAAGGCGGCCTTCGAAAAGTGGAAGGCCTGGCGCGTCAAGAATCCCAACTTCGGCAAACCGTGACCGGATTCACCGTCACGAGCGAGGACCACGCGATGAACCGGTTCTGGATGGCTTTGGCGGCGGCGGGGCTCATGGGCACTCCCGCATTTGCGGCGTCCCCCGATCCCAAAGATCTGGCGATCCCGGCAGTCGAGATGTCCCGCGCCCGCGAACTCGTCCGACAGTTGGCGAGCGAAGCCTACAAGGAACGCGAACACGCCCAGGACGAACTCGCCAAGATGGGCCGACTGGCGCGCCCGGCGTTGAGTGAGGCGCTGGCCACCGACCCAAGCCCCGAGATTCGCGCCCGCACGTCGCGCTTGCTACCCCGTGCTGAAACCGCGGACTTGCAAGCCCGCATCGATACCTTCCTGGCAGACACCGAGGCCAAGTTCGTGCACGACCTGCCGGGCTGGAAACTCTTGCGAAAGAACCTCGACACGAAGGAAGTCGGCTTCGAGAAGTCGGCGCGGGAACTCTACGTGGAAGCGATCAAGGTGCCCGCGAACCTCGAGATTCTTGCGGCCTTGGAACTGAACCCGGAGAACGCCGGGCGGGCCATCGCCGATCGCCGCATCACGCTGTTCCTTCAACAGAACCCCGGCGTCTACGGCCGCGTGCAGCCCGGCGTGAGCATGACCCCGAGGCAACCGACGCTCGCCGATGTGGGCGTGCTCCTCTTCGCCGAAATGACCATCGACGGCAAGCACATTCCCCGCTCGAATCAGTTCGGCGTTACCGGCGCGCAGTTCGTGCAAATCGCGCCTTCCATGCAGGCCATCGCTAACCCGGACAGCACCCCCCAGGGGAAGGCCTACCGACAAATCTTCATCAAGTGGATCGACTCGCGAATCGCCCCTGATGAACTCAACAGCGTGGCCTGGATCGCGAACAACTTCAAAAATTTGAAGGAGTCCGGCGCGCTCCTTCGCCGCATCCTTACCACCGAGGGCGTACAAGGATACGCGAAGGGCCAAGCACTGATATTTCTGCTCCAGCGTGGGAAGGAAGAACTTCCGACCATCCGCGCACAACTCAAGAATGACACTCCCCTCCAAAATAAGTTTCAAATAGCACCAAATGTTATGGGCGATGCGCAGGTTCGCGACATCGCCTTGGCCCTTTTGCTCCACAACGACGGCCAAGACCTGAAGAAGTTCGGTTTCGAATTCCAGCAAGGTATGAACGTCGCTCAGGTCGCGCAAACCTACTGGGGCTACGGCTTCAAGTCCGAAGAGGACCGCACCGCCGCCCACAAGAAATTCCTCGAGTACGAAGCCAAGAAGAAGGATGAACCGAAGAAGGAAGACGGGAAGAAGGATCCCTCGCCTCCATCGGTGCCAGCCAAGAGTGGGACCGTGCCAAGTGGGGTGGAGAAGTAAGCTATGATTCGGGTGCAGGACTCGGTTTGTGAGACACTCAATAAAACCCGGTTTCTGCGGCATTCAAATCACCCTCGCGGATGGTGCGGTCCGCTTCATTCCGGATTCCATCAACCAATTCACGTACAACGCGCTCGGCAGCCGGGACGGTGGCGAAGTGATTGGCGATTGGTGATTGGCGATTGCCCTTCGAGGTCTTCTTCCATGCGACACAGATCGGTCGGACGCCGGGCGCTGCTCGCCGGCTTTGCGATATTGATTTCACTCTCATCCGGTTGTGGAAAATCGTCGAACGTGCCGGTTGCCAAGGTGCGAGGCACGATCACCTATCGCGGGAGTCCGGTCGCGAAGGCGTCCATCTCGTTCATCCCTGAGAAAGTGGGCACCATCCCCGCCCTGGCCACGACCGATGAAAACGGCTCTTTCGTGATGGGGACTTATGGTGCCACGGACGGAGCCCCGGTCGGCTCTTGCCGCTTGGCGATCTCGCTGACAGGGGCTTCACCGCCATTGCCGGAACACCTCGCCAAGGCGGAAGCCGCGGCGGAAACCCTCCGCATGCCTGGCAAGCCGCTCATCCCAAAAAAGTACTTCTCTCCCAATACCTCCGGGCTCAAAGTGGATGTTCTCGCCGGGGAAGACAACGTCTTCGACTTCAAGCTCGAGGGCGACCTGACTCCTTGAAGCGATTTGAAACCTAGGAGATGCCACGAGGGAGAATCTGGGAACGGATATGGCCGCTGAGCACGGTGAGCCGTTCGGTTCGAGCAATGTCGAATACTTCCAGATCCACGGATCGCTATCGCAACGCCCCTCACCCTGCAAGGGTGTGCCTCCCGAAGTAGGCAGTTCATTTATGGAACGAAAGCACGATCGATCTCTTCA
>JAYTUG010000238.1:0-1999 GCA_043744695.1 Gemmataceae bacterium
ATTCGAGCGGCAACCACGCCCAGGCTCTGGCTCTGGCCGCCCGCGTTCGCGGCATCCCCGCCTACATCGTGATGCCGCGCACCGCGCCGCTCGTGAAGAAGAACGCAGTCGAAGGTTACGGCGGCATCGTCACGCTTTGCGAGCCGACGCTCGAAGCCCGCGAATCGGCGGCCGCCGCACTCGTCGCCCAGACCGGCGGCACGCTGATTCCACCCTTCGACCACGCCGACGTGATCGCCGGCCAAGGCACCGCGGCCCTCGAACTGCTCGAAGGCGTTCCCGATCTCGACGCCATCATCGCCCCCGTCGGCGGCGGCGGCCTGCTCTCCGGCTGCGCCATCGCCGCGGAAGGCCTTCGCGTCTTTGGCGCGGAGCCGCTCGGTGCCGACGACGCAGCCCGTTCCAAGGCCGCTGGCCAACTCCTCCCGCAAACCGGACCCAACACGATTGCCGACGGCCTGCTCACGAGCCTGGGCGAACTCACCTGGCCAATCGTCCGCGACCGCGTGGAAGGCATCCTCACGGTGACGGACGATCAGATCCGCGCCGCGATGCGCCTCGTCTGGGAACGCATGAAGCTGATCGTGGAGCCGAGCGGCGCAGTCGGCCTCGCCGTCGCCTTGTCGGACGAGTTCCGTTCGCTTCCGAACCTCGGCAAGGTCGGCATCATCTTCAGCGGCGGCAATGTGAACCTCGACAAGCTTTACTGGGGCTGAGTATGCTCCTCGCTCAGTCCGATTCGCGAACGTTCACGGCGCGTTGGGTTTACCCCGTAAACGCTGTGCCGCTTGCGAATGGGACCATCACCGTTCGCGGCGAGATCATCGAATCGGTCAATCCCCACGGCGTGCGAACGCCGGACGAAGACCTCGGCAACGCGGCGATCGTGCCCGGCTTCGTGAATCCGCACACGCACCTCGACCTCAGCGGCGCTCGCGGCCTCATCCCGCCGACCGACCCCAATCACTTCACGGACTGGCTCCGCGGCGTGATCGCCTATCGGCAAAGCCGCACGCCGGAACAGACGCAGGCGGACCTTCGCGCCGGCCTCGCGGAGTGCTTGAAGTTCGGAACGACCCTGATTGGCGACATTGCCTCGGAAGGTGCAAGCTGGGATGCGATCGGTGAAGCGAAAACACGAGCGGTCGTATTTCGAGAGATGATTGGCTTGAGCGAGGAACGAGCGGCGAACGCAGTCGAAGCGGGAAGAGAGTGGTTCGATTCTCGAATCGAAAGTACAACTCTTCGAGCCGGCTTGAGTCCGCACTCACCCTATAGCGCAAGGTGGACCCTCTTTCCGGATGCGGGGCAGATCGTCCGCGTCAAGAAGCGACCGACTGCGATTCACCTCGCCGAGTGGCGGGCGGAAATCGACCTCATCGAATCTCAACGCGGTCCCCTCGTCGCTTTTTTGAAGGAACTGAACGCCTGGGACAAAGACGGCTTGAGCAAGAAAATCACCGGCGTGATGAAGGGATGCGATCGGCGTCAGCCCAAGCTCTTCATTCACTGCAATCACCTCGCGCCGTCTACCCGCATCCCGCGAAACAGCACGATCGTCTACTGCCCGCGGACGCACGCCGCGTTCCGCCATCCGACGCATCCGTTCCGCGAGTTCCTTCAACGTGGCGTTCGCGTCTGCCTCGGCACCGATAGCCTCGCTTCCAACCCCGACCTCGACATCCTTGCCGAGGCGCGATTCGTTCATGCGAAGTATCCCGACTTTCCCGGCGAGACGATTCTCAAGATGATTACGCTCTCCGGCGCGGAAGCACTCGGTTGGGCGAACGAAACCGGCAGTTTGGAACCGGGGAAGTCGGCAGACTTCGTGGTGGTGCCGCTGCCGAATCGCGAGGCGACCGATCCGCACGCACTGCTCTTCGCGCCTCATGCGACCGATCGCCGCACGATGTTCCGCGGCGAGTGGCGATAACCCAGCAACTTGCTTGACGCGCCTCCGCCAGCCCGTTAACTTAAAGTTCAACTTCACTTCCGCTGC
>JAYTUG010000239.1:0-28325 GCA_043744695.1 Gemmataceae bacterium
GGACTGCCCACGCATGATTGCTCTCCAGAAATTCGTTCCGGAGAGATTAGCGCCAGGACCACCCAGATTCAACCGGGGTTTTTCAGCAGCCTGCTAGAACTGCTTTCCCTTTTGGCTCTTGGCGTCCCGCTTCCGGCGTGCGTTGTCCGCCGCGTTCCTTTGAAGCGTGCTCACCGCCCTCTGAACCTCGGCGAGGATGCTTCGACAATCTTGGTAGACCGCGTTGCCTTGGGCGAGTAAGACCTGTCGTTCTTTTTGCAGGTGTTCCAACTGCTCGCGCACCCGATCCACCTGAGGGAGCGGGATTCGCGGTTCGATGTGGTTTTTGTAGATCTCCTCGAGCCGCTTCCGTTCGGGAACGGCCAAGGCCCAAGTAGCGCGGTGGATGAACTCGCGCGCCTTCGGCAGGGCGTGGTGAATTCGACTCTTGGCTCGGGTCCACTGCGCGATGTCGGCTTGCAAGCCATGGAGTTTTTCCTCCACCGCCAAAAACTTCTTGAACGCCGATTCCATTTCGGAACGCAGGCCATCCATGCCGAGGCGGGACGTTTCGATACTCCCCTCCAGGCCCAGGAGAACCTTCCAACGCGCTTCGAGGAAGTGCCACGTTTCCAGGGTTATTTCTGGCTCGTGGGCGGACGCCTGAGCCGGCGGTTTTAACCGAACGCGAACCGTGAGGTGGGTCGCCTCAGGTAACGGCAGGGGGTGGCTCAGTTCCGGCTCGCTGCCGTCATCGAGCCGGCACGATTCGACATCGTCGTTCGAGAGGGCGGCAGCCATCAGAAGGATTTCGACTGTCAATCGTCGACTCGCGTCGTCGATTTGAAGTCGATCCCGGGGGACTCGAACCACGAGAATGGAACTCTCGCCCTCGGCTTCATACCAGGCCTCGGCCACGAACTCCCCTTCGTGCTTCAAGCTTGCCCGTTCGTTTGGAACCGGATCGACGTCATCCATCCCGCACCTCCCGACGCTGAGAACCTCATTCCAGGGCCGACGTAGTAAAACGTCGGACCGCCATTCCGATTTCACTTCGACTTCTCCACATCGAGGCTCCGCCAGACGTACCAAGCCGCCATGCTTCGGTACGGCTTCCACGGCTCGGCGATCCGCTCCAACTCCGCCGGCCTCGGCAACGCGTCGAGGCCGAACAACTTCTGCACGCCGCTTTTCACGCCGTAGTCCCCGACCGGCAGCACGTCCATTCGACCGAGCCCGAACATCAGGAACATATCGACGGTACCGCGGCGGCACGGTGTTGTATGTCGAAAATGGAAGTGTCGCCGTGAACGTCGATGTTCATGGTTTCGTGCTCGGCGACTTTCCGCTTCGGGAAAACTCGACGGTGTGTGTACTTACAAGCTGGCCATTCACCATCGTCATACTCATCCCCCGATTCAGATCGCTAGCCTCGCACTTGAGGCCCCATGCTCCTTCCGCAATGGTCTGAAGATGCCGAACGATCGAGAAAGCTCGCCCGTCGATCTGATTCAGAATGAAAGTCCCGTTGACTATCAGAGTCGGTGTCCTTGTCGCGTCTTGTCGAAGCAGGTGTTCTGCCGCCCAGAGCGATGAGCCGATGCAGCGAAAGCGACCTACGCCACGAATCTCCTGCAAGAAGCCGTCCAATGAGATCCAGCCGCGCCTTGAAATGCCAATCGGCATTTCACCAGTGTGCACGAACGGGATAAGGCGGATCGCAGCCTGCGCCCGTATCCATTCAGGAAAAACCTTGGGGTCATCCATGTCTTTTTGTTCTTGTGCCCACGCCGTCCACCCGGCATTGGCTTCAATACGAACTGTTCCGTGGCGTGCCGCGGTCTCAGGACGAGCGAACTGAATCCCCATGAAGTTCGTGCCGGAGTCGGTTCTTAACCCGCCGCAAACCGTCGCGCCCTCTCGCACGTAATCTCGTTGCGTAGACCACACGGTGCCTCGAGCAACTGGCTTGCCTAGATCATCTCTCACAGTCCTCATGCATACAGTTAGAGCCTGCAGCGCCTCTTGCTCTTCTGAAATGGTAGCGACAGCTCCCTCCATTCCCTTTCGATTGATCCGAAGCAGAAGTGCCGCTGCATCGAGTGCCAACCAGTCGTCCGCGCTGACAGCTCGGTGGGTTGCACCTTCAAGATCAACGTCGAGATTGACGTCCAAGGCTGGCGCAATCCACTCGCACATTTCCGTCCACGAGCAAGTTGATTCCGAGGGGGCCTCAAGCCGCAATAGCCAGCTGTGGATTTGCTTCGACACGTCACACCATACGCGGACAATTGTGCCGCCATCGGGCAACGCTCGTTGCTCATCCGGCGTGCCTCTACGAAGCAGGGGCCGAAGCCCGATTCCCTCCTGAAACTCAAGTACCCACGTCTCATCGTGTCCGCGGTCATATCGCCGTGTGATGACACGCACGCGTTCCCCCCACATGAACGCAGAGAAGAATCCGATGCCAAACTTGCCAGTCGCTTCCATCCCCAACGCTTCAAGCCCGGGAAACTCCTTCCACATTCGGGAGGTGCCCCAAAACGAAGCACCGAAGTCAATCAGCGAGCCGGTGAGGACCGTTTTCGCCATGCCAATACCGTTATCCTCCACCTCGATCCATTCCTGATTGGTGGAAGCATCATGACCGGGGCGGACAACGATGCGGCCGTAAGCCGTGTCGCGAGACTGTAGCTTTCGGCGTGCTCGAACTGCATCGGCGGAGTTCTGGATGAGTTCTCGTAAGGGAACGTCAATTCGATTCCCGTAGAGTTGCGAGCCTCCCAACATGCGGATGAGATCAGCGGTGCCGCTAATGCGGACTTCCGCATCAGCAGGCTCCCAGCCTTCAGTTCGGATATCCTGAGCAAGGCGCTCGGGACGATCCACGTTTCTGACACCTTTGGCCGCAAGCCTCGGGCGACTGGTATCGGACAGAAGCCCGTCAACCGACCACAGCTCGCGATCCACCATCCGCAGCCAGTCGAGGGCGGTCCACCACGAATTAGACTCATCTGTCTTGAAGGCTCGGTTCGACCGGTAAAGAAGCCTATCGTCTCCTTCTTCTAAGACGGGAGTTCGCAAGAGAGACTGAAAACGCCAGTGCCTTTCTGAAATGCCGCTTGGCCTCCGAAGCGCTGCAAGAAACCCAGGTGCTCGCCGCTCGTCAGCATGTGCGGCGTCTGCCGTTCGCAGCAGACACGCGAGCTTCACAAGATCGACGGTCCACTCATGTGGAAGCCATCCCGGTCCGCCACTTGAGCCTTGAGAGAGTTTCGAGGCATCCAGCAGGTCCTCGAGTGGCCAATGGTGGCTGAACGCGACCTTGCCGATGTCCTCCGCGAATGCTGATCGCAAGTCGGCATCGTCCAAAAGGTAGTAACGGGTGCCTGCGTGGTCCCATTCTTTCACCAGAAGCACGGATGCCTGCCTGGCATGCAGCTCCCGCAGAAGGGTTTGAATCGCCCTCTTCTCCGAGTCCTCGTCCGGATTGGCCAATTCCTCTTGAGTGGGAATACGCGTCAGTTTGGCGCGCAGCATTGCGGCGAGGGTGTCTCGCCACAGAGGTTCTGCTTTCAGCTTCGCGAATTCGTTTTGAAATGCCGCCTGGGACATCGCCAAGTCGTGGACCAGAATCGCCCCGCCGAGCACAAAGGCTTCGGCTGGTGTGAGTGGATACTCTGAGCCGGCAACTAAGTCGACCATCTCCCATAGCGCATCGAGGTGGGTAACATCGTGAACCGTGAAGAATGGCAAATCCTTGGCGATCTCCCCGCCAAGGGTGGCCGCACGCTCCCGAAAGTTCATGAAGGCGGAGCGGAGGCGTTCACGACCATTGGAGTGATCGTCCCGCTTCTTCTGAGGAGCCAGAGTCTTCTTCCAGACTTCGGTAAGCTGATAACGGTCTGTGGACATCCTGCTAGGCTCGCATGAGGACTAACCGATGGAGGAACCCATGCTCAATCGTAGGGAATCTTCAGAAGTCTTGTCGTCGGGCTCGCCGAGCCAGCCTTCTACTTGGCTTTTTTGCCAAGTTCCAAGCTTCGCCACACGTACCATGAGGCCACGCTCCGATGGGGTCGCCACGGCTCCGCGAGTCGCTTCATTTCAGCTGGCTTCGGAAGTGCTGGCAGGTTGAAGAGTTTCTGCATTCCGACGCGGATGCCGTAGTCGCCGGTCGACAAAATATCCGTTCTCCCAATAGCAAACATCAGGAACATATCGACGGTCCACGGGCCGATCCCTTTGATCGAAACGAGTTGCTTGCGGAGTTCGTCATCCTCGCGGGTGGCGATTCCGGGCAAGAAGTCGGGGTTGGCCTTCACGTAATCGCAGATGGCTTGAAACGTGCGGCGCTTGGGACCGGAGACGCCGCACGCTTGGTACTGTTCGTCGGTCAGTTTCGCGAGTCGCTTTGGAGAGATGGGCGAACCCCCGGCCACTTGAACGAGTCGTGCCGAGATGGACTCGGCGGCCTTGCCCGAGATTTGCTGTGAGATGATGCAGCGCACGATGAGTGTGAAGGGATCGTCCTGAGCGGGTGTCCAGGTACACGGCCCGACCCGCGCGATGACGTCCTTCAACATGGGGCAGTTGCGAGACAGGTGCCGCGTGCCTTTGGCGTGCGGGTTCGGCGTGCGTTTGGTGGACATGCGGCCATGATAGCAATCGGCCCGCCGGTTTTCCTCATCGTTCGGGCCGGAATAACCGATCTCAGTTCCTTGTCCTGCCAAAGGCTCAACGACCGCAAACTCGCCACCGTTCATACCGAAGAACAAGACGATCCGGCCAGCGACGACATTCCCGCGGAAAAGATCACCGCACTCGCGGCAGTTTCCGCCGCCTAGGCCGGATTTGAATATCGCAAGGTCGAGAAGACTGGAAACTGGCGGGTCGTGCGCAAGAAGCAGCAGCCGATCCTTCGCATTGCGGAGGCCGCCAAGAGCGATCCGGACTTCCTCGAATTCTGCCGGGCGTTCAAGCTCGATCCGAAGCTGACATCGTTCGAAATGAACACTGGGAAGCTCGACCCATTCTTGAAGGATGCCCCGAAGGCAGGCCTCGCCGGTCTGGACCTCGAAACGCGTTCTCTACTCCAGGTGCTCTACTTCGTGGCCAACGGCGTCGACGTGCCGGCTTCGCACCTGGCGAGTGGCGAGGCTCCCCTCACGCGCGGGACCGATGGAGGTGCGTTCGACTGGAATCGGGTACTCGGCGGGCTCTTCAAAGTCGGCTCGGCGTGCGGCAAGAAGCCTCCCGCGAACGCGCACGTGGCGATCCTTTACAAGGGCTACTGGTTCTACATCGACGAGCGCGATCGGGACACGAAGGCGACATTCTCGCTTCTGGCGGAACTCTCGCGCTTGCAACTCTCTGGCGACAAAGGCGGAGCGGGACCGGTACTGACGCTGCCGATCGGCGGCCGCTGAGAAGGAAGTTCAGGGTGAAGGAATTGCTGGAACCAACGGAATGATGTTGATGAGGTGTCCGAAGCGTTTGAAGTCGGCGACGTTGTGCGTGAGCAGGTTCGGCACGTCGTGAACGAGCATGGTGGCGACGATGTTGGCGTCGTGAACTTGCTTGCCGCCGCAGGGGATCGCAGCGAGGAGAGCGAGCCATCCTCGAGTGACGACGGCCGATTCATCGGCGATTTTGAGAACCGACTCGAAATAAAGAATGTCGCGAATGACGTCCGCGATCGGCACGGGACCAATCCGGTAGTTCTGGGGTCGGGTCAGCGAAGAGGCATACTCCCGAAGAATCTGTCGGCTCGCCCAGACTGGCACGTTCGCGCGGAACAATTCCTCCAACTCAATCGAAGCAGCAATGCACAGCGGGCTCGCGGGGAATCGCGAATAAACGAGGACGTTCGTATCGACGAACACGGGATCAGCAACCTTCGTCGCCATACATTTCCTCCCGTCGGAACGTGCCGATGTCGTCCGCGAACTCCAGGTCGTAAGTCGGAAGCTGGTTCCACGCGAACGGTGGCTTCACATCCGGCTGCTGGCCCGACAGAACAACGATCAGCTTGAGGATTCCGGCCGGAACATCGTCCGGTAGTTTCAACGTGATCGTGTGGTCCGGGGTTACGAAGCCCGTCGTTTCAAAGGTTCGCATCACGGGATTGTCGCAGGGCGAGGAGGAAGGTGCAAGTCTTTGGCGAGCCGAGCGGCGTTAGCCGCCGAGTTCCGGAGCACCGGCACACCCGGCGGCTGACGCCGCTCGGCTCGCCGGGGCCGGTTCGATTTCACGCGTACTTCTTCACTTCGGCCGCGAACATCGCCGCGAGCTTGGCCGCGCTGTGATCGTAAGCGGCCTTGTCCGCCCAAGCATGGCGAGGCTGCAACACGCGACCCGGCACGCCGGGGCAACGCACCGGCACCGCGAGGCCGAAAATCGGGTCCGGCACGAAGGGTACGTCGTTCAACTCGCCGGTGAGGGCGGACTTCAACAAGGCCCGCGTGTGGGCGAGTTCCATGCGGCGACCCACGCCAAAAGGGCCGCCCGTCCAACCCGTGTTCACCAGCCACACCGGGGCCGCGTGCGCCTCCAACTTCTCCTTCAACATGGCCGCATAGCGCTTCGGCGGCAGTGGCAGGAACGGCTTCGCGAAGCAGGTGCTGAACTCGGGCGTCGGCTCCTTCACCCCGGCCTCCGTGCCCGCGACCTTCGCCGTGTAACCGCACAGGAAGTATTCGAGAGCTTGTTCGGGTGTGAGTTTCGCGAGCGGGGGCAACACCCCGAAGGCGTCGCAGGTGAGGAAGAAGACGTTTTTCGGATGGCCGCCGACGCCGGAGAGTTCGCAGTTCGGGATGAAGTCCACGGGGTAGGCGGCCCGAGTGTTTTCCGTGAGCGCCTGGCTGTTGAAGTCCGGCTTGCGGGTGTGCGGGTCGAGCGGCACGTTCTCGAGCACGCATCCGAAGCGGATCGCGTTCCAGATCTGCGGTTCGCCGGCGAGCGTGAGCTTGATGGTTTTCGCGTAGCAGCCGCCTTCGATGTTGAAGACGCCATCGTCGGACCAGCCGTGTTCGTCGTCGCCGATGAGCCGGCGATCGGGGTCCGCGGAGAGGGTGGTTTTGCCGGTGCCGGAGAGTCCGAAGAAGAGGGCGGTATCGCCGGCGGCACCGACGTTCGCCGAGCAGTGCATCGGGAAGACGCCCTTCTGCGGCAGCAGGTAATTCAGCACGCTGAAGATGGCCTTCTTGATTTCCCCGGCGTAGTGCGTGCCGCCCACCACAATCAGTCGCTGTTCGAAGCTGATCGCGACGACCACTTCCGATTTGGTGCCGTCGAGGGCAGGAGAAGCGTGGAAGTCCGCGGCGTGCAGCACGGTCCATTCGGGCACGAAGCCTGTGAGTTCCTCGGGCTTCGGCCGAAGGAAGAGACAACGCGCGAAGAGGCTGTGCCATGCCTTCTCCGTGACGACGCGAAGTGAAAGCCGATAGCGCGGGTCGGCCCCGGCGTAGCCATCGAAGACGAACAATTCGCGGCACTGCAAATAGGCGCGAACCAGGTCGCGGAGGCGGGCGAACGCAGCGGGCTCGAGCGGTTGGTTCGAGGTCCAGTCCACGCGTTCGATGGCGTGGCCCTCCTTCACCGTGAACTTGTCTTTGGGCGAACGGCCGGTGCGGCTTCCCGTGGTCGCCGTGAGCGCCCCCATGTCCGAGAGCAGCGCCTCGCCGCGGCGAACCGCGTGCTCGGTGAGTTCCGCGGAGGAGAGGTTCGCGTAGATGCGGCCGGGGTGGGGGATGCCGAGTCGGGCGAAGTCGATGCCGGCCGTGTCGCCCGTGTCGGTTGGTGATGCCATGCGGTGATTATAGTCTCGTGTCGCCGCTTGCGGCTTTGCGATTGCATCGGAATCGAAATCGCGAAGCCGCAAGCGGCTCGACTGCGTAATATTCTCGCATGAGCGAATGGCACCTCGCCCGCGGCTACCGATATGCGGGCATCGTGAGCGGATTGCGAAGCGAACCCGATCGCCGCGACCTCGCGTTGATCGTGAGCGATTCCCCGGCCACAGCCGCGGGGGTCTTCACACAGAACCGCGTGTGTGCGGCTCCGGTACAAATCAGCCGCGAGCGATTGCCGCGAGGCGACGCTCGGGCGATCGTCTGCTGTTCGGGGAACGCGAACGCCTGCACCGGCGAGCAGGGTCTGGCCGATGCCCGGCGCATGGCCGAACTCGTGGCGTGCGAACTCGGTGTGAAGCCCGAGCAGGTGTTGGTCGCCTCGACGGGCGTGATCGGTCGGCCGCTACCGATGCCGATTCTGGAAGCGGGCATTCCTAAGGCCGTCCGAGCGGCAGAAGCGAACCGCGAAGCCGCAAGCGACTTTGCCCACGCCATCCTCACGACCGATACCGGAACAAAGGTCGCCACCCGCGTTCTCGGCAACATCACGATCACGGGCTTCGCCAAGGGGGCCGCGATGATCGGCCCCAACATGGCGACCATGCTCGGCTTCATCCTCACCGATGCCTCCGTCGGGGAAAAGGATCTGCACCGGATCCTGAAGGCTTCGTGCGAAACGAGCTTCAACTGCGTCAGCGTCGAAGGGCATACCAGCACCAACGACACGGTCTTCCTTCTCGCCAACGGCACTGGCCCGAACCTCACGGGCCGCGATCTGGCGACGTTTCAAGATGCGGTTCACGGGGTCTGCGTCGAACTGGCACGCAAGATCGCGATCGATGCCGAGGGTGCCGAGCACCTCATCACGATTGAAGTGGAGGGCTGCCGCACCGACGCCGAGGCGAAGCAGATCGCGAAGACGATCGCCGAGAGTGCCCTGGTGAAGACGGCCGTCTTCGGGGCCGATCCGAACTGGGGCCGCGTCGTCTCGGCGGCAGGTTACTCCGGCGTCATGTTCGAGGAGAAGGACCTCTCGCTGTGGATGGGCGACATGCTGCTCTATCGCAGCGGTACGCCGCTGCCCTTCGATGCGGCCTCCGCGTCGGCCTACTTGAAGCACAACCGCGAGGTTCACTTCAAGTTGAAGTTCGCGCTCGGCAGCGGCCGCTGCACCTTCCACACCTGCGACTTGACCTACGAGTACATCCGCCAGAATGCGGACTACACCACCTGAAAAATAGGTCTACTTTCACTTCGATTGATCGGCCGCTTGCGGCTTCGCGATTCCGCAAGTGAGGGCAATCGCGAAGCCGCAAGCGGCAAAAACTCAATTCATTTCGTGCGGCGCGAGCAGCGAGAAGGGATACCACGGCAGGTTGCGCAGCACGCCGTAGGTGAGGAGAATGGCCGCGAGTAACCACGGCCAGACCGGGTTTCCCCGGATGCCGTTCGGTGTGTGATAAGCGCGGTACCACGTCCAAAGCGATCGAACCAACGAGACGCCAACGATGGGAATCACGATGAACGCGATTGCGTTGTAGGCGAGTGCCTGCGCGATGTGCCCATTGACGAGCGCGTGAAGTGAACGCGTCGTGCCGCAGCCGGGACAGTGGAGGCCTGTGAGGGAATGGAGTTGGCAGCGCGGATAGTAGCTATCGTCCGTGGGCGGGACGACGATGAGAAGGTAGACGCCGGAAGCGAGCCCCGCCGCCACGAGGAGCAAAAGCACCCCGCGAACGGCGGAACGAAAACGTGCTGTCGGTTGTGACATCATCGTGGTCGCTACCTGGCGGCACCGCCAGCTAATGCACCGAAGCCAAACATGGCGTAGTAGATGATGTTGAGGACGATGAGAACGCCGTCGATGATCAGCACGATCATTGCGTTCGACTTGGCCTTCGGATCCTTGGCGGTCAAGAAACAAACCAGGGAGAGAGGAAACGCGATGAGCCCGCAGCAGAGGGCAAAAATCACGAGAATCACGATGTTCGTGTTCGCGAACATGCCGTCGAGTGGGCCTTTAGCGCCACCCGAGCGTGCGGGGCGGTCATCGAAGTCGTCGGCATCGTCGTCGCGATCGCGGGCCATCTTCGGTCTCCGGAATAGTTGTGTCGTCGCGGGAGAGTACGCCCGGATACGTTAGCGGAGCGGTTCGCCCGGATCAAACAGATACTGGCGCGAATTGTGAGTTTTCCACAATTCGCCGACCGGGGAACCGCTTCGGAGCTCCCATTGCCTCGTCCTCGTAGAATTTCCGCGAGATTGCGGCCATCGGCTGATCCATCTTTCCGCACGCCCCCTTGAACTTTCAGACTGAATTCGTGTCCTTTTCCCGTAGCGATCCGCCGATTACGGGAATCTCCGCCATGCCGTCGTCCTCCGAAATTCGTCAGCAGTTCGTCGACTTCTTCTGCAAGAAGCACGGGCACAAGAACGTGCCGTCGAGCCCCGTGGTGCCGCTCGGCGACCCGACGCTACTCTTCGCCAACGCCGGAATGAACCAGTTCAAGCCGTACTTCCTCGGCACCGAGAAGCCGCCGGTGCCGCGCGTCGCCAACACGCAAAAGTGCATCCGCGCCGGCGGCAAGCACAACGACCTCGACGACGTCGGCAAAGACACTTACCACCACACCTTCTTCGAGATGCTCGGCAACTGGAGCTTCGGCGACTACTTCAAGAAAGAAGCCATCGCCTGGGCGTGGGAACTGCTGACCGACGTGTGGAAGATCGACCCCACGCGGCTGCACGTGACGGTCTTCGAAGGCGACCCCGGCGCGAACATCCCGCGCGACGATGAGGCCGCCGGCTTCTGGAAAGATGTCGGCGTGCCCCCCGAACGCATCCACCTCGGCAACAAGAAAGACAACTTCTGGGAGATGGGCAACACCGGCCCCTGCGGACCCTGCACCGAAATTCATTACGACGCCACGCCCGACCGCAGCGGCGGCCCGCTGGTCAACCAGAGTTCCGACCAGGTCATCGAAATCTGGAACCTCGTCTTCATCCAGTTCAACCGCAACGAAGACCAGAGCCTCACGCCGCTGCCGGCCCAGCACGTCGATACCGGCATGGGCTTCGAACGCATCACGAAGGTGATCCAGGGGAAGAACAGCAACTACGAAACGGACATCTTCCAGCCGATCTTCGCGGCCATCGAGAGCGTCACGAAAGCCGAGCCGTACACGAACATCCTCGACAACCTGAAGGACACGGCGTACCGCGTGATCGCGGACCACATCCGCACCCTGACGTTCGCGCTCACGGATGGTGCGGTGATCGGAAACGTCGGCCGAGACTACGTGCTGAAGCGCATCCTTCGCCGCGCCGAACGCTATGGCTACCAAGTACTCGGCACCACCGTGCCGTTCCTGCACAAACTGGTGCCGACCGTCGTGGACCTCTTCGGCGACGCCTTCCCCGAACTGCGGCGGAACCCCGAGAAGGTCCGCGAACAGATATTCGAGGAGGAGGAGAGCTTCCTGCGCACGCTGAAACGCGGCATCGTCCTGTTCACGAAGCTCGTCGAGAACATGAAGAAGGAAGGCCGCACGGCCGTGAGCGGCGAGGAGGCTTTCAAACTGCACGATACCTTCGGCGTGCTCATCGACATTACGGAGCAGATGGCCTCGGAACACGGCTTGACGGTGGACAAGGACGGTTACGAACGCGTGATGAGCGAGGCCCAGGAGAAGGCAAAGCAGGGCGGCAAGAAGTTCGCGGTTGCCGCCGTGAAGGGCGAGCTTCCCCCGACCGACGACTCGGCCAAGTTCGAGAACGAACTCATCGACGCATCCATCCTCGGCTGGGTCATCGACAACCAAGTCGTTCGCACCGGCACGCTCAAGCCTGGCGACGAGGCCGCATTGCTCCTCGATCGCACGCTCTTCTACGCCGAGCAGGGCGGGCAGGTCGGCGACATCGGCACCATCGACTTGCCGAACACGCCCGGCGTCGAATTCGAAGTCACCGACACGCAGCGGCTCGGGGCCACCGTGCTCCACTTCGGCACGCTGCTCGATGGCGAACTCCGCGTCGGCGACCGCGTGAGCCTGCAACAAGGCACCATGCGCCGCGTCGACATCATGCGGAACCACACCGCCACGCACTTGCTCAACCTCGCGCTCAAGCAAGTTCTCGGCGGGCAGGTCGAGCAGAAAGGTTCGCTCGTCGACGACGGCAAGACGCGCTTCGACTTCAGCCACGACCGACCGATTACACTCGAACAGCTACAGGAAATCGAACGGCGCGTGAACCGCGGCGTCATCCTCGATCAAGTCGTGACGGCGAGGGAGATGCCGCTCGAAGACGCGAAGAAGTTGCCGGGCGTGCGGGCCGTCTTCGGCGAGAAGTACCCCGATCCGGTGCGGGTCGTCATGATCGGTGCCGACGACCCGAGCAAGGTGACGGCCGACCTTTCGACCGAGTTCTGCGGCGGCACGCACATGCCGCGAACCGGGCTCATCGGCTACTTCAAAATCGTGTCGCAGGAAGCCGTGGCCAAGGGCGTTCGCCGTATCACGGCCGTCACCGGTAAGCCCGCTTATCTCGAGGTTCAAACCCGCAGCGCGCTCGTGGACGACCTGAGCACGCGGTTCCAGTGTCGGCCCGAGGAACTGCCCGCGCGAGTCGAGGCGCTCCAGGATCAGGTCAAGAAACTGCAGGATCAGTTGAAGAAGGGCGCGGCCGCGGATGTGGCGGCCCATGTGGACAAGCTGCTCGCAGCGGCCCCGACCATCGGCGGCACGACGCTACTCGTGGGTCAACTTCCCGCGGATACGGCCGTCGACGCGGTTCGCGCGCAGATCGACCGCGTTCGCCAGAAGTGCGGCTCCGCGTTCGTCGCCTTCGGCTGGACGGAAGAGGGCGGCAAGGTTCCGCTCGTGGTCGCGCTCACCGCCGACCTCGTGAAAAAGGGCATCAAGGCCGGCGACATCGTGAAGCAACTCGCCGCGATCGTCGGCGGTTCCGGCGGCGGCAAGCCCGACTACGCCCAGGCCGGCGGCAAGGACGCAGCCAAGTTGCCCGACGCGCTCAAGAAAGCGATCGAGATGGGCAGCGAGTTGCTGAAGTAGCTGCCGTGCATCCTACAATGCCGTTCGGTCCCGAAATTCGAGTGAAGAGTAATGCATCCGCACAAGCCGCACCTGGATCGCCACGGTGGAACCGAGGCGAGTAAGGCCTTCCTGCACAAAATCAGTCGGCAGAAGATCGACCCGCCCGCCGTGACCGGAGGCATGTCCGCCGCGGACTTGTTGGACTCGGCTTTCCTCTCGTACAACGCGGGCCGATTGCGCGAAGGGTGCCAACTCTACGTGCGAAAAATGCTCGCCGAGAACGGCACCGTCGGGCTCGCGCTCAGCGGCGCACTCACGCCCGCTGGGCTGGGTATGTCGTGCCTCGTGCCGCTGGTCGAAGCTGGGTTCATCGATTGGATCGTGAGCACCGGCGCGAACCTCTACCACGACACGCACTACGCCCTGGGCATGGACCTCTACCAGGCCGGCCCAAACCTCCCAGATCTGGAACTGCGCGAAAACCAGGTCATCCGCATTTACGACATCATCTTCGATTACGAGAACCTGCTCGGCACCGATCACTTCTTCCGGACGCTCTGCCGCGGCCCGGCGTTTCAGCACACGATGGGAACGGCCGAGTTTCACAACCTCGTGGGCAAGTACCTCGCCGAGCGCGAACAGCAAACCGGCCTCGTCGGGAAGAGCCTATTGGCCGCGGCCTATCGGTGTGCCGTGCCCATCTTCACGAGTTCGCCCGGCGACAGTTCCATCGGCATGAACCTCGCCGCTCTCATGTTGGAAGGATCGCAACTGCGCATCGATCCGCTACGCGATGTGAACCAGAGTGCGGCCATCGTATGGGATGCGAAGGCGAGCGGCGGGCTCAGTTCCGTGTTCATCCTCGGCGGCGGTTCGCCCAAGAACTTCATGCTGCAAACCGAACCGCAGATTCAAGAGGTGCTCGGCCTCGCGGAAGCCGGGCACGATTACTTCCTCCAGTTCACGGACGCGCGGCCCGATACGGGCGGTCTCAGCGGCGCGACTCCGTCCGAAGCGATGACCTGGGGCAAGGTCGATCCGGATAAGTTGCCGGACTCGGTGACGTGCTACATCGATTCGACGGTGGCGTTGCCGCTGCTCACGGCTTATTCGCTGACGCGGCGCGAGAAGCGACCGCTGAAGCGGATCATGGATCGCCTGCCGGAGTTGAATAAACTCCTCGAAGCCGGTTATGCTGAGACGTGCAAGAAGCGAGCGGAGTAGCCGCTCGTCTACTTCAACCGGACTGGATTTTCTTCCCCTCTCCCCGTTGGGGAGAGGGTGCTTGCGAACTGCGAATGCAGTTCGCAAACCGGGTGAGGGGTTTCGATGTGAAGAAGCCCCTCACCCGCGATGCCGATGCATTCGCATCGGCATCGCGACCTCTCCCAGCGGGGAGAGGTGAAGGCGCGGACCGCGTCATCGCAACCTCAGGCAACGGATCGTTTTGTCGCCCGATATTCCCTCAGAAGAAACGTTTCCCCATGCCGCCTTCGGGGTTCATCTGGGTCGATCAGCCGCACGTGGCGGGGCTGGCGCATCCCGAGTCGGCCGCGGACCTGAAATGGCTGCGGCGGCACGGCATCGACATCCTCATTTCGCTCACCGAGGATCCGGTTCGCCGGGACTGGGTGAACGAGGCGGGCATGATGGTGGTGAACGTGCCGGTGCCGGACATGGAGCCGCCGACGGAGCGGCAACTCGATCATCTGCTGAATACGATTCGGAAAGCGAATGCGTCGCAGATGGGTGTGGCGGTTCACTGCGGAGCGGGGCTGGGCCGCACGGGCACCGTGCTCGCGGCCTACCTCGTCGCCAACGGCATGAGCCCACGCCAGGCCGTGGCTAAAGTTCGCGATTTGCGGCCCGGTTCGGTCGAGACGGCCGAACAGGAGCAGGCCGTAGAAGCCTTTTCTCGGCGAATGAAGAACGAACCTCGGGATGCGGACCGCGCGTGAAAGCTCAACCGCCGAAGCCAGGCCGATAGGGCTTGGGCCACCGCGTCCAGTGGATGTTCTGACCGGCCGAGAGATCTTCAATGTACATCACGTAGGCACCGGCCGGCAGGCATTCCAAGAGCCCATCCAATTCCGTTTGCACATCCACGGTGAGGACGTCGATCCCGGTTTGATGCTGCCCCGTCGGCTTCATGCTGTAGCGAACGCGGTAACTCGTAACCATGCTCGGAACCTCGTTGATGGAGGAATTGTACCGCGCACCGCGCGAGAACGGTCCGACAAAGGGAGAAGTCCTGGTTCCCGCCCGCGCGATTCGTAAGAAATAGTAGAGCCAATCGGCACCGGCGCACGCTCGGAGTTTCCCGTGGAAGTGCTCATCCCCGCGGACGAGATTCGCGAGCGGATCGACCTGATGGCCGTCGAGATCGTCCGGGCCTACGACGGCCGGGCCGTAACGGTGATCGGCATCCTCAACGGTTGCCTCATCTTCATGGCCGATCTGATTCGCCGAATCGACCTTCCCTTGCGAATCGCCTTCCTCACCGCTTCTAGCTACCGCGGCCCGACCACCGCGCCGGGTAAACTGCTCATCCACGACGAACTGCTCCCCGACCTCGCCGGCAAGCACGTCCTGCTCCTCGACGACATTCTCGACACGGGCAAAACCCTGACCCGGATCGTTTCGCACCTGTTGGATAAGGGTGTCGAATCGGTGAAGGTGGCCGTACTCTTGCGGAAGCTCGGGCGGCAGGAAGTCCCGTTCGAGCCCGACTTCGTCGGCTTCGCGATCCCCGATAAATTCGCGGTCG
This sequence comes from Gemmataceae bacterium, assembly GCA_043744695.1. Lineage (GTDB taxonomy): Bacteria > Planctomycetota > Planctomycetia > Gemmatales > Gemmataceae > Urbifossiella. The sequence goes on from JAYTUG010000239.1 coordinate 15,654, forward strand.
GGTACGGGCTCGACTACAACGATGAGTATCGGCACCTGCCCTTCATCGGCGTGCTGCCAGGTGGAGCGTAGACGTCGCTTGGAACCGCAAACTATTTTTTTTCTGGCTTCGGACCTATCCGCGTGCGGGTCGGCTCGGCAACTGGCGCGACTGGCGCTGGGCTTGAGCCGCGACCGCTACCGCTTCGAAGTCGCCGTGCTCGGCTCGGCGTCCACGTGCATCGCGGAGATGCTCACTTCGGCGGGCATCCCGGTTCACTCCGTTCCCATTCGCAATGCCATCGACTTCTCCGCCATGCGAAGGCTGCGCCGGATCGTAGCGGCCTCGAATCCTTCCATCGTTCACGCCTGGGGTTCGGCGGCGGTTCGCGCCACTCGACTGATTGCATCCTCGCAAACCGATGGCGGCAATCAGCCGCGCGTGGTCGCCTCGGCCGCTTCCTCTCCACCGAACGGAATTGCAGGCTGGCTCGCGGCAAGGCGATTGCGAAGGTGCGATCGCGTCGTACTTTCCACGTGGGCCGAGGCCGATCGCTACCGCCGCCTCGGAGTCCTGTCCGAAAGGCTCACGCGGATCGCCCCCGGAATCGCGCCTCCGGGAGCGCCACCGAATCGCGAGATTCTTAGGAAGGAACTCGGCTTGTCGGAGGTCGCGCGCTTCATCGCCGTTGCGGGGCGGCTCGAAGCGGCGTCGGACTTCAAGTCCGCGATCTGGGCCTTCGATTTGGTGCGGTACGAATATCCCGAGCTTCACCTGGTGATTTTCGGGGAAGGGCCGGAGCGTCAGGCACTGGAAGAGTTCGCTCGAGCCTTGATGTTCGACGATCTTCGGGTTCGGTTCGCGGGTAGCCGGGCGGATCTTCCCGAGGCTCTCGCGCACGCTGAGTTCGTGTGGATCACCCACGAGCGCGGCGGCGTCGCACTCGCACTGGAAGCGATGGCGGCCGGTAAGCCCGTGCTCGGCTGGAGTACGCCCGAACTGGCCGAGGTGGTCGAAGACGAACAGGCCGAACATCTGGTCGCACCCGCGGATCGCGCTCAGTTGGCCGTGAAGAGTTACCCGCTGCTGCGCGATCCGACCTTAGTGACGCGGTTCGCTCAGGCAGGGGTTCGCCACGTGAGCGAACACTACAGCGAGCGCCGGATGATCGAACAGTTCGAGCGCCTCTACGATGAACTGGTTCGTTGAGCGGCCCCTACAGATTCAGTAAGGACAGCGGTCGAGGCGTCGATTGAAGTATTCGCCTCTCCTCGTTGGGGAGAGGCCGCCATCCCGATGCGAACGCATCGGCATGGCGGGTGAGGGGCACTACCTTCGAAGTCGGCCCCTCACCCGGTTTGCAAACTGCATTCGCAGTTCGCAAACCACCCTCGCCCCGGCGGGGAGAGGGTCAGCAAGTGGTGCCTTTTCGTGAATGCAAACGAAGCGGCCGGTCGCGAGGGGGATGCGACCGGCCGTTCGAGGGGAAGAGATTGCGGTCGAAGCCTCACACACCGAGGGCCACCGAGGAGCGTTCCGAGGCTCGCACGGCCGACTTCAAGCCGGCGGTCTCGCGGAGGATGTCTTCCTTCACCCGGCGGGTGAGCCGCAGCACGAAGGCTGCATCGCGGAGAAGCTGCTCGGCTTCGGTGGTGCAGGAGGTATTGGTGGTTCGGGTGATCGTGGTATTTGGGGTCATGGCTCGCTCCGTGCCGTGGTTGTTGTTGTGAACGATGGAGATAAAGCAGGCCGTGTGCCGAAGCGATACGACCCGAGGAAAATATGGAAGGATCATCGCCAAAGGCCTTCCGCAATGGCATTTCGTGAGCTTTGCGATTTTCGTTGGTGAAGCTGTGCCGGTTGTAAGTGTTGCCACTTGAGAGAAAGCGTACAAAGCGCGATGGCAGAAGGTACACGCGGTGCAATTCTTGCAGGACCGCCGCCTCGATATTCGGTATGCAAAGCCTTACCCAAGCCTTATCATTTCGCGCAGGTTGCCGAGATCCCTCGGTCGAGGGCGGGTTCGAAATGGCCATCAACATTTACGTCGGCAACCTGCCCTGGGCGACGACCACCGACGAACTCTACGCGCTATTCCACCAGTACGGTGCCGTGGCTCGCGCCCAAATTATCATCGACCGGGAATTCGGCCGCTCGCGCGGGTTCGGCTTCGTGGAGATGGAGAATCCGATTGAAGCCAATGCCGCAATCGCGGCATTGAACGAGAACGATTGGAACGGCCGCACGCTGAAAGTGAACGTCTCGTGAGGCGGCTTACGCGGCACCCATGAAGTGCTGGAGCTTCTTGATCGCTTTGTACTTCTCGTCGCTCACGCGTTCCACCGGAGCCGCGAGCTCGATGGCGACCTGCGGAATAGTCCAGCCGTCGGCGGTCAGTTCCAGAATCTTGCGCTGACGCGGGCTCAGTACTTCCCGAGCGGCCTTGGCCACGATCTCGCGATCGTCCCGCAGCTCGTTCTCGTTCCGATTGCGATACTCGGCCACGTCCGAGGTCACGTTCGCGAACTTCCGCGCCCGCTGCGTTCGCTTCTTCACGGCGTCGATCGCCCGGATGAACTCGCGGCGTTCGGTCGTCTCATCGTCCTTGAGAACCGCCTCCCACTTCTCGGCTTCGATTCGCTCCAACAGGCGAACGAAGACTTCCTGCGTGCAGTCTTGCCAGCGGTCGTTGGGAAGCCGTGCGTTCCGCCAGCAGGTCTGGCAGTACTTGCTGATGTCTTGGACGGCTTTGGGGTTAGGCCCGGTCGAACCCTCGGCGGAACTGGCGGCAATAGCGGTGCCGAGCACCACGGCCACCATCATGGCTCGCGAGTTCGTCGGGTTGGGAACGAAGCGTTTCACGCCAAACCTCGCAGGATGAAGATCGCTCTACCACGAAGTATACGGACGCCGGGCCGCGATCTTATCGCTTCGAGTCGAAGAAAAAGCCAGAGCGTTCTCGCGGCGGGCGCGAATTCAACGCGTGCGGTTATCGTCCCATCAAAAAGGTGCGGGAGAAGTTGCGGCGGGCGGGTCGTGAACTAGAGTTGCAGCGCTCGCCCCTTCGGATACACCCGTGGCACGACGCCGGAACGCAGACTCCATGCCGACCACCACCGACGATCCACTGCCGGGCCTCATTCGGACTCTCCGCAGCCGCACTGCGACGGATCGGATCCGCGCGTCGAAAGACCTGGGCCGGCTCGGATCGCTGGCCCGCGATGCGCTTCCCACGCTCGTCGGTTTGCTCCGAGACGACGACGCGAAGGTCCGCGAGGCCGCGGCTCAAGCCGTGGGTCTGATGGGTGCCAGTGCCCTTCCCGCCCTCAGTGGCATGCTGGCACATTCGGACAAATACGTGAGGCGGAACGCGATCTGGGCCATGGGCAAGCTCGGAGTTCACGCGAAGCCCGCGCTCACGTCGCTTTGCCGCGGGCTCAAGGATCTCGATCCGCGCACGGCCTCCGGCGCGGCTCAGGCGCTGGGCAACATGGGCGAAGATGCCATCGAGGCGATCCCCGCCCTCACCGAGGCGATGCGCGGAACGAACATCGTCTTGTGCCGGCTCGCCGCAAAGGCCTTGAGCCAGATCGGTGCTCCGGCCGTCTCCTCGCTCATCGACCACTTGCAGCACACCGATCCCTTCGTCCGCGGGGAAGCGGCCCTCGCCATCGGGTGGATCGGCCCGGCGGCGCGGGCCGCGCTTCCGCACCTTGCGCAACTCGTTCGAGGGAAGCAATCGCGTTCGCTCCGCGACACCCCGCCACCTGGAGGTTCGCTCGATCGGCTTCTTCAAGCTTCGTCGAAGCAGATAGGGTCGAGCGGGTCGCTGACGCCAGTGTCTAGCTCCTCGACTGAAGTCACGAGCCCGGAGGAGACTTGCCGCGTATATGCGGCTCAGGCGCTGGGTCGAATGGGAGCGGCTGCGGCCGGAGCGGTGGCCGAACTTCGCATTGCGGCGCGAACCGGCGGCGAGGCCCTGAGGCAAGCCGCACAGCAGGCGTTACGGCTCATTCCGGAAGCGTAGTTGCTTCATTCCACGTCCCAAATTACGACCGCGCCGCGATCGCCGCCTGCCGCAAGGCGCAGGCCATCCGGCGAATACGCGAGCGAAAACACCTTCCCGATCGGCCACTGGAACACCGCCCGTTCGCGACCCGTCGCGGCATCCCACAGCCGCACGGTCTGATCCCAACTTCCCGTCGCAACCGTCGAGCCGTCCGGCCGAAACGCCACGGCGGACGCAATTCCCTTGTGCCCCTTCAAGACCGCCCGATCCTGCTTCCGTTCGAGGTCGATGAGCCGAACGACCCAATCTTGAGCGACTGCGACCGCGGAACCATCAGGAGCCAGCGCGATGAACGAACTCGTGTGCGCGAGTGGAAATCGCAAGGGCGTCTGCCGGCGGACATCCCACACTTTCAATTCCTTGTGCCCCGTGGACCAAGCCACGAGCATCTTCGCCGGGCACGCCGCCACGGTGCGCACGCCGAAGGTTTCGCGGTGGCTGGGTTCTCGACGCCGCTCGGTTTGCCAGTCGAAGAGTTCGAACGTTCCAATGCTCGATTTGAAGCGGTCGCCCGTGCCGACGGCGAGAAGTTCGGGGGAAAGCACGGCCAAGCCCGTCGTAGCAATCGAAGAGGAAGGACCATCGCGCTGCCAGCCCTCGCGATCGCGGTAGCAGTCCCACCCGCGCTCGTGGCCGACGGCCAGCGAACCATTGGGAAGGAATGCCAAGGCGTGAACGATGGAAGGTTCCGGGTTCAGGTCGGAGAGGCTGAGGGCGACGCCGTTGAAATCGCGAATGCAGACGGAGCCATCGCGCGCCCCGCTCGCCAGCTGCGATCCATCCGCGGAGAAAGCCAGCGCGTAAACGATCCCACCGAGATGGTCCGAGGCGTGATCCTCGTAAAGCTGCATCCGGCCTCGATTATTTGGCGGTCGTGAAGCTCTTGGCACGGGCCGCGAGTTTCTTGGCGTGATTCGTGCGGGCGAGCAGGGCCGTGGAGGTGTTTTGCTCGAGGAACGATTCCCAGGCATTGGCGGCTTCGCTCCAGGCATCGGCCGCGATCTCGCGGGCACGACCGACCTCGCTGCCGGAAGTTCCGAGGCGGACCTGCTGCCGCTCCGCTTCTTCCTGCTTGGCGAGGGCCAGCAAATAGCCTGCCTCACTGCGGCCAATCGCGGCAGTCGAACGGTCCACGAGCAATCTCGCCACGGCATCGCTCCGTCGCCAGAAATCTTCGATCCCGTTCTTCGCCTCGATCACGTCCGGGTCCGAGTCCGGCTGCGGCGTTCGCTGCGACGGGTCTGGGTAGCGCTTCCTGTTCAAGTTGTCGTAAGTCGCGTTAGCGGCTTCGCTCCACTGAGCGATCTCGGCCGGGTCGAGCAGTCGCAGCCGTTCGAGACCGCGGCCAAACGACTGCTGCTTCTGCGTCAGGTCGCGGGCCGCATCCTGGAACTGGCCTCGCTGGATCCGTTCCCTCGGGCTCGGCGACACGAAGAACGCATTCGCATAAATCCCCAGGATTGCGTGCCCCAGCCGCTCCATCGCCGCAGGCTTCAAGGTCTGCGGAATGTCCAGGAGGGAACGCGGGAGCAGCGATTGTAAGTAGAGCGAATGCAGGCGCAGCGCGAGTTCCGCACGATCCAACCCGCCATCTTCCAACGGAAGGAATGCGATCAACGACCGGCAGTAGGTGAAGCGATCGCCGGCGAGGTTCCAGAACTTCGCTTCGATTCCCGGCCCGTTCGGTGCCGCGGCCGCGAATCGCGCGCGCAGCGCCGCGGGATCGATCGCGAGGCGAACGCCGGCTTCCTCCCGAACCTTCTGTTCCAACATCGCCATGCGCGGCGAAAGCGAACTGAGCGGGACCGCGAGGAAGACCGCCGCATTCTTGACGTCGTCGGGCGTCACGGCCCACGGTGCCGTCTTGTCGTCGCGCCACGCTTGAAGCTGGGTGGGATTGGCCTTCACCTGGGCGAGCGTTCCGACGCCCTTGCCGCCCGGCCCCGGGAACGGCTCGCCGCGCCACGGCTCGAAGAGCGCGATCTCCGAACCGACTCGCACGCCCACGGCCCAAAACGGACCCTTGCTCTCCACGCTCACGAGTTGGCCGTCCTTACCGGGCGCGAACGCGCCGGTCGGCTTCTCGCCGGCCCCGGGCGACCCGATCAGGCAGGCATCGAGGCCCATCTGCTGTAGGAGTGCGAGGAACACGTAGGATCGTTCGAGCCCGGAGCCGTACCCGCGGCGGAGCGCGTACGTCGGCGGGATCGCGGGGATGAACCCGGTTCCCTCGACTTCCCACGACTTCAAATAAAGCTGGCGACAGACCCACGCGAAGCCGAGGCGGGCGACTTCGAGCGGCGGCAGGCCCGAGGGATCGAGCGAGCGCGCCGCATCCCGCAGGTAGAAGCACTCGACGAGGTACGCCGGGTCGAGGCTGGAATACGCCGTGGGCCGAAGCTCGCTCAGGTCGTCGCGCATCAGGGGCACTACGGCGGTGAGCGCGCGAATGGCATCGTCCGTCATCGGGGCCGCGTGCAAAACATCGGTGCGTTCGGCGAGATCGCTATTCAATTGGCCGAGCGCGGTCTTGCACGCTGCGAGGTCCGTTTCTTTCCGCAGCCGAGTCGCGACCGCTTCCCACGGGTCGAGTTTCTTAACGCTGGATTTCGGGTCGTCGGGCGGCAGGGTCGGAGGCTTCCCGCATCCGGACGCGATCCCGAAACCGAGGACGACGGCCGCGGCGAAACCGAGAAGAGCGGCAGCAGACTTGCGATTCATGCGGGCGGGCTCGTGGAGGCGGCAAGGGCTTCGCGAATCCGGAGGCAAACCCGGAACAACTCGGGCAGCTGATCGAGCGGCCAGGCATTCGGCCCATCGCTCTTCGCTTGGTCCGGATTCGGATGCGTTTCGAGAAACACGCCATCGCACCCGGCCGCGACGGCCGCGCGAGCCAGATACGGGATCATTTCGCGAATGCCGCCGGTCCGGTCGCCCAGCGCCCCCGGTTTCTGTACGCTGTGAGTCGCATCGAAGATCGCCGGGGCTCCGGTTTCCTGCATCCACGGGATCGCCCGCATGTCGTTCACGAGCATGCCGTAGCCGAAGGTGGTGCCGCGCTCGGTGAGCAGCACGCGGCGATTGCCGAACTCGGCCAACTTCGCGACCACGTTCTTCATGTCCCAGGGGGCCATGAACTGCCCCTTCTTCACGTTCACGACTCGTCCGGTTTGTCCGCACGCTTCGAGGAGGTCCGTCTGGCGGGCGAGGAACGCCGGCACCTGGAGAACGTCGCACACTTCGGCCGCAATCGCAGCCTGCGAGCACTCGTGGATGTCCGTGGTCACGGGGAAGCCGGTGGCCCGCTTGACGGCTTCGAGAGTCTTCAGCCCTTCGTGAATGCCGGGGCCGCGGAACGATTTCCCGGAGGTGCGGTTGGCCTTATCGAAGGAGGCCTTGAAGACGATGGGGATGTGCAAAGTCTCGGAGTAGCCCTTGAGCGTCTCGGCGATCCGCATCGTGAGGTCGTGCGATTCGATGACGCACGGCCCGCAAATCCAAAGCAGCGGAGCCCCGCCGCCCACGGTGTACGGGCCAATTGAAACGGGGAGGCTTCCGGGCATGTGCTGAACCGTGCGGTGTGTTGGCCTACTTCACTGCGGTGCCGGAGACGACGAGGAGCTTGCTGCGGTCGCCGGAGCGGAGGGAGGCTTCCCGGGTATATTCGAAGGTTTGGCCATCGCGTTCCCAACGGGCGCGGATCTGAAACGCGTACTTCTCGCTCGCGCGAATCGCGGGAGACGTGATAACGCGAATGGCCTCCGGCTTGCCGTCGACGAGATCGCCGTTCAACCATACCGTGGCCGGCGCGGGGAACTCGAGGGTCAGCGTCGCGATACTCTCGCCGCTCAATTCCACGATTCGTTGTGGTGGAGGCAGCATCGAATTCGACGCGGGTGGCGTGGAGGTGTCATTATAGCTGAAGGTGGGTCCGTTGCCGTAGTAGGGAACGTAGTATCGGTTGCTGAGGAAGCCACCGCCGAACCCGCCGTAGTACGCGGAGTTGAACCCCAGGTGCGTCGGGTAGGTTCCCAACCTCATCGGGCGGTGCGCGGTGGAGGGCGCGGCGATCGCGCCGCGCGGGTAGGCCGGGAAAAACGGCGGAAAGAGGTTACCGCCCAATGAGCCGGGACCCGCGTAAACTCCGCCATTGAATTGGGCCGAGCTCGTGCCCGCCCCAAAACTCAGGGCGAGCAGTGCACCGAAGGGGATTCGGAACATGGCTTCTCAATTCTCGCTGAAGTGGAATTTGGCGACGCTCTCCCGACCCAACGGGTCGGACGCGAACTTCCCAAAGCAAAGTGTACAGAGATCGAACTGCATCTTCCGACAAGCCGGAAGGGGCGACGGGGCGTCCTCGCCATTCTCCTCTTGTTCCAGCAGGAGCCGTGCCATCTCTTCGACTTGATCCGCATCGAGGTCTTCGTCCGTCAGTTCCGCCGGATCCCTGGCCGCATAGCCTTCCATCTTCACGACGTACCGATTGGAAGAGTTCATTGCCAGGTCTTTGCCACAGTTGTCACACGAGTAGTGCAGCATGGCCTTCGCATCCTCAAAAGACATGGGGTCGGCGAACGGGAGGGAGATATCCCGTACGGCGGGCTCGGTGCGGCACGGGCGGTCGTGCGAGTGCATGAGGGGAACCGCCGCGCAACACGTTGCTCACTTCCATCTGACACAGGGGGCCGGGTACCTGTCAAGCGGAAAGCCGCTTCTCAAGGAATAACTGTTCCATCCGGTTCCTTCCAAACATTCCGTCCGACGCGTTGTAAGAAGTTCCGCGCGGGCGTTGCGGTGCTTTTCATACGGGAAATTGTGCCCGCAGTGAACGTTGTGATTCGTGGCCTTTGCGAAGGAAGACAACCCGATCCGAAGGTTTGGCACGGCGGGTGCATTACATTCTCTCGCCAGGAAACGACTGCCGGCGGCGGACATAAACACCGGCTCACGGATCCTGGTTCGTATCGGACATTCGATTCCCCCCGACGGCCTGGGTCCGCCCCCAGGACGACCACACCACCCCGCTCTTCCGACTGTACAAATTCCCAACGGCCGGCGGCTCTTCGAGCCCGCCGGCCCGTCTCGTTTCAGCAACCCGTCGAAGCCGCACAATCGGAAGCCCCCGCATCCGTGGCCGAACCGACACGAGCGCTCGAACCGTTCCAGAACTGGGCACGAAACCGTCCCCGTTCCGCCCGCACGATCACCCCATCTCGGCGTCACTCCGATACCAGAACCAGACGCGAACCCCGGCGCAATCGCGCCGCGCGGTCTGTCTGGTACGAACGAACCGAACGCGGGACTCGGCGTGGGCAAGGATTGCCCCGCCGCTTCTCGCGGATCAGCACCGCTGAGTCGCAGGAGGCGACAATCATGAAGACCCGCAAAGGGATGGCCGCGGCCGCATTGGCCCTGTTCTGTGCCGCGACCGCGAGTTTGGCCGACAACGCCGCACCCGGCGTGATACCGGCTTCCGTCATTCTCCCGAGCCGAGCCGGCTTCGAAATCGTTTACGATTCCGTCGTCGAACGCCGCTTCCAAACCCGCTTTGAAACCGTTACCGAGATGGTGGACAAGCCCACCCTCCGCACCACGTACACGGATGAAGTTCGCACGACGTTCCGCACGGTGAACGAGACCGCCTACAAGCAGGTTCAAGAAACCGTGCAGGTGCCCGTCACCGAGACCGTGATGGTGAACGAGAAGTACACGGTCCAGACGCCGGTCTACACGACCTGCAACAAGATCGTGTGCGAGACGATCTCCAAGCCGGTCTGCGAGACGATCGTGAAGGACTGCAAGACCACGTGCTACAAGCAGGTCGAGGAGACTTGCTACAAGGAAGTTTCGCATACGGTGTGCAAGCCGGTGTGTACGCCAACCACGACGAAGCAGTGCTTCGCCGTGAGCAAGTCGATCTGCGAGACGCAGTATCGCGACGCGTGCAAGACGGAAGTTCGCGACGTGTGCGAGACCGTCTCCAAGGACGTGAGCAAGACCGTGTGCGTGCCGAAGACCAGCACGAAGACCGTGTGCAAGTCGGTTCCGGAAACGGTCTGCGAGACGGTCTGCGTGAAGGGCCGGCTCAAGCTGGATCGGGTTCCGAAGTTCGTGTCGAGCTTCGACCCCTGCACGTGCTCCACGGTGCAGAAGGAGTGCGGCACGGAGTTGAAGCTGGTCCGCGAGCCGAGCCACAGCGAGCAGCGCCAGGTGACCCGCACCCGGAAGGTCGTCGAGCAAGTCGAGCAGACGACCTTCGAGAAGAAGACGATCTGCGAGAAGCAGAACGTTTCAGTGACGAAGAAGGTTTCGGTTCAGGTGAACGTGAAGGTGCCGGTGCCGGTGAGCGTGAAGCGTGAGGCTCAGGGTGCCTACGCCGACCCGTCTTCGCTAGTTCCCGGTGCTGCGGACGCGGCCAGGAACGGCGCGAAGATTCTCGGGCCCGGCGCTCTCGCACCCGGAGCGGGCACCTTCGATGCCGACGGCCCCGGCCGCGTCTTCGTCGAGGGCGCTCAAGTGGTTCGCGACGTGACGACCAACGTGACCCGCATGACGCAGGTCGTTGAAGTTCGCCGCGAGCCGTACAAGGTGACCAAGACCGTTCCCTTCGAGCAGATCACGAAAGTCTCCGAGAAGGTCGTGCAGATGGTGCCGACCACCGTTCAGAAGACGGTGCCGGTGACGACTTGCCGGATGGTGACGGAGGAGAAGGTGCGTCAGGTGCCGACGACGGTGACCTGCATGAAACCGAAGTGCGTGACCAAGTGCGTGCCCTACACGGTGTGCAAGCAAGTGCCGGTGGTGGAGAAGGTGAAGGTGCCGTGTACGAAGACGGAGATGGTGCGGATGCCGGTGTGCCGCAAGGTTCCGGTTCAGGTGCCTGTCGAGGTCACGGTGAAGAAGCCGCGTTACGCTCCGTGCAAGGAGAATTGCAGCGGCCCCGGCTGCAGCAACCCGCAGTGTTCGAACTGCACGAGCGGCAAGCCCAAGCCCGCCCCATGCAGCGACTGCGGCAAGGCCGACTGTGCGAAAGCGGACTGCGGCAAGGCCGACTGTGAGAAGGGCCATTGCGGCTCGAAGTGCGGCCCGACCTGCACGACCTCGAAGTGCGCGACCGACGCGTGCAGCCCGAGGCCGATCCGCGACTTCTTCGGCAAGCTCTGCTCTTGCCGCCTCGCCTGCGACCCTTGCAAGCCGGCCCCGTGCACGGATGCTTGCAAGTAAAAATCGGTGACCGTTCGGCGAGCCGCGGGCAACCCCCGCGGCTCGCTTCGTTTTCCCCTGGGAGCGCGGCCGTCCCGGCCGCTTGGCTCAACAATAACAATAAACCGGCGCAAGGCTCGACCGCTTGAGCCTCGGGAAGGTGTTGCGGGCGGGACGCCCGCGCTCCCAGGGATGTCACTTCACGTGAAAGCGGCGCTCGTGCGAGATGGTCGGCGCATTCTTCGGCTTCGCGAGGTGTACCTCGAACGGTTCGCCGACGCGGTTCCCGCACACGTCTTCCAGACGCGGATCGACGACGAGCCGATACTCGCCCGCCTTCCACGGTTGGGCCGGCGCGAAGGTCACGACGCGCTCGCCGCCACCGACCGTCGTTTCACCCAGAACCGATTTGCCCGAAGCATCCAAAATCGAAATTGTGGAACCGAGCAACGCCCGGTCGAGCGGCTTCCCCAATCGCAGAATCAGCGGCGCGTCCGACCCAGCCCGCGGTGCCATCAGCGACCACGTTCCGAGGTCGATTGCGCTCTCGTCCGGCGGGCCGACGCGGAACGTTTTCTTGAAATCGGCTGGGAACGGACGGCCCTCGGCGTCCTGCCACTCGCGGCTGAACACCAGCGCATACGTATGCCCCTCTTCCAGGATCGGCCCGTCTTGTTCGCGCGGCACCAGTTCGCGCTTCACGCGGCCCGGATCGAAGAACAACGTCGCCCGCAAGCCATCGGACGACCAGAGTTCCTCATCGAGTTCGAGGAATGGCCGCTTCACTTCTCGGCCATCGTCGCGGATCAGCTTCACGTGCCGATAAATGTTCCCGCGAGTCATTTGACCCGAGAAGTGGACGTAGAGCCGCAGCGCGTTTTCGGGCAAGATATTCGCCGAGGGGAAGACGGCTGAGATGGTGGTCGGCGGGCCGGGCGGCGGCTTCGCGATGCTCAGCGCGAGTACGATCGGTTGCGGTTTCGCGTCGATCCGGATCTGGTACTTCACGCCCGGCACGAGCGGAAACTGCGGTTTGAAGTGAAGTGCATTTTCGGTAGTGGTCCACGTTCCCGCGACCGCTTGCCGCTTCGCGATTTCATCGGGCTTTCCTTCACCCACGACCAGCTTGCAGGCTTTCGAGAGGCCCGTCCCCAGGGCTTTCAACTCGCGAAGCGCGTCCTTCTCGAGGCCGGTGATCTCGACGATTCCCGCGACCACTCGAACTTGAAGTGCATCCGCGGTCGTGAGAAGGAGCAACGCGAGAGCGAACATGAAGTGACTCCCAGATGGGTGCGGCCACTAACGGTTCGAAAAGGAAAAGACACTGTGGAGAACCACAGAAGCTCCACCTCTCCCCGTTGGGGAGAGGTCGCCATGCCGATGCGAATGCATCGGCATGGCGGGTGTGGGGCGCTACCTTC
>JAYTUG010000240.1:0-1990 GCA_043744695.1 Gemmataceae bacterium
CCGCGCTTCAAGATCTGGAATTCGAGGCGGTCGCCTCGGGCGTCCACGAGCCAGTATTCGGAGATGCCTGCTTCAAAGTATGCTTCTCGCAGAGTCACCTTGTCTTTCGTCACCGAACTTGGACTGATGACCTCGAGGACCATGTCGGGCGTGCCGAGGATTTCGGTGTACCCCTCAAGTGCTCCTTCGAAGAGCTTCACTCGGCCCGAGCCTATCGCTTCGTGTGAAACGAAGGTTCCGTCCGGATTGCCGGATAGGTCGGCCTGAAGGTTCGAGACGAGTACCCCGTTACACCAGTAGTAGCCGAGGTCTCGCTCCTTCACAATTCCGGTCAGGACGAAAGCAATTTCGGTTTTGAGCAGTCCGTGCGTGAAGATCTGTTCGCGTCCCATATCCACCCACACCTTTCCTCGGTAGAAATCCACGCGGGTCTTTTCCGGTAGGTCGTTGTCGCCGGCCCAGACGCGGAACGCGGCCAAGCTCTGCCGCACCCGCTCGGGCACTTCAATCGCGGTGCCGTCCAATTGCACGGTCACGCTCCCGGCGATCGGCTTCTTCATCGCAATCATGGTTCTGCTCCCTTGCCGCTAGTATACTCGACGGAAATGAACGCACCCGCACTCTTCTCGCGTCCCGATTCGGATGCGGCTCGCGCCGCGTTCGCCCTGAAGCCGCGCGGGCTCGTCGATAAAGTCACGACCGTGGCCGAAGCCGTACAGCGGTTCGTACACGACGGCGACTACTTCGCCTCCGGTGGGTTTGGCGTCAATCGCATCCCCACCGCCGTGCTCCACGAAATCCTTCGGCAGGGCCGGCAGAAACTCGCTTTCGCCGGGCACACCGCCACGCACGATTTCCAAGTGCTCTGCGCCGGCAACCTCACCGGCCGCGGGCAAACCATCGCCAAGGTAGACATCGCGTACATCGTCGGGCTCGAAGCCCGCGGCCTCTCGCCGCACGCGCGCCGCGTCATGGAATCCGGGACGGTCGAAAGCGTCGAATGGTCCAATTACACCCTTGCACTGAGGTTCACCGCGGCCTCGATGGGCGTGCCGTTCGTTCCCGCCCGCAGCTTGCTCGGAACCGACACCTTCGAACGCAGCCCGGCGAAGCTCATCGAGTGTCCGTTCACGGGTGAGAAGCTCGCGGCAATCCCGGCTCTCTATCCCGACGTGGCGGCGATCCACGTTCACGAAGCCGACCGTTACGGGAACTGCCGCTTCATCGGCACCTCGGTGGCGGATGTGGAACTGGCCCGAGCCGCGAAGCGCGTCATCATCACGTGCGAGCGGTTGGTGCCGCACGACGAGATGCGCCGCGACCCGCACCGCACCCAGATTCCATTCCTGTGCGTGGATGCCGTGTGCGAGGTGCCGTTCGGCAGCTTCCCCGGGAACATGCCCGGCGAATACTTCTCGGACGAGGATCATCTCAAGCTTTGGCTCGAAGTGGAGAAAGACCCCATCGCGTTCCAACAGTTTCTCGAAGACCACATCTTCGGCGCGCAAGACTTCGTGGAGTATCTGGAGATTTGCGGCGGGCTGCGCCGCCTGCAACATTTGCGGCAACGCGAAATGCTGCTGCACTTGGGGCGTTAGGAGCAGGGATTATCCCTTGCCCGCGATGTAGACGCCGCCGAGGAAGTTGCTGCTGTAGGCGTCGAATTCGTCGAGCAAGTTCAGGTTCTCGCCGTCGAAGATTTGTACCGAGCGTGCGGATCGGCCTGGGGCGATGAGGAGGTCGGCGAGCCCGTCGCCGTCGGAATCGACGGTGCCGACGAAAATTCCGCCGCGATAGTCGGGAGCGAACGCGGGGAACTCACTTCGCAAGAAAGCGGTGCCGCCTTCGAAGGTCCGAGGAATCGGACCACCGCCTTCACCAGGGCCGGTCAAAATCTCGGCCTTGCCGTCGCCATCGACGTCGCCCGCGGCCACCGTCACGCCGAGCCGGCCATCGTCGGGGAAGGCGAAAAAGCTGGCCAGAACCGCGC
>JAYTUG010000241.1:0-7608 GCA_043744695.1 Gemmataceae bacterium
ACGCGGCCGAAGGTGCCGACGATCACGTTCGCAGGTTTGAGATCCCGATGGATCACCCCGACTTCGTGAGCGTAGGCAATCGCGGCGCAGACTTCTTCGAAGACCTTGAGGTATCGCGAGCGGTCGTCGCGCGTGTCGGACCGGCTCGCCAGCAACGATGCCAGGGTTTGCCCGTTCATCAACCGCATCGAATAGAACGGGCGACCGCCGGGAAACTCGCCGGCCTCGTACACGGGGGAAATGCCGGGGTGTTGGAGGTGGGCCGTGATGCGGGCCTCTTCGGCGAATCGCCGCCGCAACTCCGGTTTTCCGAGGTGTTCTTGGAGGAGCATCTTGATTGCGACTTCGCGGCCGAACGCACTATCGCGCCCCTTGTACACTGCGCCCATTGAGCCGCGCGCGATCTCGCGCTCGATCCGATACCTTCCCCCCGTCTCCGGTAACTCGCAGGTGGCGACCGTCGGCTGCTCGGCCGATTCGCAACCGGCGCACGTTCGCGTGCGTTCCTCCAATCGGTCGTCGTCGATGGGTATGTCGGTGGCGGGAATGGTTCGATCGGGATCGTCGTCGACCGAACTTCGGCTGGACTTAGAGGGGGTGAACATGGCGATGACCCTCCTGAGGTGTCGCTCCACGATCCCTCGGGGCGGCACCTCGATCACCCCGGATCGTGCATGAAGCGCGAGAGAGGTGTGAATCTCTCTCTATCGTTAACCGCGCGCGGCGGTCTCGTCAAGCGTATTACTGAGAGAATCTTCCGCCGCTACGCGCGGAATCACACCTCCCAGGTGCCGGGTTCCACTGGCCTCTGCTTCCGCGGCTTCGCCAGCGGCTCGCGGCCGAGACGGCCGCGCACCCGGGGCGGTAGAATGGGACACCGCCATTCTGGAGGATTCGCATGAAGTACGCATGGCTCATCGCGTTGGTTGCAGTCGTGGGCGTTGCAGCGTATTCCTGGTGGCCCGCAAGTTCGCGCGTGCGGGAACCAGTGCGGATCGGCACCCCCAGCGGAGGACGGATCGAGAAGAGCGATGCCGAGTGGCGGAGCGAGCTATCGGATGAGGTCTACGACGTGACGCGACGACAGGGCACCGAACGGCCCTTCTGCGGGGCGTTCTGGCAGGCAAAAGGAGACGGCGTTTACGAATGCGTCTGCTGCGGGCAACCGCTGTTCGATTCGGGCACGAAGTACGAGACCGGCACGGGTTGGCCGAGCTTCATGAAGCCGGTCGATGAGAACGCGATCTCGCTGTTTCGGGATCGCGGCATGCTCGGGACGCGGACGGAGGTGGTTTGCAGCCGGTGCGACGCGCATCTGGGTCACGTGTTCGAAGACGGCCCGAAGCCGACGGGGCTGCGGTATTGTTTGAACTCAGTGGCGTTAAAGTTCTCGGCGCGGAAGGCCGAGCCAACGACGCCTTGATTGTGCCAGATTCCGCCGGTTCCCATTTTCCCAGCGCGCGGGCCGGGGCGTGTTCTAAAGTCCCTCACTGGATTGGTAAGCCAGCCGAGGCACTTTGGAGTTCGTACCGATGTCGATTCGCGCCGCACTCGTCGTTTCGCTCGTCGCCCTCATGGGATGCCAGCAGAAGCCGTTCGCCGAGTACACCTCGGCGGATGGGAAGTTCAAAACGCTCTTCCCCGGCGAGCCGAAAGTGACGTCGGCCGCGGCCTCGGGCATCGTGGTGAAGATGTACTCCGTCGAAGCGTGGAACAAGGCCTTCATGATCGGTTGGTCCGATCTCTCGCTTCCCACATGGGAAGCGGAAGGAAAGTCCAAATCGCGGTTGTTCGATGCCCGCGACGGTGCGCTCGCGGCTGTGAAGGGCACTTCGAGCGGCACGACGAAGACGATCCTGTTGGCCGAACGATTCCCCGGAATTGAGTTTGGGGGCACCGCCGAAGGCAAGGTCATTCGCGCTCGTGCGTACCTCGTCGGGCACCGGATGTATCAGGTGCTGATGATTGCGAGTTCGGGCGAGATGCTGACCGCGCCGGAATCCGAGGAGTTTTTCAACGCGTTCCAGGTTCTGGAGCCGGAGTCGCTGCTGCCGCCGGGTTTGCCGTCGTCGGCTCTTCCCGAGGTTCCCGAGCACTCGCATTCGATTGAATCGACGAATGGCCGCTTCACCGCGAAGTATCCCGAGAAGCCGAAGAAGTTCGCGAAGAAGATGGGCACGGTGGAGTTCACGGGGTATGCGTCGGAGAACGCCAAGGGGGCGTGTAGCGTGTCGTACTCCGACTTGCCGATTCCGGGAGGCGAGGGCTCGGAGAAGATTCGCGAGCGGCTGGACGCGGCGCGCGAGACCGCGATTGCCGAGGCGGGTGGCACGTTCACCGGCAGCAAGGACATCGCGATCGGGAGCGGGTTGCCCGGCCAGGAGTTCACGGCAACGGTGGGTGCGAATCAACTTCGCGGTCGCGTTTATCTCGTCGGCGCGCGGCTTTTCCGCGTCAGCATTTTGGGAAGCGACGAATTCCTCGGGTCGAAGGAAGCCACGGCATTTCTCGCGTCGTTCCAGTTGAAGTGAGCTGGAGCCCAAGAATTCCACGCCCGGCGGAAATGACGGCCCCCTACCTGAAAGTTGCCTCGCGAAATCGTCCGCGATACTCGGTTGTTGCGGGCGCGACCAGACTGGTGAACTAGACTCCAGCACGTTCGTCGCGGCCCGATTCCGCCAACAGCCAGCCTCGGGTGAGTCGTCCACACCCGCCGGTCGAGATAGCCATGAGCCATTCTCCCTTACTCTCCGGCCTCGCATCTCGTTCCTTCCCGTTGTGGGGAGTCGCGGGTGAGCAGTCGTTCGAGATCGTGTACTGGGTGGCCGCGATCGCGGTTCCCGGCATCCTGTACTGGCACGGTCGCCGTCAGGTGCCCGCCTTGCGTCGCGTCTTTTCACTCGTGGCATCTTTTGCGGCGAGCCTGGGGATCGTTCACGCCTTGCGGGTGTTGCCGATTGCGAATTCGGCGCTCGGGCTGACGTTGTCGTGGGCGACAGTTGCGATTGGTGCGATTGCCGCCTTCGCGCTGCTCCGCCGGTTGCCGTTCGAGCTGAAAGCCGGGGATCGCCCGATTCACGTCGACGACCTGGAACGCCTGCGGTTGCTGGAAGCCGCCGTCACGGCCTCCGGCGACGGCGTGATGATCGCCGAATCGACAACCGAAGACGATCCCGGCCCGCGCATCGCCTTCGCCAATCCCGCGTTCAGCCGAATGATGGGCTACTCCGCCGAGGAAACGCTCGGGCTCAGCCCCAGCGTGTTCTGCCATACGGACTCCGCGGTGCGCCGCTTCGGCAACGGCCCGCCGATTCCCGATCGGGAAGTGGAAGCGGAAGAAGAAGCGCGACGGGCTATTCGCCAGGCGCTGCGCTGCACCGAACCGATGCAGATGGAGTTGCCGAGCCGCCGTAAGGACGGCACGCGGATGTGGGCCGAGTGGCAAATCGTGCCCGTGCTCGGCCGCGGCAACGTCTACACGCACTGGGTTGCGATTCTCCGCGACACCACCGAGCGCCGGCGGCTCGAAGCGCAACTGAGCGAATCGCAAAAGATGGACGCGATCGGAAGGCTCGCCGGCGGAATCGCCCACGACTTCAACAACCTGCTCACCGTCATTCACGGCAACGCGGAATTGCTGAGCGAAGGCGAACTGGAACCTGAGACCGTCGCGGAACTCGTGACCGACATTCGCGGAGCATCTGAACGGGCCGCCGGTCTGGTTCGGCAACTGCTCGCGTTCGGCCGCCGACAACCCGCTCGGCCCGAGGTCGTCGATTTGAACGTCGTCGTCGCGGAGATGGCCGGCTTGCTCCGCCGCGTACTCGGCGAACGCGTGACGATCGCGACGCAACTTTCAACCTCGGCGGTTCGCACCCGAGTCGATCGCAGCCAACTCGAACAGGTCGTGATGAACCTGGCCGTGAACGCACGCGACGCGATGCCCAAAGGTGGAACCCTCACGATAAGTACGTCTGAAGCCACCGAGGTTCGGAACGGCCTGCCCGCCACCAAGCTCGCCCGGCTCATCGTGACCGACACCGGTACCGGGATGTCTCCGGGGGTGCGGGCTAAAATCTTCGAGCCGTTCTTCACGACTAAGGAACCGGGCAAGGGGACGGGCCTCGGGCTCGCCACGGTTTACGGCATCGTCAAACAGTCCGGCGGCCAGATCGGCGTCGACTCCGCCCTCGGCGTCGGCACGGCGTTCCGCGTCGAATTGCCCTGGTGCAGCGATTCGCCGGGCTCTTCTTCTTCCCTCTACCTGCCCGTCACGAAGTCGATCCAGGATAAAACGGTCGGCTGCGGTCGATCCGTGCTTTTAGTCGAAGACGAAGAAGGCGTTCGCAAGATGGCCAACTCCACGCTCCAGAGTTGCGGCTACTCGGTAACCGCCGCCGACAACGGCGAAGCCGCACTCGATCGACTCGAAACCGGATTGGCCATCGACGTATTGGTCACGGATCTGACGATGCCGGGAATGGGCGGCCGAGAACTGGCGAGCCGGGTTCGCGCGATGCGGGCAGAGGTGGGGGTGGTGTTCATCTCGGGTTACGCGCCGGACGCCAGTTGGTTGAACGACGTTCCCGGAGCCGTCTTTCTGGCGAAGCCCTTCACTCCGACGGACCTGCTCCGTTCGACGGGCAAGGCGATCGCACGCGCGGCCGCAATGGTGCCGACGCCCGTAGCGTGAGTGGAAGCAGATAGGGCTTCACGCTCCCGTGGCAGTGGCGATGATTTGCTCGGGCGTCCAGTCGCTCGCGGGTCGCGCCGCGGAGAGTACGCCTCGGCACATCACGGCGATGCGGTCGCAAAGTCCGAGCAACTCCGGCAAGTAACTACTCACCACGAGTACGGCCTTGCCCGACGCCGCGAGTTCGCCGATGAGCCGGTAGATCTCGGCCTTGCTCCCGACATCGACGCCGCGCGTCGGTTCGTCCAGCAGCAGCACATCCGCATCCTGATGGAGCAGCCTGGCGAGTGCGACCTTCTGTTGATTCCCGCCGCTGAGTTCGCCCACGGCCTGATCCGGATCGCGATGGCGGACGTTCAACTTCTCCAGGAATGTGCTGGCTGCCGCGCGGACTCGCGAACGACTCAGCAAGCCGAACGAGCGGTACGGCGAAAGCCGACTGAGCGTGAGATTTTCGGCGAGGCTTTGCTCCAGGGCGAGCCCTTCCTCCTTGCGATCCTCGCTGAGGAAACCCACGCCTTGTTCGATGCGTCGGCTTGGAGTTGCGGCATTCGGAGCCGTGTGAACCTTCACCGTTCCCGAACGCACCGCATCCAGTCCGTAGATCGCACGCAGCATCTCGGTGCGGCCCGAACCGACGATTCCCGCAATGCCGAGGATCTCGCCGCGATGGAGGTCGAGGCTCGCGCCGCGCGGCAAGATTGTTCCTGCCAGTCCGTTCAATTCCAGCACCACTTTGCCGCGCGAATGGGGAATGTGCGGGTACTGCTCCTCGACTGAGCGGCCGACCATCATCTCGATGATGCGTTCGCGGGGCACCGCGCCGACCGCGGCCGTTCCCACGACGACGCCATCGCGAAGTACCGTGAACCGATCCGCGACCGCCTCGATTTCTTCGAGGAAGTGGCTGATGTAAACGACGGTGACGCCCTTGGCCTTGAGCCTCCCGATGAGTTCGAAGAGTCGCTTCGCATCGGTTTGGCTCAGGGCGCTCGTCGGTTCGTCGAGTACGAGCAACTTCACATCGGTGAGCAAAGCTCGGGCGATCTCGACGACTTGCCGGGCGGCCGGTGCGAGGCTCGCGACGGAATCGTCGGGTTGAATCTCGGGATGGCCGAGTTCGGCGAGCGCCTGCTTCACCTTCGCCCGGTCGGAGTTCTTCCGCAAGAATCCGTATGCCGTCGATTCCAAACCGAGGAGCACGTTCGCTTCGACGCTCAGATCGGGGCAGACCGCGAGTTCCTGGTAGATCATGGCCACGCCGCGGCGGCGAGCATCGTGCGGGCCCGTGGGCCGGTACGTGGTGCCGTCCAGTTCCATACTCCCGGCATCGGGCGATTCCGCGCCGCTGAGCACCTTCATGAGCGTGGACTTCCCCGCGCCGTTCTCGCCGACGAGTGCGTGAACCTCACCGGGACGCAATTCCAGATCGACGCCCTGCAGCGCCGCCGTGGGGCCGTAGCTTTTGCGAATGCCACTCATGCGAAGTCGCGGTATGGTCATGGAGAGGCGCTCAGAGGGTACGACAACAATTCTTGGATGTCTTAAAGCACGGGTTACTCTCGACTTGCGCGACTCGCATCAGTTCCGGGGAAGTCAGGCTGCCACATTGCCACTTCGCGTCACACCTACTTTGGCAGCCTGACCCGTTTCAGCCCTGATTTCATGGCGTTTTCGAAGAAATCTGTGCGATCGAGAATCGTTGCCGCACCCCTATCAGAAAGTGGGCTAGGAAACCTCGAATAACCCCGGTATGTCGCGGCCATGCGCCGGATCTTGCTCATCGCACTGCTCGGCTTCACGACCGGGTGCAGCAACGCACCCATCGCGGGGTTCCTCGATTGCGTCACGCCTTCGCGCGGTCGCGGCGAGGGCAATCGCGGGCCGGTCGTACCCGAGCCACGCGCTCCGGGTCAGCCCAATGATAATCTGCCGCCGGCGGCGGGTGTCACGCCTTCGATCACGCCTCGTCCCTGACCGCATCAGCCAAGCGGCCGGGACGGCCGCGCTCCCAGGTATCAACTGCCGTAAAGCTCGTTCACGCGGGCGGCCTGCTGACGTTCCGAAAGCCAATCGGAAACCTGCTGGGTATCCGCGAGCAGAGCTTCGACCTGTTTGCGTTCCTCGATGAGTGCCGTCGCGATGTCGCCCGGTAGCGGCAGGTAGGCGCGGTCGAGTTCCGCCTGGAAACGAGCCAGCAATGCTCGCGTGAACTCGCCCCGGATCGCCGGCCATCGCACCGGTAACACGAGCAAGATCAGAAGGTGGAAGACGATCACCACCGTGAGCGGGACTAGCGCGATCAGCGACATCTGGAACAGTTGCGGCACCTGATGCTCGACCATGAAGTTCCACAGGATGATCCCGGCGGTAGCGACGAGCGCGACTTCGGGAAGCACGTTGGCGAGGAAGGTGACGCCACCGCGAACCCAGCGCCGCCAACCGGTCGGGTTCGTGGCCTGGCGCTCGACTTCGGCCAACGCATCGATCACGAGCCCCGTGATGCGATCGCGCCAGTCGAGCCGGCCGACTCCCGAAGTCGGCTCTTGAAGCAGGCTCAGCGCGAAGCCTTTCCGATCGGCTTCCACGAGCAATCGGTTCACGAGTGCCGCAGTGCGTTGATCGAGGACGCGTTCGCCCGCGGCCCGCGCGCAATCCTGAACGAACGCACCGAGGTTCCACTCCACCGGCGTTTCAAATTTTCCGCCGAGCAAGCGGCCCGTGATCGGATGCTTATCGCGGAGGCGGCTGCCCGCGTACTTCACCATCGTCGTGAAGCGCAGGTACGCGGCCATCAATCCGCGAAACCGCTGCAAGCCCACCACGCTGAAGTGGTGTTCGATCTCGGTGCGGTACGGTTCGAGCGTGCCGACCATCACCTCGGTCTGCACTCCGGCTTCCTCGACGAGTACGCC
>JAYTUG010000242.1:0-28165 GCA_043744695.1 Gemmataceae bacterium
GCCGAAGTTCGTGAAGGCGTTCGCCAACCAGCCGCGGGAACCCGAGGACGAGATCGCGCCTTCGCTCAAGGCGGCCCTGTTCGTGCTTCACGATGAAGCCGTACTCGCTCTGGTGAAGCCGATGCCGGGGAACTTGGTGGAGCGGCTCTCGAAATTACCCGAGGGAAAAGTCGCCGAGGAGTTGTATCTGGCGATCCTGACGCGGAAGCCAACCGCGGAGGAAGCCGCGACCGTGGCGAAAGTGCTGAAGCACGATCCGAAGGCGCTCGGCCGCTTGGCCTGGGCGCTGATCGCATCGATGGAGTTCGGGGTGAATCACTGAAACCGCTTGCGGTTTCGCGATTGCGCTTTCGAGCGCATTCGCGAAACCGCAAGCGGTTGTCGTTTTAGAACTGATCCAACCAGAAGTGGTTGCCGCGATAGTATTTCATCGGGTTCCACAGTTCGTAGCGCCAGCCCGGTTCTTGGAAGGCCGGGTAGGCTTGGTACGCGGGCGGTCGCATGTACGGATGCCCCTTCGGTTCCGGCCACTGCGGGCTATTCGCCGGCCAGTAGCTGTGCGGGTAATACTGGTAGGGGTAGTAGCTGAACTTGGTGAGCGGCGGGTCGTTGGCCGCGGTCGCTTGCGACCCCGAGCCGGCCCACAGCACCACGGCAAACGCCGCGAGTGCCAACCGCGGAAGCCACTTCCGAAGCATAGTCGTTCTCCTTACGACAAGCCGACCGGAGTACGCCGGACGGACTTCCTGTCGGTCCAAGCCTACCCGACGATTCTCAAGTCCGACCCGCGCCTCAGCCGCCTCGAGCCCGAAATCGTAAATTGAACTGCGCGTTGTAATGCCTTCGGCGAACGGTTCACGCGGACCGCCTGTTCCTCCGGAATCGGCGAATTCCCACGAACATTCGCCCACTTTCGCTCAAGTTCACCATGACCCAAGACGTATACGACAACCCGCTGATCGGCCGCTACGCCTCCCAAGAGATGGCGGAACGCTGGGGTCCGCAGCGGAAGTTCCGCACGTGGCGGCGGCTCTGGCTGGCACTCGCCGAGGCCGAGTCCGAACTCGGGCTGCTGGCCGACGATGGGAAGTCGCCGAGGATTCGACCCGAGCAACTCACGGAACTCCGAGCCCACCTCGATGACATCGACTTGAAGCGGGCCGCCGAACACGAGAAGCGGCTGCGCCACGACGTGATGGCCCACATCCACGCGCTGGGCGATGTCGCTCCCGGTTGCCGGGACATCGTTCATCTGGGCGCAACTTCGTGCTATGTCACCGACAACGCCGACCTCATCTTGATGCGGGAAGGTTTGAACCAACTCTGCGGCACCCTCGCCGCGACGATCGACGCACTGGCCCGCTTCGCACAAACGTGGAAGGATGAACCGACGCTCGGGTTCACGCACTTCCAACCGGCGCAACTCACGACGGTCGGTAAACGGGCCACGCTCTGGCTCTTCGACCTCGTGCTGGATTTGAACGAACTCGAACGCCGACGCGATGAGTTGCCCTTCCGCGGGGCGAAGGGAACGACCGGAACGCAGGCTAGCTTCCTCGCGCTGTTCCACGGCGACCACGAGAAGGTGAAGCAACTCGATTTGCTCGTGGCGAGGAAAATGGGCTTCGACCGCGTCTTCCCGGTCACGGGACAGACCTATTCGCGCAAGATCGACACGCAGATTCTGGACGCGCTCAGCGGCCTCGGGCAATCGGCGCACAAATGGGGCAGCGA
Source organism: Gemmataceae bacterium (assembly GCA_043744695.1). Lineage (GTDB taxonomy): Bacteria > Planctomycetota > Planctomycetia > Gemmatales > Gemmataceae > Urbifossiella. Next base: position 1,735 of record JAYTUG010000242.1, read on the forward strand.
CCTCCGCCTGCTGGCGCATCGTCAAGAGATCGACGAACCGTTTGAAGCAGAACAGGTCGGTTCCTCGGCGATGGCGTACAAGCGGAACCCGATGCGCGCGGAACGCATGTGCTCGCTATCGCGCTTCCTGATCGGCTTGCCGCCAATGGCAGCAGACACCGCCGCGACGCAGTGGTTCGAGCGCACGCTGGACGATAGTGCCTGTCGCCGGCTCTACATTCCGCAGGCGTTCCTGGCGACTGATTCCGTTCTGCGAATTGCGCTGAACCTTGCCAACGGCCTTGTCGTGAACCAGCGGGTGATCGTGAGGAACGTCCGCGAGTACATGCCGTACATTGCGACGGAAAACCTCATGATGGCGGCAGTGCAATCGGGCCAGGACCGCCAGCACATTCATGAAATCGTCCGATTCCACAGCCAAGAGGTGACTGCGAAGCTCAAGCTCGGCTGGGGGTCGAGCGTTGAGTTGTTTGAGCGGTTAAGTAGGTTTCCGGAGTTCTTGGGAGTCGATTTCGATGCGGTACTCGACCCACCGAAGTTCGTCGGCCGCGCTCCCGAGCAAGTCGAGGAGTTCCTGGAGGAACACATCGAACCGATCCGGAAGCGGTATGCGGCGACGATGGGTATGAAGGCCGAATTGAGCGTGTAGGCACCAATCGATTCGCCTTACGTACGGAGTAGATCGAGAACGGGAATAGTATCGATCAGGCTCCCGTCGACGACGAATGGGACGGAATCGCCGATTTGATACACCTGTTTGGAACCATAAGTGGGATCGGCCGTCGGACCCGTGGGCCGTTCGTAAACCTCAACCGCATTATTCACGACATCCACGATCCAATAAATCGGCAGACCCGCTCGCGCGTAAATACAGCGCTTGTCTTCGCGATCGATGTCGAGTGAAGAATTGGCGACTTCGACTATGACTCCGTAATCACTCGGTCCTGGGTGCCGAGTGAAGTACTCATCGGGGTCTTCACGAACGATAGCAGCATCGGGCTCCGGTTCACTGCCTCGGAGGGACGTAGCCATTTGCACGCGGATCTCCCATCCCGGCGGCAGGACTCGAAACAATCGCCTGTTCAGTTTTTGAAGCGCCCCGTCGTGTATGGGATCGTGCGGCATCTTTTCCACCAAGTAGCCTTCGAGAAGCTCGACTCGATCATCCTCGGTAAGAACGCCATCCGCAATCATCTTGTGGTATTGCTTTACCGTGAAGCGATGGAACCCCGCGACGGGCGCTTTGAACGGTCCACCTTGTAGCATCATCGGCATGGCGTCCTCCTCATCTTCCACAGTTACAACCGTTCGCTGTACCGCTTGCCGCGCTTCCCGAATATCGGCTTCTTTTCGGTCGGGGCCAGGGGCAGTTCGCCTTCGGGCTGCTCGCCTTCGGCGACGCCGAGTTTGCCGCCGGTCAGGTCCGCTTCGTCGATGCCCCAGCCGTCGTGGGCGCGGACGCTGGCCACCTGAGCGGCCACGTCCACCGGTTGCTTCACCTCGTGCCGCTCGCGCGATTCCACTCGCCGCGACGTATACCACTCGCGGCCCGGAATGTTGTCGTGGTCGATCAACTTGTTAATCATCATCTCGATGTCGGTGAGCAGCCCGCCCTGTTCCGGCAGCACGAACGAAATCGCGATGCCGTCCTTGCCGATGCGGCCGGTGCGGCCGATGCGGTGTACGTAGCTCTCGATGTCGAGTGGCAGGTCGAAGTTGATCACGTGCGAAATGTCGGACACGTCGATGCCGCGGCTCATCACGTCGGTCGCGATCAGCGTCTTGATTTCCGCCGTGCGGAAGGCGGCCATGATCCGTTCGCGCTGGGATTGCGCGAGGTCCCCGTGGATCACCGCGGCGTTCGGCACGTGTCGCTTCAGGTCGCGGTACAAACTGTCCGCCCAGCGCTTGCGCTCTACGAAGATCAGGCATTGCCGCGGCTTCTCGCGTTCGAACACTTTCAAGAGCAGGTCGAATTTCTTGTCCTTGTCCACCGTGAAGTACGATTGGCGAATCTTGTCGACCGTGAGCACCTCGGGCGTCATCTGGAGGTGAATGGGATTGGTCATGTAGCGGTGGACGAGCATCTTGATGGATTCGGGAACCGTGGCGGACATGAGCAGCGTTTGGCGGGTGAGCGGGCAGCGCTTCAAGATGCGTTCGATGTCCGGGCGGAAGCCGATATCCAACATGCGGTCGGCTTCATCCAACACGACGAAGCGGACGTCGTTGAGGCTCATCGAGCCGCGGCGGAGGTGATCCAACATGCGACCCGGCGTGCCGGCGACGAGGTCGCAACCGCGTGCGAGGCCTTCGAGTTGCTTGCCCATGCGAGCGCCGCCGTAGACCGCGACGGTGCGGAACAGCCGGCTCGGGGCGAGTTTCTCGGCCTCGGTCGCGATCTGCAGCGCGAGTTCGCGCGTCGGCGTCATCACCAGCCCGATTGGACCCTTCAGCTTGTGAGGACGCCAGCGGTTCATGAACGGCAACAGGAAGGCTGCCGTTTTCCCCGTGCCGGTCTGAGCCTGCCCGATCACGTCTTTGCCGCGCATGGCGATCGGGATTACGGCTTCCTGAACCGGCGTGGGATGAACGTACCCAGCGTGCGTGATGGCGTCGAAGAGCGGGCGGATCAGCTTCATGTCCGCGAACGTCATGGCCGGATCGATCTCCGGCGGCAACTGATGCTCGAGCGGCTCCGAATCGAGATCGACGTCGGCATCCGGGTCGGCATGACCCACCACGGCCGACTCGTCTTCATCGTCCGAATCTTCGAGATCGAGTGGCGGAAGGTCGGCAGGCAAAGTGGCTTCGAGGGGCGGCGGTTGGCCTTCGAACTCGGAAGGGGAGTCGGAACTCAAACGGGGCTCCATCGTTGGCTTTCAGGTGGTAGGAGCCGCGACCGCGCGGCAAGGGTGTACCCATGATCTTAAAGTGAACGGGAGATAAAGTCTATGGAAAGGCGGCTGGCGGCGAGCAATTGAAGGCGGCGTTGACCCCCGTTCCCGGTTTGGCTTAACCTCTGCCAACTTCGGGAGCCCGCTTTAGATGGATCATCCGACGCCTCGCCACGCAATCGGCTGGCTGCCGTATCTGTTCTCGAACGTCCTCTTTCCTGGAACGCCGGACGCCGTGTGCCGCGTTCGTCGGCTCTCGCTGTTCCTCGTGCTGCTGTTGCCTGCCGTTTTGCTCTATCCCAGCCGCGGGTTCCATCTCTTGGAACCGGACGAAGGTCGCTACGCCCAGATCCCCCGCGAGATGCTCGAACGCGGCGAGTGGGTCGTACCCACGCTCCAGGGTGAAGCCTACCTCGATAAGCCCCCGCTGATGTACTGGCTAGTCGCGCTCAGCTATCGCGTGCTCGGCGTGAGCCCCGAATCGGCCCGGCTCGTGCCCGCCCTTTGCGTTCACCTCACGATTCTGCTCGTCTACTTGCTCGGTCGGAGGAGCATCGGCGAACGGGCCGCGTTCTGGGCCGCCTTATTGCTGGCTGTCGCGCCGGGGTTCGTGAGCATCGCTCGGCTGCTCCTCCTGGATGGATTGCTCGTGCTGTGCATCACGACCTCCGTGCTGTGCGGGTTTGAAGCCGTGCGCACCGGCAAGCTGAAGCTCGGCTGGTGGGTCGCGGCCGCTCTGGCCTCCGGGCTCGGCTTCCTCACGAAAGGGCCGATCTCGGAAGTGTTGCTCTTCGTGCCGCTCCTCGCCTATGGCTGGCTGGCGCGGACGCCCGCTCGCCCCAAACTGCTCCACTACGTGTACTTCTTCGCGATCGTGATCGGCGTGAACTTGCCGTGGTACATCGCGATCTACCTCCGCGAGCCCGCGTTCCTGAAGCACTTCTTCTGGGAACACAACGTGATGCGGTTCCTCCAACCGTTCGATCACTTGCAACCGATCTGGTACTACGCGCCAATCCTGCTCGGCGGGCTGCTCCCCGGAACGCTCCTGCTCATCCCGTACTTCCGCAATCTGCTGGGAAGTCGGGATCGTTCTGCTCCATCGAGATCAGGAGGCTTCTGGCTGCTGGCTGGCGGGTGGTGCGTCTTCTTCTTCTCCTGTTCCGGCAGCAAGCTCCCGACTTACATCCTCCCGGCGTATCCCTTCTTGTGCCTGGCCCTGGGTGAATTCGTGGCGCGAAGTCGCTGGAACGCGGCACCCAGCACGCGGGTCGCGGTCGGCGCGATGGCGAGCCTGCTGCTCGTATTGCATCAACTCGGCGTACCGTGGTACGCCCAAGAGCGGTCGCCGTTCGGACGGCCCGAGCTGGTCGAACAGTTCGTGAACGACCGCGAGACGACCGTGGTCTGCTTCCCGCGAAATTGCGACTCGCTCGCCTTCTACTCCGGCCGCAGCGACTTCGATCAAGTCCGAACCCGCGACGTGAACCAACTCATGGTCGATTGCCACCATCGGCCGCGTACCGTCATTCTGTTCACCCACGCGGATTCGCTCGCCGGCTTCCTCAGCGCGCTGCCGCCGAGCTTGGAGATTCTCGAAACGACGAGCTTGAAGCGGAGGTACGGCCAACCGATGTTGAACAAGGTGTTCGGTTCGACGCCTTGGGGCCTCTGCGACGTGGCGATCGTGGTGCCGAAGGGGTTCGGGCGGGCCCAGACCAACGGTGCGGGCCCGAAACCGTTCGCCGCCGCACGATGAGGTTTTCTGGCCTTGTTCTCTGGCGAACGTCGATACAATGACCGTTCGAACCGTGATCCGAAATCGGGAGTGGAGCGATGGGGATTCAGCACGCGCGGAAAGAATTGCGGACGGCGAATAAGCGTCGGCGCAAGAAGCGGAAGCACAAGCTGCGGAGCACGAAGACTTACAAGAAGTGATTTTTCGGAAATGACTTGACGCGGGGCCGAGGATTCGGCCCCGCTTTCGTTTTGGAATCAGACGCCGGACGCGATGCGGCTGAAAAGCATTTCTTCGGCGGCGAGCCAGCGTTCTTCCGTGTCGTAGGTGCCGGCCTCGATCTCGCGGCGAATGCGGGCCACGAGGCCATGGCGAATGCCGTCCGGACCGGGGCGCTCGGCCTTCGCGGCGTCGAGCGGGCGGCGGACGAAGTCGTTCGCGGCATTCGCAGCCGGGACCGGCACCAGTTTCACCCGCCACTGCTGCCAGCGGCCCGGGTTCGCATTTCGCATGGGTCTTCTCGTGCTCCCTGTCGCGGCCAGGCTCGGGCGAGCGGCGGCGGCAGTCGTGCGGTGCGGATTCTCGGACGCCACACTACGGTTCATCCGTTCACTACTCGAGTGAACTGCTGGCATTGTACGCAAGTCTTATCGTCGCGAACTCGAAAACCCGCCACCCGATTTCGCAATCGAGTCCATCGTTTTCTTCGCCGCAAGTCGTGGCGGGAACGTTACTCGGAACGCGCGCGGTGGACGAATCGCGCGGACACTTGGGTACACAATTTCGCGCGGGTATTGCTGAAAGCCCTCAAGCCGCGCCGCGCCGCGCGATCGGACAGCACCTCAACCCGCTCCCCGAACCAAGCTTCGGAGCCACTACCATCACGATAAAGGCCTTCGAGGAACCGCGTAATCGGAAGAATGAGCCTAAGTGCGACGGGAGTTCCCGGACGGGCCGCACGCTCGTTACATGCGGCAAACTCTTCCCCCTTCCCGCAGTTTGAAACGCGCCGCTACGGGAAGCCGTTCGGTATCGGTGGAACCGTTCATGACGTTCATTTTACAGAAGAGTCTGTCCGGCCTTGATGAACCCGACGAGCAGCACGTCGGCGGCCAACACGAACAGCGTACACATCACGACGCTATCCGTGGCCGCGTGCCCGACGCCTTCGGAACCCTCGCTTGCGGTCAGGCCCAGGAAGCACCCGGTGACGCCGACGACGAGCCCGAAGGCGAGGGTCTTCAGTGCTGCGGGAACGACGTCGGAGAGGTAGAGTTCCTTCATCGCGGCGGCGTCGTACTTCAAGAGCGTGGTCTGGCCCGTGATCGATTCCGCCGCGAAGCCGCTGATGAGTGCGACGCCGGCAATCGCGACGTGGAGTACGGGCACCGCGAGGATGCACGCCAGGACCCGCGGCGCGATCAGCCGCTTGAGTGGCGAGACGCCGAGGAGTTCGAGCGCGTCGAGTTGTTCGCCCACGCGCATGGAGGCGAGTTCGGCCCCGAGGCTAGCTCCGGTGCGGGCCGCGACGATGAGCCCGGCCCCGACCGGTGCCAGTTCTAGCAGCACCGCCGCGGAAAGGAACGTGGGAAGGTACTCGACCGCCCCCGTGCCGGTGCGGGCCAGTACATCCCGGGTGTGGAGCCAGATGACGACGCCCAGAGCCAGGCCCGTCACGGCGGCGAGGGGCAAGGCACCGACCGTCATGCTGTAGAAGGGCTTCACCCACCAGTTCGGATGGGCGAACGCTCGGGCCACCTGCGGGAGGACGCGAAGCCCGAACCCCGTGAGGTGCCCGAGCCAGGCCAGCCAATCCAGTGGAGAACGCGAGGTCATGGGAGGAACGCCGGTCGGATCCCAGGGAGCGCGACCGGCACGACCTGGAGAATCGTTGCAGTATACGCAATTCTCTTGAGCCGCGGGGGCGTTTGCGAGTACAACAATGCAGCCGGTGCAGGAGGAAACGCGATCGGGGGATCGGTCGCGGCCGGCGCATTACGCAACGGGAAGGATTTCACCATGAAACGCTACGTGTTCGCGCTGGCACTCGCCGGGATGATGGCTTCGGCCGAGGGAGCGACGGCCTTTTATCGCCCTTGGTGTGCGCCGCCGCCTTGCTTGCCCTACCGCTACAACTTCGGACCGTTCGGCTTCCCGATCTACCGGCCCTACGTCGTTCCGTTCTACCAGGTTCAGCCCGTCCCGTACTACTACCAGCCGTACCCCGCATTCGTTCCCCAGCCCGGTTACCAGAACATCCCGCCGGCTACCGCTCCAAAAGCACAGGCTGCCCCGGTTCCCAGTTCGCCGCCCGTCGTGACCGTGATTCCGAGTTCGCCGCCATCGCTGGCGAGGCCCGAATCGGAACCGATGGTGAGGCCGGCGAGTGGAGGAATCGCGGCACCCATGCCCGCCCCCGCGCCGCTGAACACGATCCCGGACCCGATGGTTCCGAAGACGCCGCCCTTGGTACTTCCGCCGTTGCCGGGTTCGGATGCGAAGCCGATGCTTCCGTCGACGCCGCTTCCCAATGCCGTTCCTTCACCGGCACCCTCGGGGAACGATCCGCTACCCCTGATTCCGTTGCCGGAACCGCGGAAAGTGCAGAACTCGAAGGACGAGTTACCTCCGCTGGTGTTGCCTCCCGAAACGCCCGGCAGTCCATCCGGCGTTATCCCTTCGACGACGGTGCGCTCTAGCCCGCTAACTGCGGCGGTGAAGGTACAGGTCTTCGCGGTCAGCGGTTCGACCACCGGCACACTGCTTCGCAAGATCGGGTTCTTCAACCACACGAACCGCGACCTCGAGCTCGTGATCGAGGGGAAGGCCGTGAGGTTGCCGAAGAAGTCGTACTTGCACGCGGAGTTGCCGGCGAAGTTTACCTGGAAGCACTCGGATGGTGCGGCGGAAGCGGCAACAGTTCCCGAGAACGCCGCCGGCCTCGATGTGCTGTTCAAGGACTGAGCTTGGGAGCGCGGGCCTCCCGTGCCCGCTTCATCACGCCTCGCTGCTGTCCTCGGCCTTCACCTGTGGGGCCGCGGGCATCAGTGCGTCCTGAACCGGATGTTCCTTGGATCGCCCGAACACGTCGCCGCAAACCTGATACTTGAAGTTCCCGATCTGGAGTTCGTCGCCGGGGACGAGTTTGCCCTCGGCCACTCGCTCCCCGTTGATGCGCACGCCGTTGGTGCTGCCGAGATCGCGAACCACGAGATAATCGTTGACCTGGGCGAGGCAGCAGTGCCGCCGCGACACCTTCTTCGAATTGAGTTGAACGTCGCACTCTTCGTGGCGGCCGAAGAGCAAGATCGGCTTATCGATCAGGATGCTCGGGCCATCGGTGAGGGAGAGAAGATGGGCGGGCATAGGAGTTCCGGGTGTCCGTTCGATCGGGTCGCACTCTCGTTTTATAACAAGGCGAACGGCTCCGCGTCCGGTCATGGCCCGGCAACGAGGAACTGCACGGGTTGGCTGCGGGCCACCCTCTTGCCCGCTGCATCCTTCACTTCCACCGTCACGGTATAAACGCCGGGCTGAGCCGGGACCGAGATGCGGTAAGTGCGCGAATAATCGTGCAGCGGCGTTCGCGTGTGGTCGGCGTGATCGAAGCGGGCAATCGAGACCCGACGCCGCCAATCGGCGGGATCCGTTTGCTCGATCAGCTTCTGGTTGGCATCGCGCACTTCCAGGCTCACCACGGCGCGGCTCAGATACGATTCGCCGTTCGGGCCGCTCACCGCTTCACCGCCGACATTCCGCATCTCGAAGTAGAGCACCGCGAGATCGTTGGGCTTGTACGGCTGCGTTTCGGGCCACGGCTCGAAGCGGCCAAAACCCGTCACCTTGCGGCAAAACGTTACCTTTTCAACCTTCAACGCGGCTTTCGGTTCCAGCCGCGCCGCGAGAGCGTGAAGCTGCTCCACCAGCACGGCCACATCGTCCGGGTTTGCAGCCGACATGTTCAACTGCGTTCCGCGAACCAAGACGGGCATGAGCGCGAGCGCGAAATCCTGGTTGCTCCGATCCAGGGAGTGCAGCAGGCGAATCGCGTCGTCCGGGCGGTTCTCGACGTAAGCCCGCAAGGCCGCGACGAGCGTCGGATCGGTGGCCGAAGGTATCGCGACCGACGGCACGCCCGGATCCGACGCGGGCACCACATCGGGATCGGCAATCGTCGCGACCACCGGATCGACTTTCGGCTCGGGCTTCGAAGCCACCGCGGCGATTGTCGGATTCGTGCGAACGACTTCGCCCGGCCGCTTCGGGAAGCTGGCGAATTCGCCGGGACTGGGGGCCTTGGGTTCGATCGTTTCCGTCGGGGTGACGGCCCCGGAAATGTGAACGCAGGCCGGCGCGGATACCGCGGCCAAATAAATGCACAGCATTCGGAGACGGCGGTAAGCGAGCATCCGCAACCTCTTAACCCGGAGGAGCACCGCGAGCCGTATACGCCCGTGCCGCGATCGAGTCCAGGGGAATGCCGGATGCCTTGTTTCACTTCTCGTCGAGGTGCTCGCTCAGCCTCGCGCGGAGGCGAGCCTCCATGTCTTGCGGTATTGCGCAGAGCGGCAACTTCCGCACGATCCGCACCGTATGCGTGTACGATTCCACGTAGTGCGTGCAATCCCTGCAGATCACCAGATGGGCCGCGAACGACTCGCGAACCTCGAGCGCGAGCGCCCCTTCGTGGTGGTCGTAAAGCAGTTGCAGCAGTTCCTCGCAGGTCAGGTTCACGTGGCGATCCCTCCCTCGAAGTGCGGGGACAGCGAATCGCGCATCCGCAAGCGGGCCCGATGGAGCCGGCTCTTCACCGCTGGAACGGAGAGCCCCAGCATGCCCGCGATTTCGTCGTTGGGCAAGCCCTCGACATCCGCCAAGACGTAAACGTCGCGAAAGGGGCCGGGCAGTTCCCCAATGGCCTTCTCGATCACGGCACTCTGCTCCGCTTCGAGCACGGGTTCGTCCGGCCCCACGTTCCAGCGCTTCACCGGCGAGCGTGCCGGAGCCACTTCGAGTAAACTGTCCGGCGCCTCGGAGGTTTCGTGCTTCTGGCGGTTGGCCCGCTTTTGGCGGAAGGCGAGGGCCGCGTTCACGGTCACGCGGTGCAGCCAGGTGGAAAGTTGCGAGTCGCCTCGGAACGTGTCGATCTTGCGGATCACTTGTAAGAGCACGTCTTGAGTCACATCCTCAGCGTCGGCATCGTTCCCGAGCATGCGGCGAGCGATGTTGTAGATCCGCGGCGCGTGCTCGCGGAACACTAGCTCGGCAGTCACGGGTTCAATCTGGGTCATCGCTTGCTCACGCGGTACTAGGCGCATTATACCATTCCGGACGCGACCTCCGAGGAACGACCCATGCCAATTCGCGCTGCTCTATTCGATTTCGACGGCACGCTCGCCGATAGTTTCGCCGCCATCACGGCGAGTACGAATCACGTGCGCTCCACCTTCGGCCTGCCGGCGCTGCCCGAAACGACCGTTCGCGAGCACGTCGGCTTCGGCTTGCCGCAACTCATGGTGGAACTGGTTCCCGACCACGATCCGCAGGAAGCGGTCGATCGCTACCGCGAGCACCACGCTTCCATAATGTTCGCCGGCACGAAGTTGATGCCGGGCGTCGAAGCCACGTTGCGAGAACTGGACCGTCGCGGTCTGAAACTCGCCGTGTGCAGCAACAAGCAGGTGAGTTTCACGATGCAGTTGGTCGAGTCGTTCGGGTTGAGCCCAATCGTGCGGACGGTTTTGGGCCCGGACGACGTGCAGGGTCGGGCGAAGCCGGACCCTGCGATGGTGATCGAGGGGCTTCGGCTTCTCGGCGTTTCTCGCGAAGAGAGCGTCTACGTGGGCGACATGTCCATCGACGTTCACACGGCGCGGGCCGCGGGCATGCTCGTGTGGTTGGTGCCCGGCGGGGCCGCGGGCAAGGAGTCCGCTGAAGCGACCGGGCCGGACCGCGTGCTCAAGGACTTCGCGGAACTGCTGGACTTGCTACCCGGAGTTGGATAATCCCCTGCCTCACGAACTCTTGTGAGTCGCGAGAAGTCGTCGAATCTCCGGCATCAATTTCGAGGGAACACTCACGACCGTTTGCTCCTCCCCATCGGCAGCGGAGGCTTCATCGGCCGCGACCCATTCGTCGTCGCTCCGAGCATCGAGTTCCTCAACGAGCTTTTGGAGCCGCGACTCATCCCATCCCGGTGGGAATTTCTGTTCGTTCATTGCTTGCGTCTCCTTTTCCGCTTGCGGTAAGCGTGCAGCGCTCCTCCCGTAAGCGGGTAGGCCGTCACCACGAAAATTCCATCCTCACCTTCATCGGGGACGAAAACAACTCGGAGGTAGCGACCGGATTCTGTCTGGCCTATCGCCTGCCGTGAGCCATTTGTTCCTGGACCTTCTTCGCCGGGATGAGTCAGAATCCATTCGACCTCTGCTTCCCTCACGCCATGGTCGTAGATGTGGGGTAAGCCTGAAGTCGGCGAACGATGGTAACGAAGGTCCATTCGTTGCCCCTTGGCGAGAACGCTGAAATTATCTTATCACACTCCCCGGGATGAGTCAGAATCCCATCACTTTGCGAGGCTCACGCAGATCACTTCGGCATCGTTGCGAATGAACGCGCACTTGTTCGCGAAGGCGGGAGGCACCCAGACCACCTTGCGGCCAGCCATGGTGTTCGTCGGTTCGATCAAGTGCGTGCGGTCGAGTTCCTCGTAACCCTTGGGCGAAAGCTTCGCGATGATCAAGTCGCCCTGCTCGTTGAAGAGGAAGTAACGGCCCTCGTGCGGCGTGAGGAACGCGTTGGACCACCGCTCGCCCTGAGCGGGCGTCTCCTCGGCAGCCACCTTCGCTGGCGTCAGTTTACCCCGCGTCGCTTGCATCGTTTCCCACACGCGCTTGCCCGTCCTTGCCTCCAGGCAGCGGAGTTGGCCGTAGCTGCAGACGCCGTAAACGTAGTCGCCCTCGATCGCGGGTGTCGGCATGATTGAACTCAGGTCGGTCGTCTGGCCCGCTTGTTCGCCCTTGGCCTGGCTCCGCCACACCACCTCGGCCTTGTCCGCGCTCACCTTCAAAAACAGCGAGCCGTTGTAGAACGACGTGAGGAACAGGCCGTCCTCGCCGACCTTGCGCGGCGTCGGGGCCGTGAGGGCGAACTTCACGTCGAAGTCCGTGCGCCAGATTCGCTTGCCGGTCTCCGGGTCGAGGCCGACGACGGCGCGGGTATGCCACACGATCAACTGGCGCTTGCCGCCGAACTCGTAGATCATCGGCGGGCAGTAGCCGAAATCGCCGGCGCAACTCTGCGATGTCCACAGTTCCTTGCCGGTCTTCTTGTCGAAGGCAATCACGAGGCGATCGTTGGAACCCCCCGCGAGGCAGATGAGTTTGTCACCGTCGATGAGTGGATGCGACGAGAAGCCCCAGATGGGTATTTGCGCTTCGTAGTCGTTGGGAAAGTTCTTCGACCAGACGAGCTTGCCGCTGGCGACCTCGTGGCAGCGAAGATCGCCCATCGCGCCCAGGGTAAAGACGCGCTCGCCATCGACGGTGGGCATCACGCGCGGCCCGCCGGGGTATAAAATCGTGTAGGTCGCGGGGAAGTCCGAGTTCCAGACCTGCTTGCCGGTGGAGGCGTCGCGGCAGGTGAGACGTTCCTTCCCAGTCGTGCGACTCTTGCTGAAGCCGCCCGAGGGGAGTTTCTCGCCTTCGTTGGGCACGAACTCGGACAGGAAGAGTTTGCCGTCCGCGATGGTGGGGCTGGAGTATCCTGCTCCGCACGGTTGCCGCCAGAGTACCTTCGGCCCGCCGGCCGGAAATTGGTCCACGATGCCGGTTTCGCGCCAGACGCCGTCGCGCTTCGCGCCGAGCCACTGAGGCCAATCTTCGGCCTGCGCGGTGCCGAGCAGAAGCACGCCGGTGATCAGTGCCAGAATCATTCGCATCGCAGGGCCTCGGGATCAGCGGGCAACGAATTCACTTGTGGGAATTGTACGCAGGTCATGCCTTCCCGCGGACGCCTCGGGCCTTCGCTTCGCGCGTTCGCTCCTCGTTCCCGGCAATCGTGATGGAACCCGCGGCCGCCATGCCCGCGGGATACGAAGGTGCCAGCGAATGCGGATAAGCCTCCACCCGGCGATGCGCCAACATGCAGTGCCCGGTGCGGCGTTCGCGTTCGGCCCGAACCGCGGCCACATCCACGGGGCCGACCACAATCTTTTCGCCGGGGCCGGGATCCGCCTGCGTAAGAATGCGACCGTCGTGATCGACGATCATGCTGCCGCCGGGCCAGGAGAACGGCGGATAGTGCTTCGCGCCGGCCCCCTGATTCGCGGCCACCACGCACGCCACATTCTCCAGCGCCCGGCAGCGATTCACCACCGTCCACCAATCCATCGGTGCGGTCGCGCCCCACGGGTCCATGTAGGCCGAGACGCGGATGAGCACCTCGGCCCCTTGAAGTGCGAGTTCGCGAATCGCTTCGGGGAAGAGCCAGTCGTAGCAGATGGCGCAGCCGAGTACGCCGATCTCGGTCTCGGCCACGGGGAACATCGGCTCCGAGTAGCCGGGGATGTCGTGCGGGCTGGCATGCACTTCCCACGGCAGCCACGGATGCACCTTGCGGTACTTGTACAGCAGGCCGTCCGGGCCGATGAGGCACGTCGTGTTGAACACGACGCCGAGGTACTTCGCATCCACTTCGAGGAAGCTGCCGGTTTGAACGTAGACGCCGAGTTCCTTGCACTTTTTCGCGTAGCGGTCGGTCTGGTCGTTGGGCAGGGCGACGGCGAGTTTGTCGCGGAGTTCCTCGACCGTTTCGAAGATCGGCGCGGTGTGGGCGAACTCGGGGAAGACGCAAAGCTTGACGTCGCCGAAGGGTCGGTAGCCGATGACGGCGCGATCGATCATGCCGAGCATGTGGCCGACGCGGTCGGGGATCTCGGCGCGGGTGGCCGGGTTCGGGAAGTCCGTCTGGCAGGCGGCCGCAAGGTAGCGAAGCATGGACTGACATCCGGAACGCATGACGGGCGAAATCAGGCAGCTATCTTACCGAAGACTTGCGTATACATTTGTATCGACCCGTTCGGCCATCAGTGGACGATCGCCACGCACATCGAGGACGTGAACCCCGAGGAGATGGAGCGCCGCCACGACGACATGATGGTGAAGATGGGCAGCAAGTAACTACGCCTCAACGGCGGCAGGCTGCTTCTTCCGTTCGCTTCGCGCCACGAAGACCGCGGTCGTGAGGTCCGCGGTTACGTTCACCGTGGTGCGGCACATGTCCAGGACGCGATCGACGCCCAGCACGATGGCGATCGCGCCGGCCGGCACGTTCACCTGAACGAGGATCAACCCGATCAGCGGGAGCGAGCCGCCCGGCACGCCGGCCATGCCCGTCGCCGTGAGAATGCACAACACCAGCACCACGATTTGTTGCATGAGCGAAAGATCGACGCCGAACACCTGCGTGAGGAAGAGCACCGTCACGGATTCGAAGAGGGCCGTGCCGTTGTGGTTCATCGAGGCGGAGAGCGGCAGCACGAAGTTCGACACTTCCCGCGGCACATTCAGGTCTTGCTCGGCACACCGAATTGCAACGGGAAGCGTGGCGCTGGACGAACTCGTGCTGAATGCCGTGAGCATCGGGGCCTGAACCTTCTTGAAGAACTCCCAGGGCGACATGCCGCCCAGGAACTTGACCAAGAGCGGCAACACGACGAACTGATGGATCGCGAGCCCGCCGATCACGGTGAGTACGAACGCGCCGAGGGCGATGAGCAGCCGATAGCCGAAGAGCGAAGTCGTCGAGAAGATTAGGCAGAAGACGGCATACGGGGCCAGGGCCATGGCCCAGTGGATGACGGTTTCCGCGATGCGGTTTACGCCTTCGAGTACGTCGATGATCGCCGTCGCGGAGTGGGTGGGAATTCGCGTGAGGGCGAAGCCGACGATCAGGCCGGTGAAGATGATCGCGAGCATGTCCTTGTCGACGAACGCCTTCATGGGGTTGGCCGGCACGATGTCCACGAAGGTTTGCACGCCGAACTCTTTCTTCTTGGCGTCGCTGAGCTTCTTGTCGGCCTCGGCACCGAACTGAGCCATGAGGCCGTCCTTCTGATCGCGGGCGTACTGGCCGGGCTGGATTGCGTTCACGAGCGTGATCCCGATGACGGCGGCAAACGCCGTGGTCACGATGAAGTAGCCGAGCGTTTTGGCCCCGATGCGGCCGACGTTCGCGGTGCCGCCGAGCCGCGTGACGCCGAGCGCGAGCGACGCGAACACGAGCGGCACGATCGCGAAGAAGAGCAGGTTGAGAAAGATGTCGCCGACGGGCTTGGTGACGTTCTTGACGATCCAGACGACCTCGGCCGGTGGGCCGGGCGGCACGGCAACGGCCGCCGCGCCGATACCAGCCGCGAGGCCATTCTCGGGAGGCAACGGCGGAGGTGCCGTGAACGCATTCACCAAGCAGCCCACCACCGCACCGAGCACGAGGCCAGCCAAAATTCGCGTGTGCGGAACGGACGCAGAACTCATGTCAATTGTGGGGTGGTGAGGTCGCGGGTCGGTGAATACGTTTCTATTCACGGCTCCACAACCTCACCACCCCACGCGCACACATGTTCGATCTCATCATCCGGGGCGGCCGCGTCGTCGATGGCACCGGCTTGCCGTGGTTTCAGGCCGATGTCGCGATTGCCGGCGACAAGATCGCTGCAGTCGGAGCGCTCGGCAAAGCCGAAGCCAAGACGATTCTCGATGCGAAGGGGAAGGTCGTTTGCCCCGGCTTCATCGACGCCCACGTTCACGGCGACCTCGCGCTGCTCGTCGATCCGTATCACGAGGCCGCGGTGCGTCAGGGCGTGACCACCTACGTGCTGGGACAAGACGGCGTCGCGTTCGCGCCGGGTTCGCCGGACACGCAGCAGTACATGCGCCGCTACACGGCCGGGTTCAACGGGAACTTCCCGACGCCGAGCAAGCAGTGGAACACTGTGGCCGAGTACCTGGCTCTGTTCGACAGGCAGTGTGCGATCAACGTCTGCACGCTGATTCCCAATGGGAACGTGCGGATGGAGGCGATGGGTCTCGAATCGCGGCCACCGACGCCGGACGAACTAAAGGTGATGAAGCGACTCGTGCGCGAAGGGATGGAACAAGGGGCCGTCGGCGTGTCGAGCGGCCTCGATTACGTGCCGAGCATCTACGCCGATGAAGATGAACTGGCGGCGCTGTGCGAAGAAATCGCGCCGTTCGGCGGCATCTACGTCACGCACATGCGCGGCTACAACCTCCAGAAGGCTCCGACCGCATTGCACGAAGTGTTCAACATCGGCCGGCGGGCCGGGTGCGGCGTTCACGTCTCCCACTTCAACTGCGTCGCCGAGCAGACCATCCCGCTGCTCGATGCCGCCCGTGCTAGCGGCGTCGATGTCACCTTCGACCTCTACTGCTACCTCTACGGCAGCACGCTCGTGGTGATGCTCACGATCCCGCCGGAACTCCTGGAAGGCGGCATCGACGCGACCCTGGCCCGCCTTCACGATCCTTCTGTTCGCACATCGCTGGAAGAAGCCTTCGCCAATCCGCGCTTCCCCATCGAAACGATCCGCCTCGCGTCCATTCCCAGCGACGAATATCGACACTTGGAAGGAAAGGGCCTCGTCGAGGCCGCCGCAAGTGCTGGGAAATCGCTCGTCGATTTCACCTGCGACTTGCTCATCGCGACGAACCTCGCCGCAGGCTGCGTCATCCGCCACTTCGCGCAGCGGCACGAACACGACATCCCCTTGCTGATGAGACATCCACTGATGATGGGCGGTTCGGACGGTATCTACGTCGGGGGCAAGCCGCACCCGCGCGGCACCGGGTGCTTCGCCCGCTACCTCGGCCACCACGTTCGCGCCGGGGATTGGACCCTCGAACATGCCGTCATGAAGTGTTCCTACCACACGGCGCGCCGCTTCGGCCTGAAGGATCGAGGCCTTCTCCGCGAAGGGCTCGCCGCCGATGTGGTCGTGTTCGATCCGGAGGCGATTGCCGACCGCTCGACTTACGCGGAAGGCAAGACGCTGGCCGTCGGTGTGGAACACGTGTTGGTGAACGGCGAAGCCGTGTTACGCGATGGCGAACGGACGAAGTCGCTACCGGGGCTGGGGCTGCGGAGGGGGTAGGAGACTCCGCGGCAACGAGAATCGCGATTGCTCGCCTGGGCACACGGAAAACACTGGCCGGAGAAACGCCATGCTTCGCTCGCTCCTCGCACTCCTCGCGGCAGTCGCCGCTTCCGCTTCACTCCAAGCCGCCGACGGGCCTCCGAACGTACTCATCGTCATCACCGACGATCAGGGCTTCGGCGATCTCGGCGTTCACAACAACCCGATCGTCCAGACGCAGCACCTCGACGCCTTCGCCAAGCAATCCGTCTGGCTCAAGAACTTTTACGTGTCGCCGGTCTGCTCGCCGACGCGGTAGTCCTTGCTCACCGGGCAGTACAACTACCGCACCGGCGTGGTGGACACGTATCTCGGCCGCTCGCTGATGCGGCCCGACGTGAAGACACTCCCCGAGTACCTCGCCGCCGCGGGCTACCGCACCGGACTCTTTGGCAAGTGGCACCTCGGCGACAACTACCCCCTCCGCCCCGAAGATCGCGGCTTCCAACACACGCTCTGGTGCCAGGGCGGCGGGCTCGCCCAAGCCTCCGATCCGCCCAGTACGAATGCCAAGACCGCTTACTTCGACCCACTCCTCAAGCGAAACGGCAAAGACGTTCAGACGAAGGGTTACTGCACGGACGTGTTCACCGATGCGGCCCTCGACTTCATCCAGGCGGATAGCAAGAAGCCATTCTTCGCCTACGTGGCGTTCAACGCCCCGCACGAGCCGTACCAGGTGAAGGAAGAACTCGTCGCTCCGTACAAGAAGCTCGACCTCACCGCCAACGGCTTCCCGAAGATCGGCCAGCCGTGGGCTTCGCCCAAGCTGAACACCGACGAGATCGCCCGGGCCTACGCCATGATCGAGAACATCGACGCGAACTACGGCCGGCTCATGAACGTGCTGCACGACAAGAAGTTAGCCGACAACACGATCGTGATCTTCCTGACGGACAACGGCCCCGGCGGCGTGCGCTTTAACGGAGGACTTCGCAACCGAAAGGGCACGGTGTACGAAGGCGGCATCCGAGTGCCGTGTTACGTGCGGTGGCCGGCGCAGGTGAAGGCCGGGCGCCTCATCGGTAGGCCGCTCGCGCACATCGACATGACTCCGACCCTGCTCGATGCCTGCGGTGTGCCGGGCGGTTCCGGGTTCGACGGAGTCAGCTTCCTCGCGCAGCTCCAGCGGAACGCGGCGTGGGGGCACCGCACGCTCTTCTTCCAGTGGCATCGCGGGGACGTGCCCGAGAAATCCCGAGCCTTCGCCGCCCGGGGGCCGAATTACAAACTCGTCCAGGCGAATGGCGTCGATGAGAAAGCGAAGTGGAAGCCCAAGTATGAACTCTTCGACGTCGAGAAGGATCCCTTTGAAGAGCACGACCTCGCTGCCGAGAAGCCTGACGAGGTCATGAAACTCAAGCACGAGTACGAGACGTGGTTCGCCGATGTGACGAAGAAGGGCTTCGACCCGCCACGCATCGTCGTCGGAAACGAGAAGGAGAATCCGGTGCGGCTCTCGCGTCAGGACTGGCGTGGACCCAAGGCAGGCTGGGCACCCGAGAGCATCGGGCACTGGGAGGTTCAGGTCGAACGAGCCGGGAAGTATCGGGTCGCGATTCGCTCGGGCAGCGAATTCGCGGCTTACGAAGGAAGGATTGGAGACCAGCGATTCGCACTAGCCTTCGCGGATGGAACGAGGAGCAAAACGACTGAGACCTTTGAATTGAAGGCCGGAGTTGGCCGCGTTGAGGTCGCAGTGTCCGATTTCGATGGCAAGACGAAGCGTCGCGGTGCCGACTACGTCGAGATCGAATACCTCGGCAAATGAAGCGGCAGTTGCACTTGCCCTGGATCGCGGCGCGAAGTTAGGAGGAGGGCATGTTTTCGACCGCCCTGATCGCAATGCTCGCACTCGCGACTTCACAAGATGCTCCCGCACCGCTTTCGCCGGTAAGCCCGATCCCGACGTGGAGCAAAAACTACTTCCCATCGTCTGGCACCTCGATACCCGCCCCGCGAGCGAGTCTTCGAAGCACTACGTTCACGTGGCCAAACTCACCTTCGAGAAGCGAGGCTATCAGCAGGGTCGGATTCAGGAGGATGCCGTGGTCGTGGGGAAAGTCGAGTTGGTTCCGTTGGCCTTCCGCCTCGTGCGACGGCGGCAGCCGCGCCCCTTTTGGACTGGCGAAGCCCCCTATTTACGGACGCCTCAGGATGACAAGGCCTCGCTCACGTGCCTGGAAATCTTCACTGGTGCGAACGACGAAACCGCGAAGGTGTTCTTCGCCACCACCGGTAACGCACTCGACAAGACCCAGGCCGCGAAGGAACTGAAGGCCGTCGCCGATGCGATTGCCAAGATCGTTTACGAATGAACTGCTCAGGCCGGCTCGTCTATCGCCCAGGCCTTGTTCGCATCCGCAGCCAGTTCGCGACCCACGGAACCGCGAAGCAGAATCTTCGACCCGGACTTTTTCGCACGGAACTCCATCCACTCGCCGAAGATCCACAACACCTTCCCGTGGGCCGCGACGATGTCCGTCCACGGGATGAAGAGCGGCGGGTGGCCCACGCGGAAGAGGAACATCACCGCGAGGTAAAGGCCTTCCGAATTCGCGCCGACGGTGAGGCAGCCGCTGTAGTTCGACCAGCCGATTTTGCCGCTGCGGAAGTGGCGGAGTTTACCGGTGCAGCGATCCGCCGCGCGATAGTGGCGAGCGACGACCAGCCGAAGACGTGGGCGATCACCCACATCAGAAAGCACCACCAGAGTGCGAAGGCGATTGGAATCGCAATCGGCCAGGCCCAGGCCGGCATGTGGATCACACGGCGGAAAGTGCGAGCGAGCAGTTGTGCCCGCCGAAGCCGAAACTGTTCGAAAGGATTTTGCGAACGCGAGCCTCGCGGGGCACGTTCGGGATGTAGTCGAGGTCGCAGCCGGATTCGCGATCTTGGTTGTCGAGGTTGATGGTCGGGGGCAGGATACCGTGTTGCAGGGCGAGGCAGCAGGCGATGGCCTCGACTCCGCCGCTGGCCCCGAGCAGGTGCCCGATCATACTCTTGGTGCTAGACATCAACAATTTTTGGGCGTGGTCGCCGAACACGCTGTGAACGGCCTTAGACTCGGCAGCGTCGCCGAGGCCGGTACTCGTGCCGTGCGCGTTGATGTACTCGACTTCGTTCAGGTTCCACCCGGCCTCGCGAGCCGCGGCCCGCATCGACTCGGCGGCACCGATGCCTTCATCGTGCGGTGCGGTGATGTGGAACGCATCCGCCGTGTTCCCGCAGCCGACGACTTCGGCGTAAATGTGGGCGCCGCGGGCCTTCGCGCGTTCCATTTCCTCGAGCACGAGAATGCCGGCCCCTTCGCTCAGCACGAAGCCATCGCGGTCTCGATCGAACGGGCGGCTGGCGCGGGTCGGGTCGTCGTTGCGTTCGGAAAGTGCCCGGCAAGCAATGAACCCGCTGAGCCCCATCGGCGTGATGGCGGCCTCGGTGCCGCCGCTCACGATGACTTCCGCGAAGCCGTAGGCGATCTGATGCATGGCGTCGCCGATGGCGTGGGCCGCGGAGGAACATGCCGTACTCACGGTCGTGTTCGGACCCATGAGGTGGTAGCGGATGGAGATGTTCCCGGCGGCCGCATTCGCGATCATCTTCGGGATCACGAACGGGCTGAGCCGCGAGGGGCCCTTGGTCATGAGCGTGGTGTGGCCTTCTTCGAATTCCGCCATGCCGCCGATGCCGCTCCCGAGGATGCACCCGCAGCGGAACGGGTCTTCCTTCGAGAAGTCGATGCCGCTCTCGGCGATGGCCTCCGCGGCGGCGAAGAGTGCGAATTGGCTGAAGCGATCGAGCCGGCGAACGGTCTTGGAGTCGATGAGCGTTTCGGGGCGGAAGTTCTTCACTTCGCCTCCGAATCGGACTTTGTAGGCGGTGGCGTCGAAGAGGGTGATGGGCGCGATACCGCTGACACCGGCGAGCAAGCCTCGCCAGTAATCCGGAACGTTCAGCGCGATGGGATTGACCGTCCCGAGTCCGGTGATGACGACCCGGCGGCGCGGTGTGAAACTCACGGAACCTGGGCTCCCTGGACGCCACAATTGGAGAGGCGCGCGCGGCACTCGGAGAGTGCGACGTCGGAATTTCGATCCACGCCCCGAATCACTGCGGGGGCTTGTTCTTCATGGCGATTTCGATGAAGTCGATGGCTTCGCCGACCGTCTTGATCTTCTCGGCCTGATCGTCGGGAATTTGGATGTCGAACTCTTCTTCGAGTTCCATGACGAGCTCGACGATGTCGAGCGAGTCGGCCCCGATATCCTCGATGAACGCGGTTTTCCGGGAGACGGTTTCCTTGTTCACCGCCAGGTGTTCGCACACGATTTCGATGACGCGTTGCTCAACGGACACGGTTCGACCCTCCACGCGGTGGCAACTCCACCGCAAGCCCCGCGACTCGTCCGGCTCCGACCGGCGGTCGCGGCACCCAGGACCACAACTATCGAGGCCCGCCCCGGCCTGCGGAGGGCCGCGGGGGATCACCCTTACCAGGAATGCAATACCGACGCAAACGGGTTCGACACGCCAAAATCTACTGACGCAGACCGGAAAAGGAAAGATCGACCCGGCGCGTAATCGCGTTTTGTTCCGCATCCTCGCCTTTGGAACCTTCCCCGCCTTCGCAGCTCCCCACAGAATACGCTGAAACGATGCCCAACTCGCTGAGCCCTCCCCAAGTTCGGGTAGGGCTATCGCTCGTTCACCACCAAGGCACAAAGTTCACACGAAGAATCACGAAGTAGGGCGGAGAGGAAAGAAGACGGAGCGGACTTCATTTTCACTTTGTGTTTCTCTGTGTGAACTTTGTGCCTTCGTGGTGAGTTCTTATTCGCCGTCGAGTCAGCCGAATCACGATTCACCACTAACCTCGAACCACCAGTATCCAACAACGAGAATACAATGACAGTATGCCACACGTCGTGATTGTGGGCGGTGGCCTCTCGGGCCTCACCACCGCCTTTCGATTAAAGCAACTCGCGCCGGACGTTTCCGTCACGGTTCTCGAAGATTGCGTTCGCGCCGGGGGCAACATTGGAACCGAGGATCACAACGGCTTCCGAGTCGAGATCGGCCCGAACGGATTCCTCGATCGCACGCCAGCGGTGCCGCAACTCTGCATCGATCTCGGAGTCGCGGATCGGCTCGTCGCCGGCAGCGAGATCGCCCGCAAAAACCGATACCTGTTCCTCGACAGCCAACTCCGCAAACTCCCCGGCGGGCTGTTGGGCCTCCTCACCACGAGACTGCTCTCGACCCGCGGAAAGTGGCAACTCCTCACCGAACCGTTTCGAGCGAAGCGAACCGATTCACGGGAAGAATCGGTGGCCGAGTTCGTGACCCGCCGAGCCGGGAAGCAAGCCGCGGACATCTTCGCCGATGCACTCGTGACCGGGATTCACGCGGGCGATCCGCAGATGCTCAGCGTCGCGGCGGCGTTCCCGCGGCTTCCCAAGATGGAACGCGAAGCGGGCAGCGTGATCCGCGGCTTCATACGTGCCGCGAAGCAACGCAAAGCCGACGCTCAGGCTCTCGGCCAATCCCCGCCCGGACCGCAGCGGATGTGGTCGTTCCGCGAAGGGCTCCAGGTGCTCACCGATTCACTCGTGGAGCAGTGCGGTGCGAAGTTGCACACGGGCGTTCGCGTTCAATCCCTCTCGGCGTCGGCAAGCATGACTTCGTGGAAGGTGTATGCGGAAAGCGGGCAGGCTTGGTCCGCGGATGCCGTGGTGTTAGCGTGCCCGGCTCGTCAGCAAGCCGAGATTCTTGCGGAACTCGACGATCCGCTCGCCGATGAAATTGCCGGGATCCCGTACAACCGGGTCGCCGTGGTCGCGCTCGGTTATCGGCAGGCCGACTGCCCGCGACCCGCGGATGGCTTCGGCTACATCGCCCCGCAGAACACCCGCCGCGACGTCCTGGGCGTGCAGTGGTGTTCTTCGGTCTATCCCGGCCGCGCCCCGGAGGGCTTCGTATTATGGCGGGCTCTCTGCGGCGGCATTCATCGGGCCGACATGGTGAGCCTCGACGATGCGGACTTGCTCCGCGCCGTGCATGCGGAAATGAAGGTTGCCATGAAGGTGACGGCCGAGCCGGTCTTCTCGCGAATCGTCCGCTGGCCCGAAGCCATTCCGCAGTACGTGCTGGGCCACCTCGATCGCGTGGCGCGAATTGAAGCTGCCGCGAGCCGACACGCCGGGCTCTTCCTCACGGGCAATGCTTACCGCGGGGTCGCGATGGGCGATTGTGTCGATCAGGGCGCAGCCACGGCCACAGAGGTCGAGCTCTATCTGTTGGGAAGTAGCGTGAAGGCCTAGCGAGAGGCACACCTTCACACGCAGACTTCGAGCGTGAGAAAGTGGTCGGGCTCTTTCTTGTAGAGTGCCGCCGCCACGCGAAGAGTCTTGATCCGGTCCGCGTGCCACGGGTTCTCCAGCTTCGGCATCGAGTCGTCGTATGGGAAGTTTTCCAGCACGTCGATGCGGATCAACATCGCTCGAATCTTGCGAATCCGCTCTTCCCCCACCAGCTCGCACGTGAGGAACAGCGCGTACTTCACCACGTTCACCGGTTGCCCCGCGTCTTGCCGGATGTTCCCATTCACGAAGTGCTCGGCGACCGCGTTCAGCACGAAGTTCAACAGGAACCAGCGATCCTTTTGCTCGATGGGCATGATCGGGTTTTCGAGCGTCGTCTGGCGACAGGCCGCCTCCACTTTGTCGATGGCGAGACGGTTCAGGAACACCTCCTCGACCGACCGTTCCAATACGGTGCGAATCTTGAGGTAGCCGTCCGCGAAGATGTTGAGGCTGACGATGACGCGGTCGAGGAACTCTTTGGCGTGCCATTGGCGACTGGCTTTATAGCGGCCCCACCAACGGCCCGCGAAGAACGTGGCCGTCGAGGTGATCGCCGCCACGAGCACGGTGATGATCGTGCGCTTGACGACGTCCCCGCTGACTTCCACGGCGTCCACGGTTTGCGCGAAGAGTTCAAACATCGTTCCTGAACCTGGGTGCGCGGCAGTCCCGCCCGCTTGACTACCTTCTCGAAAGCACTTACCGAAGCGGGCGGGACGCCCTCGCTCCCGGGCAGAGCAGAGCCGGCTCACCTACCAAGCCTTACTTCTTCTCGATGCGATACAGCGCCTTGGCGGTGCGGAGGAAGAGCGCGTCGCCGTCCGCGGCGTAGCTTGCCAAGCAGAGATACTTCGAGGCCGTGCCCGGTTCGCTGAACTTGTTCTTGGCCACTTCCTCGTACGCGTCGCCGGGGCGGAACACCGTGGCCGTGCCGTCTTCGGCGAGCAGGTAAATCAAACCGGCGGCATAAATGGGGGACGACGTGTGCGGGCGGGCCAAGTTCTCGCTCCACTTCACCTTGCCGGTCTTCGCTTCGAGGCAACTCAACAGGCCGCCATCGGAGACGACGTAAAGTTCGTCGCCGAGCAACAGCGGCGCTGCGTTTCGCGGCATCGAATCCTTCTTGATCGTCCAGGCCACGTGCGTCTCAGTCACATCCCCCTTGCCGTCCACACGGATCGCGTAGAGGGCCGGGTTGTCGTAACCGGTGCAGATGTAGAGGAGCCCGTTACCGAACACGGGTTTCGGAACCACCGAGTAACCGGAGTATTTCACGCGCCAAAATTCCTTGCCCGTCTTCGGGTCGAGGGCCATTACGACATTTGTGCCCGCGGAAATAACCTGCTCCTGGCCATTGACCGTGATGAGCGATGGCGTGCTAAACGAGAACTTGCTTCCCGGGGCCGCGTTTCGCGGCGTCTGCCACGCAACCTTACCGCTGACTTTATCCAGGGCCACCACGACTTGCTTGTCGGTTCCGTCGATGCTGTAAATGAGTTTGTCCGCGACGATGATTGGGGAGCCGCCGTTGCCGTGCCGCGGCTCGTAACTGAGCGTTTGATTCGACCACACCGTCGAGCCGTCCTTGAGGTTCAAACAGGCGGTACCCATGTGACCGAAGTGGACGTAAATCTTGTCGCCATCCACGATCGGCGTCGGGCTGGCATGGCTGTTCTTGCCGTGAATGTTCGGTGCCTTGGCGGCGTCTTGCTTGAAGTTCTCGACATCCCACACGAGGCTGCCGGTCTTCGCGTCGAGGCACTGCGTGCGAAGCGATTGACTGGACTTCAGCAGATCGTCGCCCTGAGGCACGGCCGTGGTGAGGTAGACCTTTCCGGCCACGATCACCGGCGACGACCACCCGAGACCAGGCACCGGCGTTCGCCAGACGATGTTCTTCTCGGGCGACCACTCCGTCGGCAGGTTCTTGCCCTCAGCGTGGCCCTGACCGGTCGGGCCGCGAAACTGGTACCAATCGGCGGCTGGGAGCGTGAGTGCAAACGCGAGCGCGACGGGCAGTACGAACGGGAAGCGAGGCATTGGCGGAACTCCGGCGGAAGGGCGGGAGGCGAGCGGTGGGATGAAGAGATGGTAGCCGGAACCTCGGCGAGTGTCGAGGTGTGCGGTCAGGGAGCGTCGTCTCGAACTTCGAGCTGGGCGAGTTCTCGACCCGTTAGCGGATCCCAGAGGCGCACGGTGCCGTCGGCCGAGCCCGTGACGAAAGGGGAAGAGCAAGTCGCGCAGGGTGTACCAACGATTCTTGGAGAACTTAAAGACCGGATTGAACTCGTCTTGCGCGACTTGGGGTAGTCAGGCTGCCACATTGCCACTTCTCGTCACACGGACTTTGGCAGCCTGACCCGTTTCATGGCTGATTTCATGGGGTTTGTGAAGGAATTTGTGCGTGTCCGAACCGGCCGGTTTCGAGCCGTATATCCTATCGCCTGTTGGGAAGGGGACGGATCCGGGCTACGGCCTCCAAGAATCGTTGGCACACTCCTCGATCGCGCGACGAGGTCAAGGAGTGCCGCCCGTCCAGTATTGCCACGATTGTTGGAATCGTTTCTGCGACGCGGCGAATGCTCGCTCATCGTGCCGCGGAGAAGTTCGAATTCGTTCGAGCACGTCTCGTTCCGGAGGTTCGACCCCGATCGGACATCGTCCTCGTCGATGACCAAAACGACGTCTCCGAACCGGCGCGCAACCCGCTCTAGGTTAGAAGCAGTCGAAACATGGTGCGACTCCGGACATGGTGAAGTGACTTTGGCCCTAACTTACTAGGCGGGTTGCAACTGGAACACCCAGTGTCCGCGCTCGTGCGTGCCATCTTCTTCCCAACTGCCGAAGAGCACAATGCAGTCGTCTTTCGCTCGATAGAGCCGAAGCTCTGTCTGGCCGTGCGGAGTATTATCCCGGTAAATGTATCGTCCTTGGTACACGATTCCATCCGAGGACTTGGCTACGAGTCCACTCGCTACGCCATCCTCGATCCAATCGATGGAGAGTTCGGTCGATGAGCATCGCGCCAGTGAAACGTCCGAATCAACGCCTTCGATTTCGTAGAACATTCGACCACGATACCGACGTGTCATGAGTTCACCTTTCAGTACTTGGATCTGCAGCATTTTGTAGATTGTCGTCAGTCGTTGACATCACGTCCAACCGAGAACGCAATAAGGCAGCGCCCAACACCTCTCCCCCCGGCTTTGCGGGGGAGAGG
>JAYTUG010000243.1:0-7598 GCA_043744695.1 Gemmataceae bacterium
CGAATCGATTGTCGAGACGCAGCATCTCACGAAGATTTATCAGAACCGCCAGATCGCTCTCAACAATGTGAGCCTGACGATCGAGCCGGGGTGCGTACTCGGGTTGCTCGGTCCTAACGGTGCCGGAAAGACCACGTTTTTGAGGCTCATTCTCGGATTGCATCGCCCGACGGCCGGTTGGGCCAAGGCCTTCGGCCGCGTGATGACGCCCAACTCCGCGGATCTTCGCCGCCGCATCGGTTACATTCCCACGAACCCGCAGTTCCCCAAGGGCATGACGCCCATCACTTATCTCGATTACATTGCGAGGCTGTTCGGCCTCACGGCCAACGTGCGGAAGCCGAAGCTCGCGACGCTGATTCGCGCCGTCGGTTTGCTTCCGCATTCCGGCGAATCGATCTCGCACTTCACTCCGGGTCAAACCGCCCGGCTCGCGGTCGCCGCGAGCCTCATCAACGAACCGGAACTTTTGATCTGGGACGAACCGACGCACGGATTGGATATCGAAGCTCGACGGTCCATGCTCGAACTGATCAAGACGCTGGCGGCCGAAAAGACGCTGATACTTTCGAGCCACAACCTGACGGACGTGGACGAAGTTTGCAATCATGCGGCCGTCTTGAATAAGGGACAAATGATTTTCAGCGGCACGCTTCAAGATTTGAAGGGCCGCATCAAGAAGAACCACTACGAACTCGACCTCGACGGCGATCAGAAATCCATCACGAAAGCCGTCGCGGCCTTGCGCAATCTCAACGAATTCAAGCAGGTCTTACTCCGTCAGCGGCGTCTCGAAATCAAACTCGGCGATGAGATTCCCAACTCCGCCTTGCTCGCGCAATTGTTCGGCGTTCTCAACGACAACAAAGTGACGATCATCACGGTACGCAGCGTGGGAATGCAAACCGAGCAGGCGTATCTGGACATGGTGGAGCGCGAGGAGAGCCGCGGCTTTGCCCGATTGTACAAGGATGCCGAAGCGGCGTGACTGATGGTTAGCGGCGGGCATGCCCGCCGTTTCGCGAACGGCCGGTAAACCGGTCGCTAAATGGAAATTCCTACATGAATGCCCAGCCCGCCGTCGTCACGGTGAAATTCAACAAATTCCTGCCGTACTGGGCGGTGCTGCAAACCGATTTGCGGCAGACTTTTCACAGCTGGGTCTACCGGTTGTGGGTGTTCGTGGCGGTAGTCGCGGCCAGCGGTATCCTGCTTTACCGAGTGGGGATTCACAAAGAAGCCGGGATGTTCGTATCCGCGGCGGCTCAGTGCGGCGATCTCTTCCGCATTCTCGTACTCGGTTCGATGGCGCTCGTCGTCGTGCTCGCCGTCTCCGCCGTCGGCGCGGAAAAAGGCACCGTTGCGGATTCCGTTCTCAGTCGCGGCATTAGCCGGCATCAATACTTTTTCGCGAAGTGGCACTCGCGACTCGTCGTGGTCGTTTCCACATTCGCCGTACTGTCGGTTGGTATCCTCGCGGCAACGTATCTCCTGTTTAAATCGGATGCCGAGTCCGATCTCACACTCGTCGGCGGGTTGGTGGCCATTCTCACGGTCTGTGCCGTTCTCGTCGCGATCGTTTCGTGGGGCGTCACTATCGGAGCGTTGGCGAATGGCACCGTGCTCGGCATTACCGTCTTTTGGCTCGTACTCTACGGAGCCGGTTTCTTCCTCACACTCTTGCCCGAGACATATCCCTCGCCGGATCGCGAATTGAGCCGCCTCAAGTTCGTCTTGATGGGCCAATACAACATGGCTCTTTTGACGAATCTGATGCTGGGCTCACTGGGTTTGAGTGCGACGGCGGCGGCGGTTGGCGTTCTCGGCTTCGGCAAACGCGACGTGTAATCGTTCTGCCGCTTGCGGCTTCGCGATGCCAACTGCGGGAACAATCGCGAAGCCGCGAGCGGCAGAACGATTACTTCTTCTCGGGCTTCGTGCCGACGATCGGCGTCAGTTCGCGCAGCCAGATGTTGCGGTACTTCACGGGGTCGCCGTGGTTCTGGAGGCGGATCGGCTGTTTGGGCGAATGCTTCTCATAGGCCGCCGGCCGGTCGAAGTTCGTGTTGCCGTGAAGTTCGAAATGATTCTGCACGTAGACCCCGTTGTGCATCACGGTCACGATGCCGGGCTTGACCACCTTGCCGGCTTCATCGAAGCTCGGGTTCTCGAAGACGATGTCGTACACCTGCCATTCGCCGGGCTTCTTGCAGACGTTCACCATGGGCGGCTGCTGTTTGTAGAGGCTCCCGCACTGGCCGTCGAAGTAGGTCTTGTTGTCGAACGAATCGAGCACTTGCACTTCGTAGCGGTTGGCAAGGAAGATGCCGCTGTTGCCGCGGCCTTGGCCGTTGCCTCGAACCTTCTCGGGAGTCGCGAACTCGACGTGCAGTTGGTAGTCGCCGAAGGATTCGAGCGTGGTGATGTCGGATTTCTGAACGATGGCATAGCCGTCTTTCACGTCCCACTTGTCGCCGTTCTTCCACTGGGAAAGATCCTTGCCGTCGAAGAGCACGATGGCGTCCGCCGGTGGATCGCCCGGCTTCTCGCCGGGGGCAACGATCTTCGGTTCCGGCCACACGACGCCGCTCTTGTATTCTTGGATGGCGAGTACGTTGGCCGCGAAGGCGGCGAGTACCACGCCCGCGACGGGCAGCAGCTTTCGACGAGTCATGGAGAACTCCGGGGGAGGCAGGATGTTGTGAATTGATGTAGTCCAAGCGGATGCGAACGGACATGCGCCCGTTTCACCCCAACCGCGGTCCGACGGGTTCCACCGTGAAAGTCAGCGAGGCGCACTCGAAACTCGCGGGCAGCGCGAGCGTCGTGCGGTCCAGAATCACCCGATCGTCGATCTTGAACTTGCCCTCGGCATAGCGGATGCCGAGCCCTTCCTTCGAACGGTAGAGCAGCACCCGACCTTCGAGGTCGGGCACGACTACGTGCGATTGCAGGCTCGCGCCGAAGATGATTTCGTTCGCCATGAGCAGTACGCCCTCGACCGGCAGCATGAGCCGATGGCCGCTCGTGAGTTCGAGCCGCGCGGTGGAACTCACCGACACCGGTTTCTGAAACGAGAACTGGCACGTCGAGCCGAGCGTGACGCGGTCGCCGGGCGCGAGCACGGATCGCGAGGCGTCCTTCCCGTTCACCAGAACCGTGCGAACGTTTTCCTTCCCGTTCACCGGTGCGGCCTTGCCGGATTCCACGACGTAGCCTTCGCCATCGCGGGTGATGTCCGCATGAACGCGGGAGACATCGGCAAACAGTGGGACGTCGATGGGGCCGCCTTCGAGTACGGCCTGCCCGAATGCGACGCGCGAGCCGGTGCAGACGAGGTACCCGGCCACGCCATCGACCCAGAGTAGAAATCGCCTCGGCAGCGGCGAGCGCTCGGAACTCCCGTCGCTCGGCGGCGACCCGCGGCCCGAGAAGCCGGCGAGCAGATCGCTCGGCACGCGAGGTGAAGTCAGCCGCGAACCGGAACCGAAGCGTTCGCGCCGGTCGGTCGGTGGCATCGTGCTTCCCGCCGGTACTCGTGACACCGGCACGGCAGGGTACTCGGTGATGGCGTGAAGATCGACGCCGCGAGGCTGAGACGGAGCCGCCAACGAACCCGTCTCGGGATACGATGCCTGCCAGGCCTTGGTGCGAAGCGTGCGAATTTCGCGATGTTCGGGCGCGGTTGCGAGTGCGGATTCGGCCGCGGCCAGTGCCGCCCGCCACTGCTTCGCTTCGGCCGCTTCATGAGCCCGACCCACGGCTTCCCGAAATCGCTCGTGCCGCGCTTCCACTTCAACCCGAAAGCGATCGAGGCCCAGCGGCGGGCACGGCAAGCGTAGGCGAAGCCGTTCCAAATCCGCGAGCGCGGGAACGAACTCGCCGCGGTCTGCCTTCTCGGCCGCCAGCACCCAATCTTGAGCCGGTTCCTCGACGAGTCGAAGATCGGGATGGCGAACGCCGCGATCGCGGAGCCGAGAAAGCGTATCGAGGGCAATCAGGGGCGAACCGGCTTCCAGCGCCGCTCGGGCTTGAACGAGCCCGAACCGCGTGAGCGTGACCCGCAACTCTGCGACGCACTTCTCTCCCGTGTTGAGCGCCTCGGCCGCGAGCAACTCGCGCCACGCGGCCTCGGCGTTGTTCTCCCGGTCCAGCGAACGCATCGCTCGCTGGCAGTACGCCTTCACGACCTCGCGCGCGATCCGCCACGCCTTGCGGTAGCCGGCTTCGATTAGCGGTTCGATGAGCCGATGCGCCTCATCGGGGCGACCGTTCGCGGCCGCGTCCGACGCCTGCTTCAGAATCAGCCAGGGGGAATCCATGTGAAATTAAGATAGCAGAAGAGTTCCTCAGGAACTGTGCTGAGAGAATCGTTCTCGTCGGGACCGGCGGCCTCTGCACCTCGCCCCCGGCTTTTGCGGGGGAGAGGTCGAAGTCGAAGTTGCGAATGCATCTTCGACTTCGGGTGAGGGGGGTCTGTTTCGAGTGACGAGCCAACGCCCCCTCACCCGCGATGCCGATGCATTCGCATCGGCATCGCGACCTCTCCCCCACAAAGCTGGGGGAGAGGTGTTGGGTTCCGGCTGACGCGCACCGGCAGCAGTTGGGCCAGAGGCGCGTCCCGCGTTTACTCAGCGCACGGAGAATGGCGAACCCGGCGATGACGACCACCGCCCCGAAGTAAACCCAGATCGCCTTCAAGCTCACCGGGTAGGCGTCGATCGCGGCCTGTTCCTCAGCTAGGCGACGCACTTCGGCAGCCTGTTCCGCGGCCAGGCGACGCACTTCGATCGCGGCCGACACTGCCGTGCGGTGTTCCATCAGCACCTTGCGGTTGCCGTATTGTCGGGACCAAGTGCACTGCTCGAAGATTACTTGGGCCTCGCCGATCTTGCCGTCGGCGGCGTAGAGTTCCGCGAGGAGCCAGTAGAGCCGCGTGTCCGTCGGGAACCAAAGGAGCAGTTGCTGCACGATGGCGACCGCATCGGGCGGAAGCTTCTCGCGTTCGACCTTCGCCAGGGTTCCAACCTCGAACAGCCCCGAGTCGTTGACGAAGCGCACGGGCTCGGAGGGTTCGTTCTTAACTGGAAGTGGAAACAGTGGCGTCGGCTCCTCGGTCTCGGGGCTCTTGCGGGCGCTCACTTCCATCTCGGCTTTGCGAATGCGGAGGTAGTGCGGGAGGTAGTCGTTGTCGAGTCGCTTGTTCCAGTTGCGTTGCGGCTCGGTCCAGCCCTTCACGGTCGCGGGCATCTCGCAGTCGATGAGGGCGGCCTCGTGGTACTCGATCGCCTCGCGGAACTCGCCGCGGGCCGCATGAACCTCGGCGAGCGTGGTGTGAACGAAGTAATTGGGAACGCGGTCGCGAGTGCGCGGGGCGAGCAGATCGACGGCCTTGTTCACGTAGAGCCCGGGGTCGCCTGCGCGGGGGTCCGTGTTGCCGAGGCGAAGCAGATCGACGCAGTGAATCGCGAGGTCGTCCGGCGTCGGCTTGCGGTTCAGTTGGAAGGCAACGACTCGGGCGAGAACCTTGGCGCGATCGCGGTTGGGTTTGCCTTCGGTCGTGGGTCGCGGGTCGCCGATGTTGGCGAGCGTGACCATGCGTTGGCGAAACTCCTCGAACGGGAGCGGTTCGCCGACACCGTCCGGCCGCACCGGCACGGCCATCGGTTCTTCGGGCTGATAGAGCGAAGCGAAAGTCGGCGCGGCGAGAATCGCCGCGACCGCGAAGAGGCCGAATGCTTCAAGGATTCTCGCCATTCGGAGAATTGTAGCCGAGCCGAGTCGCTCACGCGACCCGGCTCGCCGATTCCTCTCAGCCGATGCCCATGCCGAAGGCATCGTCCTTGTGAACCTTCGCGGCGGGCGCGTCCACGGTGTTGAAGTGCGTTCCCTTCGGCGCGGTGTGCGGGCTGTGCGATCGAACCGTCTTGCTTCCCATCTCGGCCACCACGGTCCCGTAGCTCACGGGCGTCTCGTCGCCCTCGAAGTCGTACTCGTCGTAGGTACACACGTAGCCGGGCATCTTCGAGCGATCCTTCTCTTCCGAGTAGGACTTCACCACGGCACCCTGCACCATCTCGCGGGCGCTGCTGTGAATGGGGTGGGCGATGTCCGCGTGCAATTTGGCGCGGCCGTCGTTGTCCCGCATCGCGCGGGTCTCGTCGAGCCGACAACCGCACGAGTTGCAGAAGCGGGCCCGCAGGTGGTTCTTGCACACGCAGCGCGGGCAGCGATCCGTGAGCTTTCGGCTCGGCATGGCCACGAAGATGCCCTTCGTGCCCTCGATGATTTTCAAGTCGCGAACGACGAAGGCGTTGTCGAAGGTGACCGAGCAGAACGCGAGCAACCGCTCGTTGTTCTCCTCGCACAGCTTGATGCGAACTTCCGTGATGACCACCGCGAGCCTCCTGGTTGAGTGCGAGTGTGAGCAGTTGGTGCGAGCGAACGGCTCGCGCTAACCGCCCGTCTCAAGGGTGCGGACGACCACGACGCGGGACTCGGGTTCGGCGAGCGGCCTCGACGCCCGGAACGCCTGCGCCACCCGGTGCGCCTCGTGCGGATCGCGACACAGGGCGAATACCGCCGACCCACTGCCCGACATCAGGCAACCGGCGGGTTTCAGGCCGGCGAGGCGGCGATACACGGTTTCCACCGCCGGGGCAAGATGAACTGCCGGCGGCTGGAGGCGGTTGAAGAGGGCCGCTCCGAGCGCGTCCGGGTCGCCGGCCCGAAACGCCGCCCGCGCGGCAAAACCATCCACGGGAACCGACGGAACTTGCAACGCCCGGTAAACCTCGGCCGTTGCCAGGCCCACCGGCGGGCACACCAACACGACATCGAACGAACGCGAAGCCGCTTCCGGCGAAACGAGTTCTCCGCGACCGGTACACCAACCTGCGGGGAGCGCGAGGAAGAACGCGACGTCGGAGCCGACCTCGGCCGCGACCGCCGCGAGTTCCGAATGGGTGAGGTTCAAATTCCAGAGGTGATTGAGCCCGAGAATCGTCGCGGCGGCATCGCTCGACCCGCCGGCCAACCCGGCCTGCATCGGGATGCGCTTCGTGAGGTGAATCGAGGCTCCGAGTTCCTCGCGATTCGAACGCATGCGAAGTCTCTCCGCGGCCTTGTAAACGAGATTGTCCCGGCCCGTCGAAAGGCTTGGAGGATCGCAACTCAGTTCGATCGCGCCATCGCACCGCGTCGAGAGTTCGAGCGTGTCGAAGAGGTTCACCGCGACCATGAGGGTTTCGAGGTCGTGGTAGCCGTCCGGTCGCTTGCCGCGAATTTCGAGAAAGAGGTTGATCTTGGCCGGTGCGGCGACGACGAGGGAGTGCTTCCCGCTCCGGAAATGAGGTGTGCTGCAAGAGGTCGAAAAAGGGGCGACCATCCCGAACCGTCCGTGGCTGCGGGCCGAGCCGACGGAGAGTGTCGGCCAGGTTCCAGGGTTGTCAATCGATGCTGCCGAACCGGAGACTAATCGAGAAGCGAGGCCGCGTCAAGAGGCCCTGAGCTGAATTGTCGGGACCGGGTGCCAACCAGTTTTTCTGGGGTAGGACGCTCCCGTAGGGCGGGTCGAGGCTTTGCGAGCCCCGCCGTGC
>JAYTUG010000244.1:0-7593 GCA_043744695.1 Gemmataceae bacterium
CCGTGGGCTCGGCACCGCACACCCGCCGGACGCAGTCACTCCCGAGCATGGGCTCGGCATCGCGCGGTTCCTCGCGGGGCCGGACGTTCGCACCTCGACGTGGCTCATTCCGGTTTACGCGAACTCGGGAATCGCTCGCCGCTACCAGGTCATCGGCGGCCCCGTAGTGAACGACATTCTCAACGGCACCCGCGACTCCGGCTCGCCGTTCCTTCCCACCGAGGCCAACGAAAGCATCGGACCGACGACGGGCGAACGGCTCCGCATCTATGCCGAGGAAGCGGGGCCGATGGCGCTTCGCGCCGCGAGTGCGGCCCTCGCGGAGTCGCAGTTCGAGCCCGATTCGATCTCGCATTTGGTCACGGTGTCGTGTACCGGCTTCGTCGCGCCGGGCGTCGATCGGTCGTTGATTCGAGGCCTGAACTTGAGGCCGACGGTGGAACGCACGCACATCGGATTCATGGGCTGCCATGCGGCGTTGAACGGCCTTCGCGTTGCGAATGCGTTCACCACTGCGAACCCGGCGGCCCGCGTGCTGCTGTGTGCCGTCGAGCTGTGCAGCCTCCACTACTACTACGGCAGCGAGGCAGACAAACTCGTGGCCAACGCGATCTTTGCCGACGGTGCCGCCGCCATCGTGGGAGCGAGTTTGAGCGCACCGGCTGGAAGCACGGTGCCACCCGGATTGAGTGGCACCGTGCTTCCAGCCGGTGCGGGTGGCACCGTGCTTCCAGCCGGTGTGGGTGGCACCGTGCTTCCAGCCGGTGCGGGTGGCACCGTGCTTCCAGCCGGTGCTGTGGTGCTACCCGATTGGAGGGTCGCCGCGTCCGGGTCGTGCCTCATACCGGAGAGTGCCGATGCGATGGGGTGGACCGTCGGTGATCACGGCTTCGAGATGATGATGTCGCGGAAGATTCCCACGTTGATCGCGAAGAACCTCCGTTTGTGGCTCGAATCTTGGCTCGGTGACAATGGGTTGTCACTGGCGGACGTGAGAAGTTGGGCGGTGCATCCGGGCGGGCCGAAGATTCTCACTGCGGTCGAGGAATCGCTGAAGTTGCCGAAGGAAGCGCTGGCTGCGTCGTGGGCCGTCTACTCCGAGTACGGGAACATGTCTTCGCCGACGGTGCTGTTCGTGCTGGATCGGCTGCGACGGGCGAACGCGCCGCGCCCGTGCGTGGCACTCGGCTTCGGCCCCGGCCTCGTCGCCGAGGCGACGCTGTTCATCTGACTCAAATCGAATCGTCGAACGCGGCGGAGGCGGTTCGTTCTGCCGGCAGGGAACCCGACCACGGCAAGTGGTAGTCGTTCCAATCGTCGCACACGCGGTACGACGCTACGGGCAAGTAGCCCGCTTCCCACAAATCGTCGGAGGAACCGAACTCGCAATAGCGGTTCGCGGCACCCCGCGCCTTGCCGAGCGTCGGACGGCCGAAGCTCGGACGGCCCGGACGGCCGAACCGCGCGAAGGGCGACATCAGTTCGAGTTGGACCGGTTCGCCGTGCGGGCCGCCATCGTCGGCCGGGTCGCTACCGAGAAACACGAGGATGGGCCGATCGTCGCGAACGTCCACAACGAGATAGTAGAGGCTCTCCTGGAGGGCGTTCATAGTTGAAATTCCCGGGTGACTCCAATGGGTGCTGGGGTATCGACGCACGCGATGAATGGAGCGAGTTCGCGGGGCGGCTCGGGGACGACGCGGTTGCGGCCGGCGCGCTTCGCTTCGTACATGCGTTCGTCCGCAACTCGGAGCAGTTCGTTCGCCGTCCGCGATTCGCCGACAGCGAGCGCCGCGACCCCAACGCTTACGGTGACGTCGATTGCGATTCCTTCCGCGACGATGGCTTCCTCGGCCACGGCGGCGCGGAAGCGTTCGCCGATCACCAGCGCCATTGCGAGGTCCGTTTCGGGCAGGGCGACTGCGAACTCCTCGCCGCCGTACCGCGCCACGAGGTCTTCGGCTCGGGCTCGCTGCCGCAATCGCTCCGCGAGGCCGAGCAGCACGGCATCTCCCATCAAGTGCCCATGGCGATCGTTGACCAGTTTGAAGTGGTCCGCATCGAGGAGCAACACGGCAATCGGGCGCGACAATCGCACGGCGTACTCGACTTCGCGTTCCAGAAATTCGTTCAAGGACCGTCGATTGTGAACGCCGGTGAGGGGGTCGAGCGTCGTGAGGCGGTGAATTTCGTCGTGGTAGCCGGCCTCTACGTTCCCACCGGCCAGAAACCGATAGACGCACTCGCCCAGTTGCACGTAATCCCCGTCGCTCAGAGCCGCCTCGGCCACTCGAATTCCATTCACGAACGTTCCGTTGCGGCTATTGAGATCGGAGAGGCGATAGCTGCCATCGCTTCGCTGGTCGACGACCGCATGCATCCGCGACACGCTTCCATCGACGATGGTGAGCGAACACTGGCTGTCGCGCCCAATCGTGATACTCGCGAGGCCAATGGGAAAGCGGCGACCGAGGCCCGGCCCCGCCGGCCCAATCTGCACGAGGTTCGCAGTACGTGTCGCCGGGACCTCTCGGGTACGCGGAACCGGGATCACATCCGTATCGCCCTGTCGAGCGAGTTGAAGTTCCTTCAAGCTAATCGTTTCGACGGGCGGATCGATCATGGGACATCCTGCTCACGAGTCGAGCGGTGCGGTTGAGGTACGGCCCGAATTTCCTGGGCTCGTGCGGGAGAAGTACCAGAGAAAGCTAGTACGGTGGGAGTGAAAAGCAAACCGAGCTTCGAATATCCCGAAATGCGTGGGAAAGCGTTATTTTAAGGGAGGATTCGCGGCGAGTTTCAGCGCGGTGGCCGCCCGTCGCATGGCCCGTTCTACGAAGGTGATATCGCCTCCCTTCCGTTCGAGTTCGCGGATCGCGCGATGCATGGCGCGGTCGGCACTCCGAGCCGCTTCCCCAGATGCTATTGCTCGCGCATCGAGCGGTGGTGCCGCGCTGAGTTTGTGAATCGCGGCTTGCTGAAGGACGCGTTCCGCGTCCGCCCGCAACCGTACTCCTTCGACGGATTCGCCTTCGTTCACTTTCTTCGCGGCATCCGCCAACAGTCGCGCGGCCTGGCGAACCTGTTCCGCTGCCGCCGCATGGCTCTTCGCCTCCGGCTCGTTCGGCGAGGCATCCTCGGCCGCGCGATCGAACAGCCTAGCCAGTTCGGACGCTTCCTTCGCCAGCGCCTCGTGTCGGGGTTTCTGCTGGGCCGCAGCAATCGCGGCCTCGCCCTTCGACTCGGGCTTGAGCCGTGCGACGATCTCGGTCGCGATCGAGTTGGCACGCTGGCGAAGGTCGCGATGGCCACCTGCCTCGTTGCGAAGCCGATCCGCAAGGGTCTTCGAAGGAAGGTATTCCTCCGCCGGTTCGGGAGGAACCGGGGCGATCTCCTTGGGCTTCGTCGCAAGCACATTGACCTCGGCCATCGTCGCGACTAATTCGATGAGCGCGGCGGCCAGTTGCTTCTGGTCCGCGGCCTGGCGATCGGGTTCGGTCTTATTCTGAAGCCGCGCGTACGCTTCGAGCATCGCTTTCTTGGGAACCTGGCCCGCCTCGCCGACTCGCGTGAGCAACAGTTCTTCGGTCTCGCTTTTGAGTTCGTTCCGAGCTTTTTCGGAAGCCTCGGGAAGGAGGGGTTTGCCGGCGAGTCCCTTCGCAATGCACACGGCTTGCTTGCGGTTCGAGGCGAGCCGGGCGACCCGATCGCGATCCGGTTCGCGTTCGTTCAGGCGGTCCGCGAGAACCGCGAGCGCCTCGGCGGCATCGCGGGATCGCCTCAGGATTTGTTCCTGGCTCGAACCGTTTCTCAGGCTGAGTTCGGCGAGCCTCACCGCGTCGAGTGCATCGCCGAGAAGCGCTGCGACCTCCGGGGCCGCAAGGGAATCGCGCTGGCGATAAACATCGAGTTGAAGCGCGACCACCGCCTCGAGTTGCGTTACGGTGGCGCGTTCGCCGGCGGTCGAGAGAAGCCGCGCGACCTCCGCTTGTTTCTTCGCGAGTTCGTCCGCCTTCTCATCGGAGGGTGCGAGGCCCTGAAGGGCTTGCCGCAGGCGGTCGAGCTCGCGCCTCGACCAAGCCAGCGACGCAATCGCATCGTAAGGTAGGCCGTCGTTCAGGTCGGCGGCAGCGGCTTTTGCCGCATGGTTCGCACGCGCCTGACGCGATTCGTGGCCCGGCAAATCGAGCGAAGCCAAACGTTCCGCCAGCTTCTGCTGACGCAACTGCCACGGCAAGAACTTCACCATCAGCAACTGAATCACGGGGGCGTTGGGAACCTGTTTGTCGAAGGTGCGCAGCACTTGCTGAACCCCGGCGACGATCGCTTCCTGCTCGACCCGCACCTTCTCGAACTCGGCGCGTCCGCGGGCCAGTCGATCGGCCGCGGACGGCAACCGTTCGCTGAGTTTGGCGAGCGCTTCGGATGCGAACCGCATCGCCGTGTCGGCCCCCGCTCCGTCGCCATCGAGCCGGCGCGAAGCCATCCGCAAATGTACGATGGCCGCCTCGCGGAGGGCCGCGATTTCCGAGCCCGGCGGAAGCCGCAGTCGTTCGAACGAACCCGCAATCGCGGTCTGCTCCGTTCGTAAGTTTGGAAGTTTCAAGGCGGCGAGTAACCGCGTGCGAAGATCGTCCTGCCACCTCGCGAGTTGTTGGGCCGCGAGCTTGGGATCGTTGCGTTCGACGGCCCACTTCTCGAACTCGGTTGCCACGCGGTCGAGGCTCTGCGCGAGCCGTTCCAGTTCCGTCAATACTTCCACGATCTTGTCCTGGCGAAGGAGTTCCGCGATGTGCTGAACCTCCTCCCGCCTCGGCAGTGCGAGACGGGCCAATCGTGTGGCAGTTTCGCATCGAGGCTCGAGTTTCTCGGACCGTTCGAGTTCGTTTTTCAGTGCATCGGCGAGTGAATCCAGGATCGACTTTCGGACCTCGGCATTGAGCTTAAGGGCAGCGGTGTCGAGTTCGCGGAGCTTCGCAACCAGCGCCTGCGTCTCGCTCGCCAGTTTGCCGGATTCGTTTGCAGTGGCCGTCTCGATTCCGCGCTTCAACGGATCGCTGGCTTCCACCAAACGGGCGAGGCGTTCCAGCAGTTCGCGCTGCTGCTTGAGAAGCTCGTTTCCCATGCTGGCCTCGGCTCGATCCGCGAGCATCGACTGATCCGACGCGAGGGCTTCGAGCCGCTGGCGATCGAGGCGATCCCGAGCGAGCCGTTCGTTTTCCTTCAGCAGTTCTTCGAATCGAGCACTCGCATCGTGAAGGTGCTTCCGCGCGGTGCCGAGTGCGGTCGCGCGATCCGCCGCGCTGTCGGTCGTCGCGCGTTGAAGTGACTCCTCGGCATCGCGAAGCGAGTGCGCAGCTATCTCGCGTATCGTTGCGGCCAATCCCCGCGCGTCTGGAGTTAATGCTAGCTCCCGCGCGACGGCTTCCAGAGGCAAGTTTGCTTTTCTCAACCGATCGCGGATGGTCGCGAGCCGGAGGCCGTGATCGATGGGAAGTGGCGAGTGTCCCGCCGTATCCGCCTGGAGCAATTCCACCTCGGTTCGCATCTCTTGGAACTCCGGTAGGGCCGTCTGCAGGCCCTCCCGAAGTGCATCGCGGAGGCCGAATACCTCCTGCTGATCGAGAGGCGGAGCGGTGCCGGAAACCAAAAACGTCGACCATCCCTCGGCCGGATACACGCTCTCTTGAGGTTCGAGTTTCGGATCGTTCACGCGGCGTGCATCGCGGACGCGGACCCGGAAACCGAACGTCTCGCCATCGCGAGCGTCGGGTGGAATTGCGAATGTCGCGCGGCCAGTCGTTCCGGCCGCATTCGCGGCGCTGAGGGGAATCGGTTGCTTCGCTCCGGATGAACTTTCGAGTTCCGCGGATGCGATACCCCGATCGTCCGTGGCGTCGAATTTGAAGGCGAGCCGTTCGCCCGGCTTCACGGTTCGAGGTTTCGAGGCGAGCCCTGCGATTCGTTCAAAAGAAGGCGGCGCGTCGGCCACCACGCGGACGTCGGCGCTCATCTCCGTTCGTAGCTTCCGCGGCCCCGTCTCATTCACCAACACGACTCGCAGCACCCCATTCGAACGCAGTGCAAATGTGGCGGAAGCACCCGTTCGATCCGCCCCGAGTTCGACCGGAATCGGGTCCGAGGCTTCGAGCGTGTTTCGCCCCTCGGACCGCCATTCGAGTAAGACCGATTCGGCCGGGCGGTTGAAGTGGAATCGGAAGTTCGCGGTGGAGAACTGAAGTGCGACGATGTCGTTGAAACCGAGGATCGCCTTGATGGGCACGTTCGTCGTGTAACTCGGCGGCACGATCGCGATCGACGTTCGATCGGTGAGTTCGATGCCATCCGCGACTCGAACGGCAAACCACTCGCTCGTGGCGGGGCCGGCCCGAATGCGATACTCGAAATCGCGCTCGACGAACGAAAGTGTGCGGTGGAACGCGCCCGGCTGAACGCCGACCATCGGTACGCTGGTTTCGGCGTCGTCGCCGGCATTGCGGAAGATCAACGTGGCCGCGTCGGGGCAGTCGATGCTCGAATCTCGGGCGCGAAGGTATGCGGTGAGCGTGACGGAGTCGCCGCGTCGCACGACGGCGTCGCCGGACGTCACGACGATTTCGAAGTGGAGCGCAACCGCCGGACGATACCAGGGCACCGCGACGCGGCGAAGTCGTTCGCCCGCTCCCGCAATGCTCGAGGCCAGCGCGATTGTTGCCGCCAGGGTCATCGCGACTCCAACGAGGGGCCGAATGGAAAACGCTTTTTGAAGCTTGAGGTCGCGCGTTCGCACTTGCGTGTCGCGGGCCAAGGAGTCGAGCAGTTCCGGAGCGATGTCGGGTTCGTCGCGCAGTTCGACGATACTGAGCAGGCGTTCGCCGAGTTCGGGGAAGTGCGCTTCGAGCCGTCGGGCGATCTCGAGCGTGGAGACGTCGTCGTTCCACGGTTTCAAGATGAATCGCCAAGTGGCGGCGCTCAGGATGGCGAGCCACGCCACTTCCAAAACGCATCGCGATGCAACCGAGAGGTCGAGCGCGGCATCGAGCAGGACGATGCCCAGGCCGCTCGACGACGCCGCGAGTACGAGCCGACACACACCGCCTGCAACCCGCATCCGCCAGACGCGGCGAACCAGGACGGCGAGGCGAACGTCGAGCGCGGAAAGATGCGAAACGTGGGCCATGTAGTCGGGCTCGTGAAGTGGACGCCGCTTACCCGTAAACTATAACCTGATTCGACGGTTCGAAGCAACGGCCCCCGGAGTTCGACCTCGAATGTTCGCACCGGAAGATTTGGTTCTGATGCAGCAATCGTGGGTGCGCCTGCTCGAGAAATATCGGGTGGATTCGAACCAGTCTCTGCCCGTGTTCAACGTGCTCGCTGCGGCCTACGGCTCCGCGGATCGCCACTACCACAACCTCGAACATTTGGATGAAATGTTCCGCGTCGCGGGTCGGCTCATCACGATCACCGACGACCCGAAGACGATTCAACTGGCGATCTGGTTCCACGACGCGGTCTACGATTCCCGCGCGAAAGACAACGAAGCCCGCAGCGCGGAACTGGCCATCACGCTGCTCGGCCCGATCGGCG
Organism: Gemmataceae bacterium; assembly: GCA_043744695.1. Classification (GTDB taxonomy): domain Bacteria; phylum Planctomycetota; class Planctomycetia; order Gemmatales; family Gemmataceae; genus Urbifossiella. Next base: position 7,591 of record JAYTUG010000244.1, read on the forward strand.
TGC
>JAYTUG010000245.1:0-7586 GCA_043744695.1 Gemmataceae bacterium
CTGCGCTCGCCACCCGAAAGCAACTTCACCTGCTGTTCGACGATCTCGCCCTGGAGTCCGAAGCTGCCGAGCAAGTCGCGCATCTTCTGTTCGGTCTGCATGGGGTCGTCGTCGGGCCAAACCGCCCGCATGACGGACTTCTCTTCGTTGAGAATCTGGAGGTGTTGATCGAGGTACCCGGGGAAGACGAGGTGGCCGCGTTGGACGGTGCCGCTGGTGGGCTGCTCGTCGCCGAGGAGGATGCGGAGGAGGGTGGTCTTGCCGCTGCCGTTGGGCCCCATGATGCCGAGGCGTCGGCCGCGCGGCAGGTCGAAGTTGAGGTTCTCGAAGAGTACGAGATCGCCGTAGCGCATGGTCAGGTCGTCGGTGTGGAAGATGATGTCGCCGGACCGCATCACATCCTTGAAGGCGATCCGCGGGCCGGACACGCGGGTAGGCTTGTCCATTCGTTCGAGTTTGTCGAGCGTCTTCACGCGCGATTGGGCCTGCTTGGCGAGTTGCCCGTAGTGCGCCCGGCGAATGTACTCTTCCTGCTTCTCGATGTACTCGCGCTGAGCCTCGTACTCCTTCAACGTGCGTTCGTATCGTTCCTCGCGGAGTCGCACGTACTGGTGGTAGTTGCCGGGGTACGGCGCGATGTGCCGATCGTGCAGTTCGAGAATTTCGTTCACGACCCGATCGAGAAAGTAGCGATCGTGGCTGACGATGAGCATCCCTTCGGGCTGCTGGGCGAGGTAGTTTTCGAGCCAGCGCGTGGTGTCGATGTCGAGGTGGTTGCTCGGTTCGTCCAGCAGCATGACGTCGGGCGCGGAGAGGAGCATTTTGGCGAGCAGGAGCCGGCGCTGCTGCCCGCCGGAGAAAGTCGCGAGGTCCCGGTGGAAGTCGTCTTGCTTGAAGCCGAGCCCGCCGAGCACGCCTTCCACCTTGTGATCGAGTTCGAATGCATCGTGATGGCGGAGTACCTCGGCGAGGCGGTCGAACTTCGCGGCGAGTTGCTTGTGCTTCGTCTCGTCGGCACAGGTCGCCATCTCCTCGGCGACGCGTTCGAATTCCTTCTGCGTAGCGAGCAGTTCGTCGAACGCGGACTTGGCTTCGTCGAAGAGCGTGCGACCGGGTGCGAAGGTCGCGTCCTGCTGCAACATGCCGAAGCGGGCACCCGCATGCAGGGAAACCTTTCCGGAATCGGGCAGATCTTGACCGGCGAGGATGCGGAGGAGCGTGCTCTTCCCCGCGCCGTTGGGTCCGACGAAGCCGATCCGCTTCCCGGCGTGGATCTCGAACGACACGCCTTCAAAGAGCGGCGTGGCGTCGTACCCGCGCGACAAATTCGAGCAAGACATCAACAGCATGAAAGGTCACCACGGATGATCGCGCGTCTACCGTGGTTTATACCGAAGGAAGTGAAATGCGTATGCGGACGGGTCGGTCTACTTCCGCAGGAAGGGTTCGACCGCGCTCGGATCTTTGAGCCGGCTCGCCAAATCCTGGAAGAGGCGCGTTGCTTCGGGGCGTTCGCCGCTGAACCAAAGTTGATAGGCAAGTAGGAATTGAAGGCTCGCTTGAGTCGGGTTCGCGGTCGCCGCCTTCCGCAACTCCGCGAGTTGGGCCTCGAACTGTTCGGGCTTACCGTACAGATCCTTGACCTGGAAGCCGCTCGCTGCCCAGTTGGGTGTTGCCTTAATCCCGGCCTGAATCGTGGCGACAGCCTCGGTGTACTGCCCCGCGGCAAACTGCGCCTGACCCTTCAAGAAGGTCGCGCGCGAGTCGTCGGGCTGGGCTCGCAGTGCTCGATCGAGGTGCTCCACGGCTCGGCCGTACTCTTCGACCGCGAACGATTCGCGAGCCTTTTTCACTTGGCCCGCCGCCTCGGCGGCTGGGTCGAGTCGCGGCAGTTCCCGTTCTCCCAATGCTCGCCGATCCGCGAACGGGTCGAAGCGGAACGCGGGAGGCAACCGATCGGGTGGAGCGGCCACGCGATCGACCACGGGCGAAATGGTGCCGCCTTCACCCACCCGCGTCGTCGAGGTGCCCTTGGGAGAAATGACGAGGAATTCGCCTTTCACGGCGAGGGCAGGCGCATTGTCGTTACGATTTCGGAGCGGTGCTGCATCTGGGTCGGCTGGCACGTCGTTTGCCACGGGAAGGATTGGCCCGGCGAAGGGCGGTGGCGGTAAGAAGAACGGGTTGCCGAAGCCCGGGCCGATTCCCGGACCGTACGCGGGCACCCAGCCGGAGGAATAGTAGAAGGGCACGATCGGCGCGGCAGAGAACCCGCGAGAGTAGGAATAGCCGGAGAACCGGTAGCCCGGCCCGCCGTACGAGAACTGATTGCCGCTCTGGTAGCCGAAGCCACCTCCGAACCCCGGGCCATAGTGGTGATGGTGGTACTGAGCGAAAGCGGAGTTCGTGAGGCAAAGCAACACGACGGTAGCGAGTGCGAGGAGTCGCTTCATGGGTCGCCTTTCGTGCGGCTGAAAGCCGGGAGCTTTCTCGCGGTATTATCCACCGACGCGCTGCGAACCGCAATCGCGTATTGTCGGGAAACGCGGATCGGGCCCGTGCCGTTTGCTTCGGCGCGGGTTGCCCCCCTAGAATGGATGAACGCGCGGGCCGACTCCTGGGAAGAAAGCCGATCCATGCCGAACCGCATCCTCACTGCCGTGCCGGTATACAACGAGGCGAAGCACGTTCGCGAGGTGCTCGCCCAGATTCGACAATACAGTTCGACCATTCTCGTGGTGAACGACGGCTCGACGGACGGCACCAGCAAGTTGCTCGATGCCGAGAGCGGCATCGTTCGCGTGGATCACACCTCCAATCGCGGGTACGGTGCGGCCCTGATCTCGGCGTTTCAATTCGCCCTCGAACGCGATTTTGAAGTGCTCGTGACCATGGATTGCGACGGCCAACACGAGCCTTCGCGCATTGCGGTCTTGCTCGAAGCCATTCACGATTGCGACATCGTTTCGGGGAGTCGGTACTACCGCGACTTCCGGCAAGACACGCCGGCCCCGAGCGATCGGCGTTTCATCAACGCCACGATCACGCGCGAGATCAACGCCCGCTATGGGTTCGCCCTCACCGATTCGTTCTGCGGCTTCAAGGCCTATCGCCGCGAGGCGCTGGAGAAGTTGCGGATCACGGAGCAGGGCTGGGGAATGCCGCTCCAACTTTGGGTTCAGGCCGCGCGACAAGGCCTCCGCGTGAAGGAGATCGGCGTGCCGCGGTTGTACCTCGACCCGAACCGCGCCTTCGGTGGCGTGATGAACGACCCCGCGCAGCGCCTCGAATACTATCGCGGCGTGCTGGCTTCCGCGGAACACGACCCACTGCCCGGCCGCGGGATGCTGCAGACGGCCTGTGCGGAGTCGCGTTGATGCCGCGACGGTTCCTTGCTCCAAACGCAAATGAAGCGGTACTCGCGGAACCCGGCTTCGACGCCATCCCCGGGCTCGTCGATGCGAACCGGCGAGTGTTCGATCGCGACGACGTTCAGATTTGTGGAGTGAGCCTGCGGGAGTTCCGAGATCGGGCACGACGCGAAGTGTGGGAAGCCGCGAGCGGCCTTCCCACGACTGAGAGTGGGTCCAGGCCGCTTCTGATTGCCGGGCATCAGCCCGAGCTTTCCCATCCCGGTGTCTGGGTCAAGAACTTTGCCTTGAGTGGGCTCGCCAAGAAGGTCGGCGGCATCGCGCTGAACCTGATCGTCGATAATGACACGTTGAAGAATCCTTTTCTCAGATTACCCGCGTTCCAAGATCGAAGTCCCGATTCCGTTCGTCTCGATAGCGTGAAGTTCGATCGGCCCGACGACTCGCCTTACGAGTCGCGGCCGGTGGTCGACGCCACGATGTTCCGCAGCTTCCCACAGCGGGCGGCAGAATTGTGGAAGAATTGGGGCTTCGAGCCACTCTTGCCGAGCGTCTGGCGCGACGGGAAAATCGTGGGGGAAGTCTTTACGCGGATGCGGATCGCGAAGGAACGCGAATGGGGCTGCGAGAACCTCGAACTGCCCGTGAGTCGGCTCGCACAGACTGCGTCGTTCGGACGGTTCGCCCGCCACATCCTCGACGATCTCCCCCATTTTCGAGAAGTCTACAACTCCGCGATTCGGGCCTACCGCAAGGCCAACCGCATCCGCAGCGCGAACCACCCGGCACCGGAACTCGAACCGCACGAAGCGCCCTTTTGGTCGACCGAGGCCGGCGGGCGTCGCAGGCCGGCGACCGCACACTCCACGAATTCGCTCCGCCCCCGTGCCCTCACGCTCACGCTGTTCGCGCGACTTTGCCTCGGCGACTTCTTCGTCCACGGCATCGGCGGCGGCAAGTACGACGAAGTCACCGACGCCATCATCCGCGATTACTTCGGCGTCGAACCCCCCTCGTATCAAGTACTCTCGGCGACCCTGCACTTGCCGCTACCGGGATTCGATTCCACGGAGGGAGACGTGAAGTGGGCTCGACGCTTCGTCCGCGATCTAAACTGGAACCCACAGCGGCACGTGCTGCCGCCCGCGCTCCACGATGCGCACGTTTTGCGTATGGTGGCTGACCGGATCCAAGCAACTAACGAAGAGCCGTCACCGTCGGATCGAGCGGCGCGGCGAAACTGGTTTCGGCGAATTCAGGAGTTGAACGAGAAGTTGCGACCGCTCGCGTCGAAGCAACTGCCTTCGGCAAAGGCTGAGCTTTTGCGAACCGAAGCGGAGTCGCGCGCGAATGCGATCCTGGAGCGGCGCGACTACTCGTGGGTACTGTTTCCCGAGGCGACCCTGCGGCCGTTCTTGCAGCGGTTTCTTTGAACCGCGAAGCCGCAAGCGGCAGACTTAAGGCTTCTTCGCTCCGATCACCGATTCCTCGACGGTGCCGATGATCTGCTTGATCTCCTCGTCGGTCGGACCGGCATCCGCCTTGAACTTCCAGCGGTTCAAAACGCGGATGCGGTTGAAGATCACGACCGTCACCTCGTCGTCGTCGGCGATGGCCCAGGCCGTCGCGGCTTTCGACTTCGCCGGTGCGAGCCCGAAGACCACGTTCGGAGCCTTAATCCCGCTCGCCAGGTCGCGGATATCCAGTGCGTACTGGTCGCGTTTCTCGTCGTCCGGGTACTCGGCGTCGAGTTCCACCATCGTCTGCAACTTGTCGGGGTTCACGATCGTCACGGATTTCTGCGGCCCTTCCACCTTGAGGAAGATCGCGAACCCCGCGAGCTTGGCCCCGCGGTACTCGGGAAGCGTCAAGAGTTTGTTCATCTCGGTGGCGAGCTTCCCGACGCCGCTCGTGGGCGTCAACTTCTTGGCGTCTTCCCGTACGAACACGGCCATCACGGGGTTGAGCCCGTGCTCGCACACCAGATCGTGGATGCGGTCGGTGCAGTCCTTGGGGTCGCGATCTTCCGGCAGCTTCGACCCCGCGACTTGGGGAGCGAAGCGTTCGTCCACGACCATGTAAGCCCGGAACGGCGCGGGAACGAGCTCGCCCTTCTGACCGGTGGATGCGATGGGTTGAGCCGGATCTTGCGCGAAGGCACCGATTGCGAGAAACAATCCGAAGATGCCGAGAGAACAGGCGAACTTCATGAGCGCACTCCGGCTGCGAGGAATACTTCTACCCTGACGCCTCGGCGGGGTCGCGTCAAGACCCGATGCAATTTGAAGCTTGCCTCAGAGCGGCCGGACCCGTTAGGATCGTAAGATATAGTATTCCACGTTGCAATTCCTCGGGAGCGAGTACCTCATGGCCGTCGAACTGCGTTGCCCCGATTGCCGGGCCAAGTTGCGTTTGGGGGAAGCGCCCGATCCCGGCACGGACGTGGAATGCCCCGAGTGCAACGCCATCTTCCCGGCCCCAGACCCGGACACGGGCGAGGTGCCGGACGGACGCGGCGAACGAAAGTCCAAGAAAAAGAAGTCCGGCGACGAAGCGCCAAAAAACGAAGCGCCCAAGCCCGAAGATGCCGCCAAGCTCGGACTCAAAAAGGCACCCAAGAAGCGCAAGGCCAAGAAAAAGGAAACCAATCAGACGGCGCTCATTCTCGTCATCATCGGCGCGGTGCTGTTCCTTTCGTTGGTCATCGGTTTGCTGGTCTGGTTCTTCAGCCGCAAGCCCGCGTCTTATGAGATGATGAACTACCTGCCTGAAGACGCGACTCACGCGGTCGGATTGAACATCGGGCACATGCACAAGTACTCCGAGTTCATTAAGGTGGTCGAACCGTCTTACAAGGACCTCGGATTCCAGAGGGCAATCGAAGCACTGGCGAAGGCGCTCGGGCTCGAAGCCGCCGCACTTCCGGATTACATGGTCGAGGGTTGGGGCAAGACCAGCGGGGCGCTCGTGATCCGCACCAAGAAAGAGTTCGACCCCGCGGATCTGAAGAAACTGCCCGGCGCGCAGGAAGGCAAGAAGGAAGGAATCACCTACTACTCGGTGAGCCCGATTCCGAAGTTGTGGGGTGGGGCCGCGCTCAAGGTGTTCGCACCCACGAAACGGCTCATCGTCCTTTGCGAATACGGCACGCGCGACGACGTCTTCGGCAAAATGATGACGGGGAACAAAGATGGAGACACGCTCAATAAGCGGCTCGGGCCACTCGGGAAGCGCATCACCCGCGGAACGTTCTGGTCCATCAACGTGCTCGACGCCGCGACTCGACCGAAGGCGCCCGAGAAAAAGGACGACGGTTCGGGGGCGTTCATGACCATCGCATCCTCGACGGCATCCAAAGGTCGCGGCATGGGATTCAAGGCCAGCCTCGGTTCGCGGGCCGTCCGGTTCGAAGTCGCCCTCTGGTACGAGGACAGCGACGTGCCCTCCGAGCTTCGCAAGAAGTTCAAGGACGATGAACTCGTCAAGGCTCAGGACGATTCCTCGCTCGATCCACCCAAGTGGTGGAAGGAGTTCGCAGACAAATTCATTGGCAGCAAGCCGGTGGCAGCCGAATTGATGACGCAATTCGGAGCCACTGCATCTGGCGATCTGTTCATCGTTTATTCGGAATGCGACACCAAGGTGTTGATGACGGTCTTGACGAGCATCGTGGGGAAGATTACGGGACAGAATCAGGGCGGAGGAATGATCGGACCCAACCCAGCTGCGAACGGAGGCCCATAACCACCCGGTGGACCAGGATTGCCCGGAGGGGTCGTGGATCCGGGAGGAACGCCATGAATACAATAACGGCGTGAGTTCACCACCCGATCCGAGTTGGCCACCGGCCGCCCCGAAGTCCGCGCTCGCGGTTCTGGTGAGCGGTGGTCTCGACAGTGCCGTTCTGCTCGCCGAGGCCGTCCGAGCCTATCCGGTCGTGCTTCCTGTCTACGTGCGAACCGGGCTGTTCTGGGAAGCCGTCGAACAGCAATACCTCCACCGATTTCTCGAGGCGATCCGTTCCCCGAACTTGCGGCCACTGATAACACTGAGTCAACCCGCGGACGACGTATACGGCGAACATTGGAGCATCACGGGCCACGCGGCACCCGATTCTCGTGCCCCGAACGATGCCGACTTCCTCCCGGGCCGCAACGTCCTGCTCTTCGCGAAACCGCTCATCTGGTGCTGCCTCCAGGGCATCCCCGAACTCGC
>JAYTUG010000246.1:0-28038 GCA_043744695.1 Gemmataceae bacterium
CGAACTGCTATTCGCAGTTCGCAAACCACCCTCTCCCCAGCGGGGAGAGGGTGACCCTCGCGAACTCGCCGGGTGGCATTTCAACTGTGTTCATTCACGCGCGATTGGCTTGCCGTCTGCTTCGGAGACGCGGGCCTTCCAATAATCCGGGTCGCGGCGGAGTTCGGACAAGAAGCGGGAGGCGATCCCCGAGAGGGGGTTATTCCCTTGCTCCCACGCACGGACGGTGTTCGTGGAAACACCGAGAAGGGCCGCGAGAACGGCTTGGCTCACGCCCAGCTCGGCACGAATCTTGACCACATCGGTCGCCCCGAGAGCGGGGGTGCCGAACCCGGCTCTCCGAATGGTGCGAACTGTGAACTTCTCGGACACCGCGGTTCGACCCCCCGCTTCGAGTGTCTCGACCACCGCCTTGAGCCCCGCGATCATCTTTTGGCTGCGGGTATTGCCACGGGCTGAGGGGGAAGCGACGCCGTTGACGCCGTGCTTCGTCCGCATCGATTTCGACTTTGTTCGTGACATTCTTACTCCCTTTCGGCTTCATTTGTCGAGGCGGTCGGCGTAGCGCTTCAGGAGGTCTGCCAACTCTCTCTTCTCGGACGTGGAGAGGTTCACCTTCTCCGACTTGCCGAATGCCGTGACCAATAGCACTTTTCCATGATGGGGAAAGAAAGCGTAACAGACCCGCGCTCCACCGGACTTGCCACTTCCGGGATCGTCCCAGTCCGCGTCGAACAGTGCTGTATGATCGAACTCCCAGAACTCCTCGATCGGCGGCATTCCGATCTCCATCAAGAGGGGATTATACTACTGGATGGTATAGTTCGCTAGTTGCAATTCCAGGTCCCAAGAGCATCAGTCCACCCTCCGGTTGGTTCACCTTCACGATACAACCGGGCGTGCCACTCGCCGCCTTGGCCAGGATCGCTTCGAGAGCCTGGACGATGGCCACGCAGTTGCGGTCTGCCGAGAGATCGTTGTAAGTGAGTGCCCGCATCTGCGACAGCCGTTCGGAACGAAGCTCGGGGCCGCCGCCGTATTCGACGAAAGCCACCTCGCGGAAGAAGCGCTCGATGATCTCGATGCCGTAGCCGCGCTGGGAACGTTCGCCCCAGGGTTCGAGGAACGTGCCGTTGTAGTGGAAGTTCGGCGTGTTCTTGAACTCGTTCGGCGTGAGGCCTTCGATCGTCAGTTCGACGCCGCGTTTCCGCTGATGAGCGCACCAGACTGCGTTGTCGAAACGGAATTGCACTTCCTGCTCGACGTAGCCGGGAAAGTTATCGGGCGTGACCCAACTGGTGTGAATGTCGAACGCGGCCTCGCGCCGATCGGGATGCCGATAGACGACCTGAAGCTGAACCGAATCCCAGGTGTTGCCGTTAGTCGGGCCTACGATGCCGCGCTGGCCGGTTGCCGAAATTCGGTCGAGCGACCACGCTGGGCCGAACGTGAAGTCGATGAGTTTCAGATAATGCACGGCCACGTACGTGGCCGGGTTGCGGCCCGCGATCCATTCCGAAAACTGGCCGCCGGCAATCGACTTCGGTTCCAGAAGCGAGCAGTAACCGTTGTTGACGTGTTGCAGCACGCCGTCGGCGACGAGCGTGCGCAGCTTCTTGTGGTCGGGGTCGGCGAGCTTGTGATAGACGACCTTGGCCAGCACGCCGTGCTCGGCGGCGAGCCGCGTGAGTTCGTCCAACTTGTCGAGAGAGAGCACGGATGGCTTCTCGATCAGGACGTGCTTGCCGGCGCGAAGGGCGGCACGCGCCGGTTCGAAATGGCGATCGTCCGGCGTCGCGATGCAGACGACATCGACCCCGGAAGCCAGGAGCCGTTCCGTGGCGTCCGGTCCGGAGAAATTTTGAAACGTGGCAGCAACTCGATCGCGATACGCCTGGGCTCGGGTTCCGGTGCGGCTGGCCGCGGCTGCGAGTTCGACGCGAACCGGTCCGGTGGCCGGCGAGTAAAGCGGCGAGCGAATCGCGGCTTCGAAGAACGGCCGATAGGTGTCGTCGAAGATCATCCCGAAGCCGACCATTCCGGCGCGGATCAAGGGCTCGTTGGATGGGTTCATGAAGCTGTTATAGCTGCCATCACTGCCATCGCGAAGCCGCAAGCGGCTGGCGGACCAGAGCGGTTAACGATACATAACGTACATTATCGGCCGCTGCGGAAGGGATGCCGAAACGGAACCTCGGTTCGGGCCTCAATCCGCAACGTCCGATAATGTATCTTATGTATCGTTAAGGCTCGGTCGTCAACTCGATGATCGGCAGGCTCGACTGGGTGGGCACGGCGTACACGCGCAGTCGCTCGCCGGTCTCGTGCTTCGGCGGGATCACGGCATGAAATGCCACGCAGGCGATTTGCTTGCCGTGCAGTTGCTCGACCGCAGTGAGTCGAAAGTAGCCGACCCGCGCGGGCACGATGTCCGCACCGCGAACGCAGACAATCGACATCGGGAATCGACTGGATCGCTCGCGCGGCAAACGCACCCAGCCGTAGATGCCGGTCGGTCGCTCGTCTTCGGGAACCGCAGGCGCGTACTTCGGCGTGAACGCGGCCACGTTCGGCAGGTACGGCGGGTCGAGCGGCAGCAACGAGACGATCGGTGGAGGCCCCTTCTCTCCGAGCGGGACCGCCTTCGATTCGCCGCGAAGCATCGCCCGGACTCGCTCCACCGCGGACTCATCCGCAAGTCGGCGTTCCTCGGCGCGCGTTTGTAAGGCGACGACGTTTCCAATCGGGATCCCAATCGCAGCCAGGCCGAGCACGGCTGCAACGGCGCGCGAGTACCCGAGCCGCGCCACTCCGGCTCCGAGCGCCGCGAACGCCAACGGAGCGAACGGCACGCAATAGACGATCAGGTTCAAGTGCCCGTGGAACACCATGTGGTTGACGGCGAGCGCTTGCCAACTCATTCCGCCGAGGAGTGCGATGAAGGACGCCGGAGCGAGCGCCGCTGCCGCCGGGTTTGCCGCTCGGTTGCGCCAGGCGAAGAGGAGCGCGAACGCGGCTACGCCGACCATCGCACCGAGCGGAACCAAAAACCGCGCGCTGCCCCAAGTCTGCGGAGAACTGAGAATTGGCTGATAGAAGTAATTCGCGAAGCACCGGACCGGCTGCGGAAGAGACTCGGGCGCGAACACCGGATAGATGATCGCCTCGGTTCCCTCCCCACTCGGAAGCGAAGTTCGAGACGAGGCCCGGCTTCGGATGGCGGCCAGACCGCTCTCGCCCGTCTGTTCCGAGATCTGCTGGGCATGGATACCGATTGCCGCTGTGAAGCCGACCACTCCGGCGATCCCCACGGTCGCGATAGGGAGGAGCCACTTTCGCCATCCGTCGCCGGCCGCCGCCCGATGGAAGACGATGGCCGCGGCGGGCGAGGCCACGACCGTCGAGATGTACTCGTAACCGCACAGGCTTTTCGCGAAGACGAGAATTGCAATACCGGCCAGGAACGCCACCGCGCGCAACGGCGAGCGCGTGGACCACGGATACGCCAACCACGCAAATACGAACGGAGCGAGTGTGGCCGGGAGCGTCCAATACACCGACGGCGCGAACGCGAGCAGCGGCGGCGAGCAAGCGGTGAGCAGCACGCCGACGTGCCCCGCCAGAGGTGCAATTTGAGTTGCCACCGACGCGAAGAAAGCCGCCAGGAGTGCCGCCGCGAGTAGGCCGTAGAACGCACTGCCAATCGCAGCGACCTTCTCGGGGGATGCGCCGGTCGTTCGCTGGACGCCCGCCAACGCGACCGACGAGAGCCCGAATTGCGAGCGATACGGCGTCCAAATTCCTGGGCTCCAACTGGCCATCGGAGCCCACGGCCCATCGTCCGGCGATCGCATCCGATCGATCGCGAGCGTACAGTCGCCGGTCAGGTAGCCGGAGCGGAACTCGCCCACGACCGTGAGCGCGTCTTCCTGGACGCAAAAGATATTGTGGACGAACCCGCCGTAGAGAATGGCCGTGTAGATGAGGAAGCGAACCGCCATCTCTTGCCCTCCGTGGCAGGGGTCGTCGTCGAGGTGGGAATCAAGTACCAGATTCCGACGGAAGTTGCATCAGGAAAAGACGCCCATCGCCCGGAACTTCGCGTAGCGCCGGTCCAGCAACTCCGGGATCGGCTGCTGAGTCAGTTCGCGGAGTTGGCGAACGAGATAAGCCTTCAAGCTGTTGGCCATTTCGCGCGGAGCCCGATGAGCGCCGCCGAGCGGTTCGGCAATCACGTCGTCGATCACGCCGAGTTTGCGCAGTTCCGACGAGGTCAGCTTCAACGCGCCCGCCGCCTTCGGCTTCGTGATCTCGGTCGCGACCTTCCACAAGATACCCGCACAACCCTCGGGGCTGATCACCGAATAGTAGGCGTGCTGCAACATGCTCACGCGGTCGCCGACGCCGATGCCGAGTGCCCCACCGGAGCCCCCTTCCCCGATCACGACGCAGACCATCGGCGTGGCGATGCGGAACATTTCCAAAATGCTCGTGGCGATGAGTTGAGCTTGGCCGCGCTCCTCGGCCCCGATGCCCGGATAAGCTCCCGGCGTGTCGATGAGGCAGATCACGGGAAGGCCGTACTTCGCGGCAAGCTTCATTTTGCCGAGTGCTTTGCGATACCCTTCAGGATGGGCGCATCCGTAAAAACACTGGAGGCGTTCGGCCGTGGTGTGGCCTTTCTGATGGCCGACGAGCATCACTTTGAAATCGCCGATGCGAGCGAAGCCGGTGCGGATCGCGCGGTCGTCGCCGATGGCCCGGTCGCCGTGCAGTTCGACGAACTCGTCGCACAGCGTCTCGACGTAGTCCATGGTCTGCGGGCGGTCTTCGTGCCGCGCCACGAGCACCGTTTCCCAGGCGCTCAAATTGGCGTAGCGTTCGCGCTTCAGGTTCGCGACCTCGCGTCGCATCCGGCGAATCGAGTCTGCGGCACCCGGCGCATCGGGAGCCGCCTCGAGCCGCGCCAGCAGCATCTCGAGTTCGTGGATGTCCTGTTCGAATGGTAGCGGTTTCGGGACCATGCGTTTCTCGGAGCCGCTCGCGGCATCGCCTTTCTACTCGTCGGTTAAGGGCTTCTCATCCTTGAAAATCTTCACCTTGCGCAGCTCGATCAGGACCTCGTGGAAGTTCTTGGGACGGTCTTCGCGTTTCTTCGACATCATCTTCAGTACGAGCGCGGAGAACTCGTCGGTGAGATCCTTGTTGTAATTGGAAGGCGGTACCGGCTTCTCCGTAAAGTGCCGCGTGAGCAGGTCGGACTGCGTCGCACCGACGAACGGTTTGCGGCCGGTCGTCAGTTCGAAAAGCGTACAGGCATAGCTGTAAATGTCGGCCCGGCCATCGAGCAGTTCGTCCTTGATTTGCTCCGGGCTCATGAAACTCGGCGTGCCCTGAGGTCGCTTCTTCCCCTTGAACATTTTCGCGAAAAAGCCCGACTTCATCTTCAAGCTGATCGCGAAGTCGATGATCTTCGTGTCGCCGAGCGAGTTGACGAGAATGTTGTCCGGCTTCACGTCGCGATGGACGTAGTTCATCGCATTCATGTAGGCCAAGCCCGTGGCCGCTTCCTTGAATATCTTGCGGGCGTGCTCGCGGATGAACTTGTTGTCTTTCGCCTGCAAGCGCAATCTCAAACTTCCCGAGGGGAAGAATTCCATGATGAAGTGCGGGCTCTCGGGCGAATGGTTCACTTTGAAAATGCGGATGACATTCTGGTGGGCAAGCTTTTTGCCGATCTCGGCCTCGTTGAATAGCCCTCTGCGATGTTCGGAATTCGCCTCGGCTTCGGGCAGCAGCACTTTCATGGCGAAGTGGCGGTTGCTGTGCGGTTCGATGACCTCAAAAACTTGCGACGTCTGCCCGGTTTGGAGCAGCGTGCGCAGCTTGTAGCCGCCGATCAGTTCGTTGACCTCCGCCATCCAATGTCTCCTAGAAACCCGGTTTCGAAGCCAGAAACCGGGTTTCTTCACCAGTATTCTTCGAAGTGGACGTTGCCCTTGAATTTGATCGCCGAGACGTCGGCCTGGAAGCCGCGCCGTTCGAGGATTTCGATGACGCCGAGCGGCGTCGGGTAACTCTTGGTCCCCGCGGCCTTATCGCGGATGGGCACGCCGATCATCTTCGGGTTGCCGCACAGGAAGACGTGCGTATTCGCGGGGTCGAGGGGGGCACCGAGTTGCTCTTCCATCTCGCCGCCGGAAATCACATCTTGGATGTACACTTTCCGGGTGACGGTCGCTTCGCGAGTCGTGAGCGGCAGGTATTTATAATTCGGATATTGGTACATCAACCGATTGTGAGTGTCGAGGTACCCGAGGTCGCGGGAATATCTCACGCACGATGCCGAAAGCATTTTCCCTCGGTGCCCGCGACTGAGGAGTTCCCACATCATGTAATTGTGCGGTGCCTCGCCCGTGCCCGTGCCGAGGAATACGACATTGTCCGTCGGCATCACCGCGTCCAGCGTGTACATGCCGGTGATTTTCTCGCCGATGTTGATGCGGTCGCCTTCGTTCAAGGCGAACAATCGCGGCGTGAGGGCCGGCACGCGGCCATCGGCATTCTCGCGAACCAGCACGATGTAGAATTCGAGGTAATCCGTGCCCGCGACATCGACCAAACCGCCCTGCTCCGCCAACATGGAGCAGCTAATCGAGTACGCCCGGCGAACGACCTTGCTCCGATCGTCCGGGGCGAGCGTCTCGACCTGACAGTCCTCGGCGCGACCTTCCCAATTCCCGAGACCTAATGAGCAATACTGCCCCGGCTTGTGAACCGGCCGGGGGAAGTCCGGCTTCACCCGAATCACCATCAGATCCGAATGGAGCTTCTTCAAGTACACGACGGTGCCGTTGTAGCGCCGCTGTCGGAGTTCGGCGATTTCCTCGGAAGTCATGTCGTCGCGGCGCTCCTGGAACCAAAGCCGCTAGCGGCCAGCTCGAATCATTATAGAAAGCGCGAACCGCACCGCCCCCTACGAGAGCTTCTTCGCCACGCCGCGGGTGTAGTCGGTACACTTCTTCATGTCCGCGCTCGGGTCCTTCGGATTCGCTTCATACTCGATGCTCACGGCACCCTTGAACTTCACTTCCTGCAACGCCTTGAAGACCGCGACGAGGTCGAGCACGCCCTTCGGGTCGCCGAATACGACATCTTCTTTCTTCTTGTTGTCGTGATCCTTGAGATGCATGCCGAAGTTGCGGTCGCCCATGACTTTCACTTGCTCGGCTGGGTCGAGTTTCTCGCCGAGTTGGGCCATGCGAATGAGGTGGCCCGTATCGAGGCACGACCCGATGAGTTTGTTGTGGTCCTTGACGGCCTTCAGGATGATCTCGGCGGACCACCACTGATCGCGGCCCTTCCCCGAGGGCCCGTGCGGGTGAATCGCAATCGCGATCTTGTACTCTTCGCACAGCTTGTCGAGGCTATCGAAGGCGTCCATCGTGGGGCTGGCGCTCAGGTACTTGAGGCCGCAAGCGGCGCCGAACTCGAAGAGTTTCTTGTTCTCGTCGTGCTTGTTGCTGAACCCCGAGACGCCGAACCCGACGGGCGCGACTTCGTATTCCTTGCAGAGCGCGAGAATGGCTTTAAGCTTCTCGGGGGTCGAGTTGGGGGGAATGTGCTTGCTGTAGAACTCGGCGTTCTTGATGCCGAGATCCTGGATGCGTTTGAGGGCGGGTTCGAGGTCGAACTCGCGGAAGGTATAGCTCTGGACGCCCAGGGCGATGCCAGCACCGAGGTCGCCCTTCCCCTTGTCGTCGGCCCGAACGGAGTTGGCGGTGAGCAGGCCCGCTGCGGCAACGCCGCCTGCTTGGAGGAACGAACGGCGCGAGAGTGGCGAGTCGAACATGGAGAGATCCTCGGGGAGTTTTGAGACGGTCCGAAGACAGTGTACTGGCGAACCGCGGGAAAATCGAAAAAGATGGCCACGCTGGGTGTGCCTCTTGAAGTTGGCATGGGTGGCACCGGTGCCACCCCGAACACCGGCTGGAAGCCGGTGCCACCCAGAACCAATTGCCTTACTTCAAGAGGCACACCCGGCCACGCTTGCTATCGTAACTCAGCCGCTTGCGGCGGAACAAAGCTTGACTGGAGTATCTCATGCGCCCGATCGCTTCCATCGTGCTGCTCGCAACCTCAAGCATCCTCCATGCCGCCGAGCCAGCCTTCACCACGTTCGACCGCAAGCACGAGATCGGCACCATCAACCTCACGGTCGTTTACTTCGTTCCGAAAGACCGCACGCCGCTCCCCGATTGGAAGGACCGCATCGACTACTACGTGAAGCGGATCTCGGCGTTCCATTCCCGCGAACTGGGCGACGGCTCCCGCCTCAACGCCCTCGTTCACCCGAAGCCGCTGGTCACCGAGAAAGCCACCGCCGCCTTTCGCAAGGGCGACCAGGACGCGACCTTCTACAGCACGATGGACGAGGTGAAGGCGCTTCTCAAGTGGAAGCCGGACCGCAAGACGGGATTCCCGGTGCTGCTCGTGATGAGCGACTTCAACTGGCGCGAGATGGACGATTTCCGCCGCACGCGGTTGATCGACGGCCAGGAGGTTCACGAGGGCAACATCGCGGCCGATGGCCGGCACTTCCCCGGTGCCGAGTCCGGTGGAGCCCGCGCGATCTACTACGCCGACCCCGGCTACGGCATGGGCCTCGTAAGTGCGGACGGCTGGCGCGTGCCCTACAGCGGCTCCGATTGCGTCGTCTATCACGAAGGCCTCGGCCACAGCATCGGCTTACCGCACCCCGAACCCCTCGACGACAGCGTGATGGGTGCCGGCCAATACAAATTTTGGATTAGCGAATCGCACCTGAATTTGAAGCAGAAGAAAACGCTCGGTTGGGTACCGCCGGAGAAGGAGCCCGACCGAACCGCAGACCTGTTCACCAAGTTCACCGCCCTCCCCTTCCCCGCCGTTCCCAAGGCATCCGAACCCGTGAAGCTCGCGCTGACCTGGCCGAAGAATGCCGTCGTGAAGGCGTTCAAGGTGCGCACGCAAACGGACCTTCTCGGCAAATGGGAAGCGGTTCCGCCGAACGTCTTCGGCAAGCCGCCGACCTCGGTCGCGCTCGGCACCTTCGACAAGCCCACGCCCGTGAGCTACCGCGTGGACGCGACCTTGGAAGACGGCCAAACGGTGGAATTGTGGGGCTATTTTCAGGTGAAGGAAAAGAAGTAGCCCCTTCGACTAACCGAGGTCTCCGACGAAGATGCCGCCCGTTGCCGTCGGCCCGAACGGCTGGTACTCGCTGAGGAGATCGTGGGTCGCTCCGTCATAAACGCGTACGCTGTTACCCGTGCCGCTGGCCGGTGCAACGAGGATGTCGGCGGTGCCGTTGCCGGTGATGTCGATGCCGGCCGCGATGTGCAGGCCGTCGCGGGAGGAAGCGTTGCCAGCCAGGAACTCTTCGAGCAAATCGGTCGTCGCTCCAAAGGCATCGTAGACCCGAACGAGCGGCCCACCCCCGGCACCGGGAGCCGTGATGATGTTCGCTTGGCTCACGCCAAAGACGTCTCCGAGCGCAACGTTCACGCCGCCCTGAAAGCTGGATTCGTAGGCGAAGAAGGAACGGAGTAAGTTCCCGGTATCGGCTCCGAACACTTTGACGTGCGGGCCGCCGCCGGGGCCTGCACCCACGACGATCCAAGATCCGTCTTCGCCATCGTTCACATCCAAGTTGATCTGCGAGAAGGTGAGGTTCACCCCGCCACGGAAGGACGGGTCGAACGCGAAGAAATCGCGAATGACGGTCCCCGTCTTGCCGTCGAAGACGCGGACGCGCGGGCCGCCGCCCGCCATCGGCGCGGTGATGATGTCGGGCACGCTGTCGCCGTTCACGTCTCCCAGGGCGACGTTCACTCCACCGCGGAACTCGGGTTCGTAGGCGAAGAACGAACGCAACAGAACGCCGGTCTTCGCATCGAACACTTCGACCTGAGGGCCGCCGCCAGGGCCGGGGGCTGTGGCCACGATCGTGGTGCCGCGATCGTTGGCCAGGACCGCCGAGAACCCGCCGTGGAAATCGGTGCCGTACGGCGTAATCGACTCGATCGTTTGGCCGGTCTTCGCGACCTGAACGACGAGGCCGGTACCTCCGCCAGGACCGGGGGCGGCCACGGCGAGACCGGTCCCGGCCTGGGCCGCGTTCCCCGGGCCGAACCGCCTCAAATTGGCGTTCGGAGTGAACCCGAAGATGTCCTTCAACACCAATACGTCGGTCTCCGAAGGCAGGTAGCGACGGCCTCCGTTGTAGCTGGCGTTCCCGGTATCGACGAGCCCCGTGTAAACGACGTTCTGGGCATCCTTCGAGGTGTGGGCCGCGTTCGGTAGCGCAATGTGGATCGGCGAGCCGGTATCGGTCGTGTTCCCATTATCGCTCGTGAACAGTGCGCGGACCGAGGGTCCGTTGTACCGGTACAGCGTGCCCGGCGAATTGACGACGTCCGCAATCGTCGTCTTGGTGAAGAGCGGGCTCGCATTGAAATCCTGAGACGTGCCGAAGCCGAGAGCATGGGTGATTTCGATGGCGACGACCGAGAAGTAATCGCCCAATTCGACGGCGGGCCCCTGCGGCGACGCGGTGGCAACGAATCCCCCTCCGGCTGCAACCAAGCCTCCCTGGAAGTTGGCGTTCAAGTCGGCCGGGTTCGCGTCGAAGAACCAGCCGCCCCCTTTCCCGTCTTCTCCCACGCCCATGGTCACGCCGCCCGCCGTCGGCTTGCCGGCGGCGTCGAACGCGGTCGCACCGGCGGCCGCGCCATTTCCCCGATCCGTCGGGTCGGCGCTCACCGTTAATCGGAACGTGTCGTTGAGCGCCACGTTCGCGTAGTTGAACGATGCGATCGCGTTCTGCCACGCCAAAATCGCCGCGTCGGTAACGGCCCGGGCCGTCTGCGCTTGGGCACCGAACGCGGCGTTATATCCATCGGTGTCCGTGGCCGGCGTGCCGCGATTGACCCACTGAATGGTCGAGGGCGTCTCGCGCTCCTCAAGCCGGGTCAGGTCCAGAAACGCATTCCGGCGAGAGCGGGCAGTCTTAAACATGAATCACCGATCGAGTGGAGGGGACTGAGGAACAAAATCTTACCGACGAAGCCAGCAGGGGAAAGCGGGAATTGCTGCCGAATCCAAATGGCGCGATCTCGCTCCGGAACGAGCATCACAGCCACCCCACGCCGAACCACTGATCCTTCCACGGTCCGCAAGTTTTGCAAAGCGTCGGGAATACTGGAAAGGCGAGTTTTGGTTTTCACTTCCCCTGCAATTGCTGCCAAGCCAACCCCGCCTTGTCCACGCGGAAGGTCACCATGCGACAGTGCTCCACCTCGCAAACGTAAGCCGTGCGGCCGTCCGGACCGCCGAAGCAGACATTGCTCGGCTGCTTGCCGAGAACGTCAATCTCCTTCAGCACTTCTCCCTTCGGCGAGAGCTTGACCACGGTGCCCTTGCCGTAGCGCGTGACGTACAAGTTGCCGTCGATGTCGCAACGCATGCCGTCGAAGCCGTGGTCGTCGAACTTCTTGAGGAGCTTCTTCTCGCCGAGGGTGCCGTCGGCCTGGATCGGGAAGGACCAGACGTTCTGCTGCTTCGATTCGTTCACGTAGAGCGTCTTGCCGTCGGGGCTCACGTCGATGCCGTTGGTGGTGCCCAGGTCGGCGGCGAGCTTCTTCATCTTGCCGTCGGTTCCGATGCGCCACAGTTGGCCGGTGCCTTTCTCCCAGTTGGGGTCGCTGGCGAAGAGGGTGCCGTCCGGGGCGATGGCGAGGTCGTTGGGCTGGTTCATGCTCGGTTCGTGAGCGAAGACGGTGATCGCTTTGGTCTTGGGGTCGATCTTGAGGACGTTGTGGCCGGTGTAGTCGGCGACGTACATGAAGCCTTTCTTGTCGAAGACGATGCCGTTGCCGACGCTCTTGCCGGGGAGGTTGACGTAGACTTCGGGTTTGCCTCCGGGTGCGATCTTGGCGATGTCGCCGGACTTCTTGAAGTTGACGACGTAGAGGTTGCCGGCGGCATCGCAGGCGGGGCCTTCGATGCCGGGCGTGAAGCTCATCTTCTCAGTGAGCGGCTTGGCGACGAAGAGCTCGTCTTTCTCGGCAGCGAACGACGAGAGGGCTGCGAGTGCGAAGACTGCGATGAGGGCGGAACGGGTCACGAGATAGTCTCCGGATGTGCCAACGAAACGTGCCGAACGATGCTGGGAAGTATAGGAAAGCGGGAACATTTTCCCTTGCCAATCACCCCGCACTCGGGTTACTCTTCAACCATCACAAGTCTCAGACAGGCGGGTCCTCCCAATTACACGGCGATCCTCTCACCCGGTGATGCTCATGCGTTTCGCACTGGCGGCAAGTTCTCGGATGGCGGTCGGCCTCACGCTTTCCATCGCGTTGCTGCTCTCGGCCGAGTCGAATCCGCTGCCGGCGCAAGCCGGGAAGGCGGCCAAAGACGGCGACCTGCCTCCCATGAATCAGGCCATCGTCGAGGAATCCATTGCCCGCGGCATCGAGTTCATCAAGGCGACGCAAAATGACGATGGCACCTGGGGCGATGGCGGACACGCCGTCGGCTACACCGCCCTCACCGGAATCGCTCTCATCGAGAGCGGCGTTCGCATCAACGATCGGACCATCTCGCGAGCCGCGGAATACGTTCGCTCCAAGGCCTCCACCCTCTCCGACACCTACCAGATCTCACTGACGATCATCTTCCTCGACCGCTTGAAGGATCCGAAGCGCGACGATCCCACGATCCAAATTCTGGCCGCTCGACTCATGGCCGGGCAAACCGCGACCGGCGGATGGGCCTATCAAGTTTCCGGCGACCCACGCGGTCCCCGCGTCTCCGATCCCGAAGCGATTCAGATGATCGCGGCATTGAAGAAGATGACGCCGCCGCCCGCGATTCAGAGTGTGAGCTACCGCGAACGCCCTTCCCGGCTCGGCCTCTGCATCAAGCAATCCGAAGAGATCATCGTGAAGCCGAGCCAGGCGGCGGTCGATGCCGCGGATTACGAGAAAACGCGGACGACCGTTGTAAAGAACCTCACTCCCAGCCTGAAGAACCGCGTGGTCTTCCAGGACCCGGCGAAGTACGACTCGCTGGACCCCGAAGATAAGAAAGACCTCATCAAGAAGGAAGCGGGCGACAACTCAAACACCCACTTCGCGATCATCGGCTTGTGGACGGCGCGGCGGCACGGCGTGCCGACCGAACGCACCTTCGCACTGGTCGCGAAACGATTCCGCACCAGCCAGGACGCGAGCTCCGGCGGCTGGGGCTATGCGTACCCCACCGGCTCCACGCAGGCTATGACCTGCGTCGGGTTGCTCGGCCTGGCCTGCGGCAACGCCCTCGGCGTCGATCCGCTCGCCGGTCGGCCCGAACAGGATCAAGCCATCCTCAAATCGCTCAGCTTCCTGGCCAAGAACGTCGGCATGCCAACCGGCCAGTACAAGGATCGCCCCAAGGTCAAAGACATCGGCGGCCTCTACTATCTCTGGGCGCTCGAACGCATCGCAGTGCTCTACGACATCACCACACTCGACAAAAAAGACTGGTACCGTTGGGGAGCGGAAATCTTGATCGCCGATCAGCAACAAAATGGCAGCTGGAAGGACGGAGGCGTCGCGGGTGGAGATGTGCCGATTGTCGATACCGCGCTCGCCATCCTCTTCTTGAAGCGTGCCAACCTCACGCCCGACCTTTCGAAGCGGCTCATCATCGATTCCTCAGCTCTCACGGCGAAGGTGAACGAGCCGAAGGTGGAACCACCACCGCCTCCACCCCCTCCCCCGCCGAAGGTCGAGACGCCTCCGACCGTGGATCTGCCCAAGAAAGAGCCGCCGCCAGTCGTGACGCCGACGATCGCGCCTCCGCCGCCGAGCGAACCGGTGGTCGCAAAGAAAGAGACGCCCATCTGGCCGTTCATCGTCGGCGGGCTCGCCATCCTCACCGTCATTGGCGGAGGTTTGTTCCTCCTGCTTCGCAAGAAATCGGACGACGACGATGAAGAGAGCGATGACGATGATGATGATGGAGACGAGAAGCCCAAGAAGAAGGTGAAGAAAGCAACCAAGTCCGCGAAGCCGGTGAAGAGCATCAAGGCGAAGCGATCTAAGGAATAGGCCGCCTCGGCGAGCCGTGCCCCGTCAGGGGCCGGGTGCTTCTTCACCCCGGTCGCTTCACGTGACTCGGCTCGCCAGCTTGAAGCACCAGTCGAATAGCAGTTGCCATTCGAGCACCTGCACCCGCCTCGCGATCAACTCCGCTTCGGTTCCCGTACCGCGAACGCATTCGCATTCATCGACGAACGCCTCGGGCGTTGTGTACTCATATCCGAACGCCGGTGCCCGTTCGCGCAGTTGATCGAGAACCGGATGTGCGCCGACTCTTCGCCACCAGTATTTGCTATTTGCCGCGTCCGGTTCTCGCCGGTGCATGATCGCGTGCCAGAAGCTTCCTTCTTGCGTTTCCAGATCCTGACTGATCGCGTGCGACTCGTCGAGGAAATCGTGCAGGAGCCACAACCCGGCACGACAAGCTGGGGATATAACGAGCGTTTGCAGTGCCGACTTCTTGAAATGATTTGGCGACCCCGGCCCGAGTTCGGGCAGCCGCTCGGGAATGAGCAGTGCCTCGACCGCGAGGCTGTATGCAGATGGATTGAAATTGGACATATTTCACGCCACGACTTCCTTCACAACCTTACCGCTGACGTCGGTCAGGCGTTCGTCGCGGCCGTTGTGCCGGTAGGTCAGTTTCTCGTGGTCGAAGCCGAGTAGGTGCAGGATCGTCGCGTGAAGATCGTGGACGTGGACGCGGCCATCGACGCCGCGGAGGCCGAACTCGTCGGTCGTGCCGTGGATGGCCCCGGCCTTCACGCCGGCCCCGGCCATCAGCATCGAGAAGCCGTATGGGTTGTGGTCGCGGCCGTTGGTGCCTTCGGTCATCGGGGTGCGGCCGAACTCGCCGCCCCAAATCACGAGCGTGCTGTCGAGCAGGCCGCGCGCCTTGAGGTCCTTCAAGAGGGCCGCGGTCGGCTGATCGGCGCGGGCGCAGAGCCGCGTGTGGTTGCCTTCGAGGTCCGCGTGGGCGTCCCAGGCGCTGCCGGCCCCGCAGTAGACTTGCACGAAACGTACGCCGCGTTCGACCAGTCGGCGAGCCAATAAACAGCGATGGCCGAACTCGGCGGTCTCCTTGCGGTTCAGCCCGTAGGCGTCTTTCGTCTTGTCGTCTTCGCGCGAAAGATCGACGGCTTCGGGCGCGGTGGCCTGCATGCGGAAGGCGAGTTCGTACGCGGCCTGGCGGGCGTCGAGTTGCGAGTCACCGGGGCGTTCGCGGCGATGAATGTCGTTCATCTTCGCGATGAGATCGGCCTTCGCCCGCTGCCGCTGGGCATCGACATCGGCGGGTGGGTTGAGATTGAGAATCGGATTGGGACCGTTGCGGAACGGCGTGCCTTGATAGGTGGCGGGCATGTAGCCGGTGCCCCAGTTCTTGGCACCGCCGGTGACTTCGCCGCCATCGGTGAGTACGACGAACCCCGGCAAATTGCGGTTCTCGCTGCCGAGTCCGTACACAGACCATGACCCGAGGCTCGGCCGCCCGGCGAGCACCGAGCCCGTGTTCATCTGGCACACGCTGCCGACGTGGTTGAGCCCATCCGCCCAGCAGGCGCGAAGCAGCGCGAAGTCGTCCGCACACTTGGCCATGTTCGGTAGCCAGTCGGAGAAGTCGAGGCCGGCTTGGCCGTGCTTGGCGAACTTGCGTTTGGAGGCGAGTAAATTATTGCCTCCGGTGCCCATCGGCGTGAGTACTTTGCCGAAGCTGGCGGGCAGCGGCTTGCCGTTCTGCCGCGTGAGTTCGGGCTTCGGATCGGTGAGGTCGACGTGGCTCGGCCCGCCTTCCATGAACAGGAAGATGACCGACTTGGCCTTCGCGGCAAAGTGCGGCTTCTGCGTCGCGTCCTCGCCCTGGGCCAGCGCGGCGAACGCGAGCCCGCCGAAGCCGCCGCCTGCAGAGCGGAGGAAATCGCGACGAGAATGGAACAGTGGAATGTGGGAAATCATATTGATGCCGCTTGTTGACTTTTTAGATTCACGGACCGACGCCTATAAGCGATGACGACAACTGCTTGTATTACCCATCCCGAGATTGCTGCGGAAATTGCAAGAATCGAGCCATAAAGAAGTATCGGCGGGAGCACCTCGTTTAGTTGATGCATGTTGCAGCTTGGCACTTCGCTTATTCGACTCCACCAATCATTGTCACCTTTCGCAGCACCACTCACTGGATCGAAAAATCCGAATGCAACAAAAGCCCCTATCGAGCTTATCGACCATAGCCACCGGTTGGTTCGAAACTGCTCGCGTGGCATGACGACCGCCTCAGTCGATGTACATGAACTCGTTCAAGTTCATCAGGGAGTGACACAGGTCTGTCACTGCGTCCGGGAACGGCCCCTTGTGTTGCTTTAAGAAAATTCGCATCGCGGCGCGTTCTTCGGAGGTCGGCGGGCGGCTCAGCGCCAGCGCGAAGGCCCGGTCGATCGCCTTGTCGGCGTCGGAACCGGATTCCTTCACAACGCGTGTGGCGAAGGCCTTCGCATAGCCGAGCACGATGGCGTCGTTCAACAAGGTCAAGGCTTGCGGAGCAGTGGTGGTGACGAAGCGGCGCGAACAGGTTTCCACGCGGTCCGGGCTGTCGAACAGGCTGAACAGCGGGTAGCGCAGGTTCCGCTTCACGCAAACGTAAATGCTGCGGCGATTGCGGTCCGCCGGGTCCGCGGAGACCTTCCAGTTTGCGGCCTTGATCTCGGCGGGAAGTTCCGGGAAGACGCTCGGGCCACCGTCTTTCACGTTGAGAAGACCCGCCGAGGCGAGCATGGCGTCGCGGAGGGCTTCGCCATCGAGCCGACGGCGCGGGAAGCCTTGGAGAAGCGCGTTGTCGGTGTTCTTCGACGCAGATTGCTGGTAGGTGGCGCTCGTCACGATGAGACGGTGGAGTCGTTTGATTGACCAGGGCGGAGGCCCACCCGTTGCCACGGGTGGGCTTGATAGTTGATTGGCTAACCAGTCCAACAGTTCCGGATGCGTAGGGCGGTCGCCGGTGACACCGAAGTCGCTGGATGAGCCGACGAGACCTTTGCCGAAGTTCTGCTGCCAGATGCGGTTCACCATCACGCGGGCCGTCAGCGGGTTCTTCGCATCGGCAATCCAGTTGGCCAGCGCCGTTCGCCGACCGCTGGTGTTCGCGGTGGGCTTCACACTCGCATCGCGGTCGTCGATGGCCGAAAGGTATCCGGGTTCGAGTTCGTCGCCGTGAGAACGCCAGCTACCGCGCTTGAGCAAGTGCGTCGGCGGACTCTGCGGCCCGACGTCGGTCATCACCATGGCGGTTGGCGGCTCGGCCGGGCGGTCCTTCTCGAGTTCCGCCATCTGCTTGGCCATGCCTTCCCACTTCGCGCGATCCGCGACCGGCATCTGAGCCGAGGCGATCTTCACCCGGCTATACACCTGCCGCTCCACGAGCATCGTCAGTTGCTTCTGCAATGGCGTGCGTTCATCCATCGCGACGTCGATCAGGCTGGAGTATTCCTTCGGGAAGCGGAAGCGTTCCTTGGCCATCGCCTTCTCGCGCACGGGCTTCTCAATGGCTTCGATCTGCTTGCGGAGTTCGGCGGCCTTCGCATCCCACTCGGCCTGTTTCGTCTGGAGGATCGAATGTTCCGCCGAGGAAATGACCGGTACGTCCTTCGGCCAGAAGCCCGCGAAGAACGCCTGGAATCGGTAGAAATCGCGTTGCGTGATCGGGTCGGTCTTGTGGTCGTGGCACTTGGCGCAGGCGAGCGTGATGCCGAGGAACGCCGCCGAAGTGGTGTCCGAAATGTCGTTGAGCATGTCCTGCCGCTTCTGCTCGACATCGACGGCGTTGTACTCGTAGGGCGAGTGGCGCAAGAAGCCGGTGGCGATATTCGCGTTCACGTCGTCCGGGAAGAGTTCGTCCCCCGCGAGTTGCTCCTTCACGAAGCGGTCGTACGGCTTGTCGGCGTTAAACGATTGGATGACGTAATCGCGGTACCTCCAGGCCGTGGGGCGGAAGTCGTCGCTCTTGAAGCCGTCGCTCTCGGCGAAGCGAACGAGGTCGAGCCAGAAGAGAGCTTGCCGTTCGCCGTACCGCGGTGAAGCGAGCAGCCGATCGACCACTTTCTCAAAGGCATCCGGCGAGTTGTCTTTCAGGAACGCCTCGACTTCCTCCGGCGTCGGCGGCAAGCCGGTGAGGTCGAAGGCAACGCGGCGAAGGAGCGTTCGCCTGTCGGCCGGCGCGGCCAGTGACTGCCCCTTGTCACTCAGCTTGGCGAGAACGAAGGAGTCGATTGGATTCTTGGAAGTAGATGGCGGAACGGCCGGTTTGCTGACGGGCTTGAAGGCCCAATCCGGCGGAAGGTCGGCCGCTCGGGAATCGACCGGCAACACAGCGAGGAAGACGAGGAGAACCCAGCGCATGATCGGTCCTTGCCTAGCAGGGAGCAGGAACACACTTGCGATTGTACCCGAGCCGGAATTGCCGTCAAAGCGAATCCTCCGAGTCGATTGCGCTCGCCAAACCCGCCGCGACCATTTACAATTCCGCGAGGCCGAGAGTTCCCGCTCTCGATCCGATCACCGGAGGCTTCCCATGTTGCGATCGTTCCTCGCGGCGTCCGCAATTGTCATCCTCGCAACGGGACTCGCTCCGGCCTCCGAGCCGAAGTCCGCGCCGCCAAAACTCGACGGCCTCTGGCTTTTCGACTCCGCTCGCACAAGTAAGTCCAACGACCTGATGCGAGTTTGGGAATCCATCGTCACTGTGAGTGGGGATCGCTTCGCGCTCACGAAGTTGATGGGCCACGAAAAGGATCTGAAGGGCCGGCTCGCGTTCGACCCGGCCGATCCGCGATCCGTCGATCTGGTGCTGGAGGAACTCGACTTCGCCAGCCTCGGGGTGCCGCTCAAGATCCCGGCCGGCGCCTACCGCGGCATCTTCAAGCTCGATGGCGACCGGATGACGATCTTCTTCGCCCACGAGATAAATGGGAAGCGGCCGAGGGCATTCGAGACATCGGAGACAGTCTTCCTCGTCACCTTGACCCGCGCGCCGGCCGGGTTCAAGGCGTTCCCGAAGGAGATCACCGTTCGCGTGACCGGCCCGGATGGCAAGCCCGTGCCGAACGCATCCGTGGCCACGTTCATGAGCAAGCGAAACGATTCGAAGGGGAAGGACGCGCCAGCTGAGTGGCAGTTGTCCGGGGGCGCGAAGACCGGACCGGATGGGACGGTGAAGGCGAAGTTCGAGGAACCGCTGGCCGTGGTTCGCGACGAGAGGGCCAAGCTCATCGCGTACCCGGCTTCATCCCCCGCGCAACTCGCCACCGGCGAGCTTCGGGTTGCCCTCGCTCCCGAGTGCCGGGTTTCCGTTCGGATTGTGTCGGAGGAGATCACAAAGGGCGGCGGGCAGATCGGGTGGACGAACGCCTACCTGAACCGGGATGGCCGTGCGGTTGCCGGTTGCGACTCGCACCAGGGCAATCTCGAGTTTCTCGTCCCGCCGGGCAACTACACCATCAACGCCTACGGGGACGAGTTGCACCGGCGGGAGGTGGCCTTCACCGTGCCTGATGGCAAAGCCGAGATTACCTTGGCACCGATCGCGCTGAGAGCGTCTGCCCTGGCGCTACTGAAGGGCAAACCCGCACCGGAACTCGAAGGCGTAGTGGCCTGGGCTGGCAAGCCGGTGAAGTTCGGCGATCTGAAGGGCCAATACGTGCTAGTGGATTTCTGGGGGTACTGGTGCGGGCCGTGCGTCGGGGCGATGCCGGTGCTGATCGAGTTGCACGAGAAGTTCGCTGGGAAGGGCTTGGCTATCGTGGGAGTTCACGTCGATGCGGATGGCGAAGTGGACACGGCGACGAAACTAGCTGAGAAGGTCGCAGGCTATGTAAAAGGCTCATGGAAGGGCAAGGAACTGCCTTTCGCAAATGCCCTGGCGTCGGGAAAAATGGTCGGTGAGGACGATGATCGGGGTCGTGGCGGCCCTCCGAAGCAGTACGGCGTACTCGGCTACCCGACGACGATTCTGATCGATCCCGATGGGAAAGTGGTTGGCCGCTTTCACGCTCGCGATATTAAGAGTGCAACCGCCGAGATCGAGAAACTGCTCGCCGGGAAGAAATGAGGACCGATTGTGAAGCGAATGCGGATCGGCAACGGCTGTGGGTTCTGGGGCGACAACCTCGATGCGCCCATCCATCTTGCGCGCGACGGGCGGCTCGATTACCTCACGCTCGAATACCTCGCCGAACTCACGATGTCGATCCTCGCCGTGCAAAAGGCGAAGGATTCCGCGGCCGGGTTCGCCTCGGATTTCCTCGATGTCCTCGGTCGGCTCGTTCCCATTCTCAAGCAGCAACCGGGGTTGAAGATCGTCACCAATGCTGGGGGAATGAACCCGCACGGCTGCGCCGCCAAGGCCCGCGAGATTCTTACAAAGGCCGGGCTCGCGGGTCGCAAGATCGGCATCGTTTCCAGCGACGATCTGATGCCGCGACTCCACGAACACACACTCAACCACCTCGACACCGGCGAACCGCTCGCGGCGATTCGCGAGAGGGTCGTCAGCGCGAATGCCTATCTCGGCGCGAAGCCGATCGTCGAAGCACTGAAGGCTGGCGCGAGCATCGTTATCACGGGGCGCGTCGCGGATGCATCTTTGACCGTGGGGCCGACCGCGTTCGAGTTCGGCTGGGGCTTCGCCGAAACCGATCTGGATCGCCTCGCCTCAGCGACCGTGGCCGGGCACCTCATCGAGTGCGGAGCCCAGGCCACCGGCGGGCTCTGGATCAACGCCAATTACGACACGCGGCTCGCCCAAGTCGGCTACCCGATTGCCGAGATGAATGAAGATGGCAGCTTCACCATCTCGAAGCCCCAAGGCAGCGGCGGAGTGGTGAACATCGAAACGATCAGCGAGCAACTGCTCTACGAAGTCGCCGACCCGGCGCGGTACTTCACGCCCGATGTCACGGCCGACTTCACCTCCATTCAGTTGAAGCAAATCGGTCCCGATCTCGTCTCGGTAAATGCGGCCAAAGCGAACGGCGTCACGGATACCTACAAGGTCTCGATCGCCTATCGCGATGGATTCATGGCGGCAGGAACACTGCTGATCGCGGGGCCAAATGCCGAGAGTAAGGCCCGACGTTCGGGAGCCATCATCCTCGAGAAATTGCGCCAAGCGGGCGTCTGGTTCGCGGAATCGAACATCGAGGCACTCGGTGCCGGCGACTGCGTGCCCGGCGTCGTGAAATCGACCGGCGAACCGGCGGAGGTCGTGTTGCGGGTCGCGGTGCGCGATGCGAATCGGAGCCACGTCGAGCGGTTCTCGAAAGAGTTCTCACCGTTGGTGACTTCGGGCTATCCCGGAACCACAGGCTACACGACGGGCCGACCACCGGTACGCGAGGTGTTCGCTTACTGGCCCGCGTTGATCGCGAAATCGGCGATCACTCCCCAGGTGGAGATCATTTGATGCCCACGGTTCCACTATCCCGAATCGCTCACGGCCGCAGCGGCGACAAGGGGAACCACGCGAACGTGGCGATCATCGCCTACACCGATGCTGGGTTCGCCTGGCTGAAGCAGCATCTCACGTCGGAAATCGTGGCGGCGTACTTCGCTCCACTCGGACCGAAAAGCGTCGAGCGATTCGAGGCCGCGAATGTACTCGGATTGAACTTCATGCTGTACGACGTGCTAGCTGGCGGCGCGAGTCGATCGCTCCGCAGCGACACGCAAGGCAAGTCGCTGGCACTGGCCTTGTTGCAGATGCCGATCGAGGATCCTGGGAGCGCGGCCGTCCGGGTCGCTTGAGTTCCATGTCCACTCTCGTGCTCGACGAACGGCGCGGCCCGGCGGCAATCCTCACCATCAACCGCCCGGACAAGCGGAACGCCCTTTCGCGCGAACTGATTGCGGCGCTTGCCGAGGCGTTCATCCGGGCCGAAGAGGACGACTCCGTTCGCTCCGTCATTCTCACGGGAAACGGCTCCGCATTTTGTGCCGGGATGGACCTCGAAGAACTTCGCGGCACACTCGGCGATCGATCCGACGTGGTCTGGGACGATGCTGCGAAACTCGCGGCACTCTACGAACGGATTTACACTTTGTCGAAGCCGACTATCGCAGCGGTGAACGGTGCTGCGGTGGCGGGCGGTGCCGGGCTCGTGACGGTGTGCGATCTCGCAGTCGCCGTACCGGAGGCGAAGTTCGGCTATCCGGAAGTGCGGCGCGGACTCGTGGCGGCGATGGTGATGCCCCACTTGTTGCGGCAGGTCGGCGAACGCACCGCCCGCTGGCTGCTCCTCACCGGCGAACTCATCGACGCTTCGGAAGCGTTGCGACTGGGACTCGTGAATGCCGTCGTGTCGCAGGAGGTTTTGATCGACACAGCACTGCGATGGTGTGCGTCGCTGGCCGAAGGCGGGCCGAAAGCGCTGGCGAGCACGAAGGAACTGCTGCGGCGCTGTTCGCATCAGTCCGTGCCGATGGAGGAACTCGCTAAGGCGAGCGCCGCCCCGCGTTTAACTGAGGAATGTCGCGGCGGCCTCACCGCGTTCTTCGACAAGAAGCCGGCCCCGTGGAGCCCTCGATGAACCCCATCGTGGGCATCGGCGAACTGCTCTGGGACGTGTACCCCGATGGCCGCAAGGTTGCCGGCGGAGCGCCGTTCAACTTCGCGTTCCACTGCCACCAGCTCGGCCACCCAGCGGTCATCGTTTCCCGCGTCGGCGACGACGACCTCGGTCGAGAACTTCGTGAGGAAGTCCGCCACCTGGGGCTAAGCGACGAGTACATTCAGACGGATCGCGAGCACTCGACCGGTACGGTGCGAGTGACGTTGGATGCGGACAAAGTGCCGAGTTACGCGATCGCGGACGACGTGGCGTGGGATTACATCGAGTGGAACGATCCAGTAGCGAACTTGGCGGAGGACACCGCCGCGGTCTGTTTCGGAACGTTGGCCCAGCGAGCGGATCTATCACGATTGGCAATCGGGGAGTTCATGAAGCGCGCGATCACAGGTTTACGCATCTTCGACGTCAATCTTCGGAGTCGCTTGACTCTCGAGCAATTGACCAGAATCGAAACTACTCGCGAACATGTTGAATGGCTGAAAGTGAATGAAGTTGAGCTTCGTACCCTCAGTATCAAGGAAGTCGTCGACTGCGACTTTCCTCCGCCGGAAAAGCCATTCAGACCCCTTGGTCGAAAGGAATCGCCGTTGCGTGCTTGGTTTGACCCCGGAACCGACGTTCGCAAGGTCGGCATCCTGACTCGTGGTATGAAATCCACGGCGGTTCATGACTGGCAACGCACAGAGTGGATCCCTGCCGTACCAGCCAACGTCACTGACACCGTTGGGGCCGGCGATGCCTTCACCGCGGCGATGGTGTGCTTGCATCTTGAAGGGCGGCCCCTCCGCGAGTGTGCCCGGTTCGCCAATCACTATGCGGCCCGCGTCTGCGAGCATCAGGGAGCCACGCCGAAGCTCGATCGCGCCGAAGTCGAACGTGCCGCGTTCGGTGGCCGATGAATCCCGTCGCCTTCAACCCGAATTGGCGGCCACCGATTCTCGAAACCGAACGCCTCATCATCCGGCCTTACGTAGAAGCGGACGCCCCCCTGCTCTTCCCCCTGATCTCGAACCCGAACACCACGAAATTTACGCTCTGGGAACATCACCAGTCCATCGACGACACCTTCGTGATGGTTCGCGATTACGCGCGTTCGCGGTACGCTGAGGGCGTGCCCGAGCCGATGGCGATTGCGTTCCAAGAGGATGGCGGCACGCAGCCGATTGGCTCGGTGGGATGTTTTTGGGGCTCACACCCGAACCACACGATGGAACTGGGATACTGGCTGGCGGAGCCGTTCTGGGGCCGTGGAATCATGGCCGACGCTTGCCGGGCTCTCGTGACATACTGCTTCCTCGCATTTGAACCGAACCGCATCCAGGCTCGCGTGATCGAGGGGAACGCCGCGAGCATTCGCGTTTTGGAGAAGATCGGCTTCCAATTTGAAGGAACGCTGCGGTCGTCGCTATTGAGGCGAGGTCGATTTGAAGACTTGCTTCACTTCTCGGCACTGAAGAGCGAGTGGAAGTGAGACGCTTGCGGTTTCGCAATTTTTAGATCGCGAAGCCGCAAGCGGCAGTCAATTAGCGACGGCGGGAGTACGTCATCGTACCGGGGCAGCGGCCGTTCGCGCAACCGCTCGACATCGTGGGGATCGACATCGAAGCCGAAGAGGCGCAGTTGCCATTGGCGCAGCTCGAGGCCGCAGGCACGAGGGTCGTGGGCGCGAGGACGGTTTCGATGGCCGTTTCGGTCGTGGCGATGGTCTTCGCGTCGCTGTACTTCGAGAGGTAGCCGGTGAGGTTGCTCGGGGTCACGGCACCGGAATGGCGAAGGGCTTGGACGTCGCCGCCCTTGCAGCTAATCACGAGACCCTTCGAAATATCGAACTGGCGAGCGAGCGACTTGCCCGCAGCCGTATCGGTGTCCACATAAATGCAGACGTAACTCTTCGCCAGGAGCTGTCCGGCTTCCGCCGGGATCTCCCCGCCGACCAGCTTCGAGTAACCCGAATCGCCTTTACCGATGAAGACGGCGATGGGCTTGTGCTCGGCGGCTGCCGACGCGACGGCCTTGCTGTAGTCCGTCTGCCACGCGGGCACGACAACCGCACCCGAAGACAGAACGGCACTCAGAGCGACCGCGGCGAACGTAGTGGTCATCATCAACACATACCTCCATGGAGCCAATCAGGGGCGAGCACGCCAACCTCTGGCGTGAAGCGTTTCCTGCGGAACGGGACGAGCAGGCAGGCTGGGCTAACGCAAGGTGCCATTTATAGACGAATGCGCCGGCAATACAACCGAAGTAGCCGGCAAATTTGTTCATTCCGCCACAACCCGCATATTCAAAAAATCCCGAAATGGCCGAACTCGCTCATTGGCGATACAATGAATTGACCCAAGTCTTTGGAAAGACACGCAATATAAACAATCTGGGAATTCTGGGAAAGTAGTTTATGTCGATTTGCGTCCGCCCCGCATTGACAGCTCGATTTTCTCCGGGTACGCCCGTTTCATGTCTGATGGCAACCGCAACCCGCTAATTGTGATAATCGCAGCCGCTTTCCTGTCGGGGATCGCGGGGCTGGGATGCCACGCCGGGAAGAACCGGCCGATCCCGTTCACCCCACCTTTGGCGGAAGCCCTCGCTTCCATCGACGACCCGTGCGATGCCTCGGCCGTGCCGCCCAGCATGACGATGGCGAATTCGCCGAATTGCGGACCGTACGACCTGGCTGCCAGTGATAGCTGCCCGATGCGGAAGCCGAAGAACATCGTCGCGTTTTCGAGCGGCGGTGCCTATGGTGCCTATTCCGCTGGCTTCATGGACGGTTGGACCAAGTCCGGAACGCGGCCCGAGTTCGACGTGGTGACCGGAATCAGCACCGGCTCGCTCATTGCGCCATTTGCCTTCCTGGGGCCAGAATACGACGCCCGTATGGCCCAGCTTTACACCAAGACCCAGCCTTCGGACATCTTCCGCATCCGAACCTGGGTGCTTATCCCCTTCAAGGATTCGCTGGCGATTTCCCAGCCACTTCGCAATCTGATCGAATCGCAGATCACGACTGAACTTATGGAGAGAATCGCGACCGAGCATCGGAAGGGTCGCCGACTTTACGTGGGAACCACGAATCTCGACACGAGGCGAATGGTGGTGTGGGACATGGGTGCGATCGCTTGCCGTCCGTGCCCGGTGGGTTGCAAGCTCTTCCGCGATGTGTTGCTCGCTTCGTGTTCGGTCCCTGGGATGCTGCCGCCGGTGAAGTTCGATTTGGAAGTGGACGGGAAGCACGTGACGGAATTGCACGTGGATGGCGCGGCAACGGCCCAACTCTTCGTTCCCTCGCACGTCTTTGCCCTGGCGAGCGCGGGGATCACGGGCGATGCGTCCAATGCCGAGACGGGGAATCTCTACGCGATTGTGGCGGGCAAGCTCTATCCCGACGCCGAACCCGTGCGAGCCAAAGTGCTTCCGGTTCTCGGTGCGACGACGGGTGCCTTGATGTACGCCTATTGCCGGGCGGACCTGTCGAACCTCTACGGGATGTCACGTGCCTCGGGCTTGCGATACCACTTAACGGCACTTCGCCCCAGTTTCCCAACCCTGCAAACCTCGGTGAGCTTCGATCCGAAGGCCATGCAGCAACTCTTTCAGGAAGGGGTTGCCCAGGGCTCGTCCGGTCCGGCCTGGAAGAGCGGCCCCCCGACACTCAGCCCCGGCGACGGCGACTACATTCGCAACGGCGTGCGGTTGCGAACCGTGCCGACGCTCAACCGAGAATAGAAGTCCTGGGATCGCGGCCGTCCCGGCCGCTCCTGGGATCGCGGCCGTCCCGGCCGCCCCATCACCGTTGCCTGCCTTCATCACCGGAACCGAATGCGGCCGGGACGGCCGCGCTCCCAGGTGAAAACGGGTCTGATTTGCCTTTTCCGTCCAAGTCTCAATTCCCGTTCTAAGCTTCCCCAAGCGGCATCTTCCGCTCGCGGAGGCTCACTCGGTGAAGCGACTGTTCCGGCCCGAAACGGCGTTCTTCCTCGCCATCTGGCTCATCCTCCTCATCGCATTCCGCGAACGCGGTTTCTACGACCCCGGTGCGCTCTGGCACATCAAGGTCGGCGAACTCATCCTCGACCGCGGCTTCCCCCACACCGATCCATTCACCTACACCTTTGAAGGCCACACCTGGATCCCGCAGCAGTGGGGTGCCGAGGTGTTCATGGCCTGGGCCCACCGCGTCGGCGGTCTGGATACCCTGCTTCTCGGCTTCACCGCCCTGATCGCGGGCCTGTTCACGACCATATTCCGAAGG
Source organism: Gemmataceae bacterium (assembly GCA_043744695.1). Lineage (GTDB taxonomy): Bacteria > Planctomycetota > Planctomycetia > Gemmatales > Gemmataceae > Urbifossiella. The sequence goes on from JAYTUG010000246.1 coordinate 27,000, forward strand.
GCGACGCAGGCTGGCATGGGGCCGCTACTCGCAGGCCTCATCGTGGGCGGGGCGCTGTTCGTCGGCGCGTTCCATTACTTCGTACGCCCGCACATGTTCACCATCGCCCTCCTCGGCTGGACGATGATGTGCATCGTCGATTTCGAGCGCGGCCGATGCGGCCTCGCGCGGCTCGCTTGGCTCATGCCACTTTTCGTGGTCTGGACCAATCTCCACGGTGGCGTGCTCGGCGGAACCATGACCCTCGGCTGTGCCGTCGCGGGATGGGGTCTTCTCTTCCTGGTAAATCGCGACCGTTCGCCGATCCGATCCTGGCGGATGGCCTTTCTCCTCGTGGGAATCGTCCTCGCCTGCGGGCTCACGCCCTTCGTCAACCCGTTCGGCATGGAGCTGCTGAACACGTGGGAACGCATCGTCGGGTCGCGCGTTCTCAAGCTCATCGTGAACGAGCACATGCCGCTCGATCCGACCTCCGCCCTCGGCCAAACGGTGATCGGCTTCGGCGTCTTCTATCTGGTGATGCTGGCAGGGGTGTTCCCGAAGTTGCCTCGCGTGTCGTGGATCATCCCGCTCGTCTGGTTGGCGTTGAGCTTTCAGGGAATCCGGCAAGGACCGCTTTTCGCGATCACTGCCGCGGTAGCCCTCGTCGACCTCTGGCCGCACACGATCTGGCATCGCCTCTTGGTGAAGCACGGCGACGGCTCATTGGCCCGCGATCCCGATCTGAATCCCTCGCGAAACTTGGCTTGGGCGCTCGTGCCAGCGCTTGCCGTTGCCAGCGCGTTCTTGCTGCAAGCGAATCGCAAAATCCTTCCGGTGATCGGTTCCAATTGGGCGAGGCTGAATCCGGATTTCATCCCGACGGAACTCACGGCCGAGATGCAGGCCTATGCCGCGTCCGTTCCACCCGGGACCCGAATCTTCAACGACGCGAACCTCGGCGGATACCTCATCTACCACACGCCTTCGCTCAAAATCTTCATGGACGACCGCTGCGAACTCTACGGCGACGACGAACTCGAATACTACTCGGACACGC